>NZ_JAMYPY010000013.1:0-177561 GCF_040320605.1 Mesorhizobium sp. M0659
AGACAGCACCACAAGCATCTCAAATCCACCAACATGCTGGAGCGGCTCAACGAGGAAATCCGCCGGCGCACCTATGTCGTGCGCATCTTCCCCAACACCGAAAGCTGCCTGCGCCTGGTCAGGGCCTTGGCCGTCGAGACCAATGAAAACTGGATGGAGGCCAACCGATACATCAATATGGACGACCTGCGCGAGCACAAGAAGCTCGCTCTGCGCCAAGCCGCATGACCAGCATCATGGCCGCCCCATTTTGCAGAACTTGACGCACACAACCATGAAGGCCCGCGCCGGCGTTGGGGTATTTATGTTTGATGTTAGCGCTGCCCCTCACCCTTACCCCTCTCCCCGTATATTGACTGGGAGGGGGGTAGCGAACGTTTGGCTCAGCGACGACCTCCGTCAGTTCAAGAAAGGCTTAGCCTTCATGGTCTCCGGCACCGGCACACCCAGCCGCTTCAGCACCGTCGGCGCCAGTTGCAGTTGATCAAGCAGCGTGTCCGGATCCGGCCCTTTGCCGGCTCCGAAATAATACAGCGCGAAATCCTGCATTTCGTCGTCATGGCCGCCATGATGGCCGCGGTCTGTCTGGCCGTGGTCGGCGGTTACGATCACCTCGTAACCGGCCTGCCGCCAGCCCGGCAGGAAGGCTGCCAGCATGCCGTCCATCGCATAGCAGGCATGGTCCATTTCGTGGCAGTCATGGCCGAAGCGATGGCCCATCGAATCCAGAGTGCAGGTGTGCAGGATACCGTAGTCGATGGCATGGCGTCGGGTCAGCATGGTCAGCGTCGCAAACAAATCGACATCGCTTGGCGTCATCTGGTTGCGGGCATTGTAGCCGGTCATGGTGTGGAAGCGGCCATGCGCGATCGGTCCGTTGGGCTCGTCATACTCCATGTCCTCGACCAGATCGAACGGATAGGAACGAAAGAATTCCGACCAGTAGGAATGCGTCACTGCGCCGGTCTTGCCGCCGGCCTTGCTGACCTCGGAGAAAATATCCGGCTTGTTGACGAGAAAACGGTTCTCGTTGGACAGGATGCCGTGCTCCTGCGGCGAAACCCCGGTGTGGATCGAGGCATAGCAGCAGGCCGAGGTCGACGGCAGCACCGAGCGCATCTTCCACACCTGCGCCTCGCCCGACTGCACCCAGCCCTCGAGATTGCCCATCAGCCGGCGCCAGTTCCGGTAGGGCACGCCGTCGAGAATGATGAGCAGCAGTTTGGTCTTGAGCGCCATGGGCGGCTCCGGAAAGCTTTTGCCGTTGAAGGAAGTTTTCGCGACAAAGGCCGCGAATTCCCTACTAGTTCCCCGCGCTCGCCATGCGCCGTCCCTTGATCGCCTTTTCCAGCCAGCCGATCTCCATCTCGGGAACGGACGACAGCAGCAGGTCGGTATAGGCGTCGAAGGGCGGCGTCAGCACCTTGCTCTTGGCGCCATAGCGCACCACCTCGCCGCGATACATCACCGCGATCGAATCGGCGATCGACTTCACCGTCGCCAGATCGTGGGTGATGAAGAGGTAGGCGACCTTCTCGTGCTGCTGCAGGTTGAGCAGCAGCTTGAGAATGCCGTTGGCCACCAGCGGGTCGAGCGCCGATGTCACCTCGTCGCAGATGATCAGCTTGGGCTTGGCGGCGAGCGAGCGGGCGATACAGACGCGCTGTTTCTGGCCTCCGGAGAGTTCGGCCGGATAACGATCGAGAAAGCCCTTGCCCATCTCGATCTCGTCGAGCAGTTCGGCGACGCGCTTGTCGCGCTCGCGGCCGCGTATGCCGAAGTAGAATTCCAGCGGCCGGCCGATGATGGTGCCGACGGTCTGGCGCGGGTTCATCGCCACGTCGGCCATCTGGTAGATCATCTGCAATTGCCGCAGATCCTCCTTCGGCCGGTCGGCAAGCCTGTTGGCGAGCGGCCTGCCGTCGAAGGTGACGGTGCCTTCTTCCGGCGGCAACAGCCCGGTGATGGCGCGCGCCAGCGTCGACTTGCCGGAGCCGGATTCACCGACGACGGCCAGCGTCTGTCCCGGATAGATGTCGACCGAGACGTTCTTCAGCACCTTGACGTGGCTGCCGCCGTAAGCGGCGGTGACGTTCTTGACCGACAGGAACGGCGCGGCGCCGGGCTTCTGCTCGGCATGCTCGATCTCATGCACCGAGACCAGCGCATTGGTGTATTCCTGGCGCGGCTCCTTGATGATCTGGCGAGTGCCGCCCCATTCGACCAGCCTGCCATGGCGCAGCACCATGATCTCGTCCGAGACCTGGGCGACGACGGCAAGATCGTGGGTAATGTAGAGCGCCGCGACATGGGTGTCGCGGATGGCGTCCTTGATCGCCGCCAGCACGTCGATCTGCGTCGTCACGTCGAGTGCCGTGGTCGGCTCGTCGAAGACGATCAGGTCAGGTTCCGAACACAGCGCCATAGCCGTCATCACGCGCTGCAACTGGCCGCCGGAGACCTGGTGCGGGAACCGTTCGCCGATGATTTCGGGGTTTGGCAGGCTGAGCTTCTTGAACAACGCCACGGCACGTTTCTCGGCCTCGGCGCGTGTCGCCGTGCCGTGCAGCAGCGTTGCTTCCACCACCTGGTCCATCAGCTTGTGCGCCGGATTGAAGGCCGCGGCCGCCGACTGCGCGACATAGCAGACCTCGCGGCCGCGCAATTTGCGGAAACCTTCCTTGCCGCCCTTGAGGATATCGCGGCCGTTGAGCAGCACCTCTCCGCCGGTGATGCGCACGCCGCCACGGCCATAGCCCATCGACGACAGGCCGATGGTCGACTTGCCGGCGCCGGACTCGCCGATCAGGCCGAGCACCTTGCCCTTTTCCAGCGTCAGCGAGACATCGTGGACCAAAACGATGTTCTTCGGCGCCTCGCCGGGCGGAAACACTGTCGCTTCGATGCGCAGATTGCGGATATCGAGCAGCAGGCCGGGCTTTGCTTTTGTGTCAGCCATCACCCGCGTCCTCCCTTCAGGCTTGTCGTGCGGTTGAGCACCCAGTCGGCGACCAGATTGACCGAAATCGCCAGTGCTGCGATCGCCGCGGCGGGAATGAGTGCCGCCCCGATACCGAAGACGATGCCGTCCTTGTTCTCCTTGACCATGCCGCCCCAGTCGGCATCCGGCGGTTGCACGCCAAGCCCGAGAAAGGAGAGCGTCGACAAGAACAGCACCGCGTAGATGAAGCGCAGGCCAAGTTCCGAGACCAGCGGCGAAAGCGCGTTGGGCAGGATCTCGCGGAAGATGATCCAGCCGCTGCCTTCGCCCCGCAGCTTGGCGGCCTCGACATAGTCCATGACGTTGATGTCGACGGCCACCGCGCGCGACAGCCGGTAGACGCGGGTCGAGTCGAGGACGCCCATCACCAGGATCAGCGTCACCAGATTGGTCGGCAGCACCGAAAGCACGACGAGCGCCATGATAAGGGTCGGGATCGACATCAGCAGATCGACAAGGCGCGACAGAAGCGTGTCGAACCAGCCGCCGAACACCGCCGCCGAAAAGCCGAGGATGGCGCCGAGCGAGAATGACAGCGCGGTGGCCAGCACCGCGATGAACAGCGTGATGCGAGCGCCGTAGATCATGCGCGACAGAAGATCGCGACCGAGATTGTCGGTGCCCAGCAAATGTGCCGCCGTCATCGGTTCCCAGACATCGCCGACGATTTCGGCATTGCCGTACGGTGCGATCAACGGTGCGAAAACTGCCGCCAACACGAACATAGCCGTCAGCACGATGCCGATCAGCGCGGGGATGGGGATGCGTTTGATGTCGAGCATGCCCGCCGCCTATTTCGGATGTCTGAGGCGCGGATTGGCGACGATCGCCCCGATGTCCGCAATGATGTTCAGGCTGATATAAACGGCGGCGAAGACCAGGCCGACCGCCTGCACCACCGGCACGTCGCGCTTGGTGACGTGGTCGACCAGATATTGTCCCATGCCGGGATAGACGAAGATCACCTCGACCACGACGACGCCGACGATGAGGTAGGCGAGGTTGAGCATGACGACGTTGATGATCGGCGCTATGGCATTGGGGAAAGCATGCTTGCGGATGACGTTGAAGGCCGACAGGCCTTTCAGTTCTGCCGTCTCGACATAGGCCGACTGCATGACGTTGAGGATGGCCGCGCGGGTCATACGCATCATATGCGCCAGCACAACCAGCGTCAGCGCGGTGGCTGGCAACGCGATCGCCTGCATGCGCTCACCGAACGGCATGCCGTCATAGACCGTGGAAATGGCCGGGAACCATTGATACTTCACGGCAAAGAAATAGACGAGCACATAGCCGATGAAGAATTCCGGGAAAGATGTCGAGGCGAGCGCCAGGCCGGAGATCAGCTTGTCGACCCAGCCATTGCGGTAACGCACGGCGATCAGGCCGAGGATGATGGCCAGCGGCACGGCCACGATCGCAGCCCAGAAGGCGAGGAACAGCGTGTTCCACAGCCGCCCCTTGATCGACGTGGCAATATCCTGGCCGCTCGACATCGCCGTGCCAAGATCGCCGGTGAGCACACCGCCTAGCCAATGGAAATACCTGATGTAAGCCGGCTGATTCAGGCCGAGCTGCTCGCGCAGATTGGCGAGCGATTCCGGCGTCGCCGACTGTCCGAGAATGGCTTGCGCGACGTCGCCGGGCAGGATCTGGGTGCCGGCGAAGATCAGGACCGAAACGGCCAGCAAGAGGACGATGCCCAGCGCAACGCGCTGGGCCACAAGTTTCACGACGGGTGAGGACATATCCGCAAAGCCGGGCTCAGGCTTCGAGCCAGCACTTCGCCAGCGCGTAGCCGTTCATCAGCTCCTGATGCGGATCGTCTACCCAGCCGCCGACCTTGGCGCCTGTCGCATCGATGAACTGATTGAACATCGGCAGGATCAGGCCGCCCTCGTCGCGCACCAGCACGGCCATGTCGTGGTACATCTGCTTGCGCTTGGTCTCGTCGAGTTCGGCGCGTGCGGCCAGCACCAGCTTGTCGAAGTCCGGACGCTTGAAACGGGTGTCGTTCCAGTCGGCGGTCGACAGATAGGCGGTCGAGTACATCTGGTCCTGGGTCGAGCGGCCGCCCCAATAGGAGGCGCAGAAGGGCTGCTTGTTCCAGACCTCGTTCCAGTAGCCGTCGCCGGGCTCGCGCTTGAGCTCGATCTTGATGCCGGCCTTGGCCGCGCTCTGCTGGAAGAGCTGCGAGGCGTCGACCGCGCCCGGGAAGGCGACGTCGGAGGTGCGCAGCAGCACGGTGCCGTCATGGCCCGACTTCTTGTAGTGGAACTTGGCCTTGTCGGGATCATATTTGCGCTGCTCGATCTCGGAAAACAGCGGATAGGACGAATTGATCGGGAAGTCGTTGCCGAGCGAGCCGTAGCCGCGCAGCACCTTGTTCAGCATCTCTTCGCGGTCGATCGCGAGCTTCAGCGCCATGCGCAGGTCGCTGTTGTCGAAGGGCGCGGTGTTGCAATGCATGATGAAGACGTAGTGGCCGGGGCCGGCATGGTTGCGGATGGTGACGCCCGGTACGCGCTTGATGAGGTCGACGATCTTCGGCTCGACGCGGTTGATCATGTTGACCTGGCCGCCCTGCAGGGCCGCCGTGCGCGCGGTCGCGTCGTTGATGACGATGATCTCGATCTGGTCGGCATGGCCCATCTTGTCGGCCTGCCAGTAATTGGCGAAGCGCTCGCCGCCATGGCGCACGCCGGGCTCGTTGGTGGTGACCTTGTAGGGTCCTGCCGAGATGCCGGCATCCGCCTTGTCCTTGCCGCCGTTGGGCTGGACGATGAGGTGGTAGTCGCTGAGGAGATAGGGAAGGTCGGCGTTGGCCTCCTTCAGCGTCAGGACGACTTCCTTGCCACTGGCCTTGATGCTGTCGATGCCTTTCATGTAGCCCAGCGCGCCGGACTTCGATTTTTCATCGGAATGGCGCTCGAGGGTTGCCGCCACATCCTCAGCGGTCACCGTCTTGCCGTTGTGGAATTCGACGCCGTCGCGGATTTTCAGCGTCCACACCTTGGCGTCGTCCGACGAGCCGATCTCTTCGGCGATGCGGTTCTCGAGTTTGCCTTCCGGGGACAGCTCGACGATCAGCTCGCCCCACATCTTGCCAAAGGCGAACGGCACTTGCGTCATGAACAAAGCCGGGTCCAGGCTGTTCGTGGATTCGCCGCCTACGAGGCCGGCCTTCAGCGTGCCGCCCTTGACCGGGCCTTCCGCGCGAGCCGCACTGGAAAGCAGCATATTGGCGAAGGGCGCTGTGACGCCGAGTGCTGCGGCGCGGCCGAGGAAATCACGACGGCTCAGCTTGCCGGACGCAACGCGCCGGCTCAGATATTCGAGTTCGTTGGACATTTGAGTTCCTCACTCTGTTGGTTCGACCTTATGGTCGTTTTTTGCTTGTTGTTACCAAAGGGATATTGACCGGAAGGCAAAGCGGTAAGCAAGACGGAATGCGACATGCCGTGGCGTAAATCGTGCGTCGCAACTGGACCATTCGGGTGGACGCTCAGAGCAGGTCGCGCGGGATCGTCTCTTCGAAATCGCGTTCGAAAATCAGCGTTTCGCCCTCATAGGCTTCGATTCTGGCGCTGACGATGAAGTTTTGCGCATCGCAGCGCATTTCAGCCGACGTCTCGGTGCGCACCGACCATCCGTTTCGCGACAAGGTCTGCGTCCAGTGCGTGCGGCCCGAGGCAGACAGCGGGTCGTCGGGGTGGATCGTCCAGCTCTCGCGGGCAATGCTGCCATTGGCCAGTCCATGCGCGAGATCGCGCACTTCTCCGAAATCATCCGTGATCGACAGCGTGACGATGCCGGTCTTCTCATCGCGATCCACGTGACGCTCGGAATTCGCTGCACGGACTGTCGCGGTTGCCCAGGGTGTTGCGCCTTCGGGAGACTGGAATGAAGTCTCGTCGCTTTTTGCGAGCGGGCGCAGCGGCAGCCTCAGCGTCGCCGCTGAAAGGTCGAGCCGCACCGGCTCCGGCGACGGCCAGATCATCGGCCAGTAAGCGTTGGAAACAGCGATGCGCAGGCGGTGTCCGGCCGGCACGCGGTAGGCGCACTGGTCGAGAATAACGCGCGCCGAAACCGTTTCGCCCGGCACCAGCGCTTGCGGCTGTTCGTGCGAAGCGCGATGCGTCAGGTTGAGCACGCCGTAGGAGATCAGTTCCGAGGCGCCGTCGGGGTGCACGTCGCACAGTCGAACCGCGATGTTCGCCTGCGGGCGATCGGACGATATCCGGACCAGAAGCTCCGGCGCACCGACAATGTCGATGGCTTCGGCGAGCACAGGCTGATCAAAGCAGACCGATAGTGCATCGTCCGGACGCTGATCGCCCGGCAGCTCCGGGCCGAAGGTGAACGGAAAATACTCGCCGCCGGCGAGCCCGCAGCTTTGCGGGGTCGCAATGATCGCCGGCCTGGCGCCGTCAGCAATGATTTCGATCTTGCGCGTCTTGATGTTGGGCGACGGCCATTTCTGTTCGGCCACCCAACGGCCCGGCCGCTCCGGGTGCCAGCGCGCCGGCCGCACACTGTCCATGACATAGGCGCGGTAGTCCGGGTCGGCCTCGACGCCGGTGTCGACGCCCTTCAACCAGCTGTCCCACCAGCGCAACGCCTCCTGCAGGAAGCCGATGGCGGGTTTGGGTTCGGCATAATGCGGGTATTTGTGGATCCATGGCCCGACAATGCCCTTCACCGGCGCCTGGATGTTGGTGACCAGATGCGAAATCGTGTTGCGGTAGCCGTCATGCCAGCCGCCGATCGACAGTACGGCGGCTTTGACCGCGGAGAAATCCTCGCAGATCGAACCGCGTTTCCAATAGGCGTCGCGATGCTGATGGCTGAGCCAGAGCGGCAGAAGGAAAGACTGGTTCTCCAGCCGCGTCAGCCAGAGGTCGCGCCAGCGATTGTCGCCAGCAATCAGCGGATCCGGCGGTCGCGACGAATAGGACAACATGGTCGAGGCCCAGCCGAAATTTTCCGTCAAAAGGCAGCCGCCCTTGTAGTGGATGTCGTCGGCGTAGCGGTCGACGGTCGAGCACAGGCTGATCACCGCCTTCAGCGCTGGCGGCTGCTTGGCCGCCACCTGCAGGCAGTTGAAGCCGCCCCAGGAAATGCCCATCATGCCGACGCTGCCATTGCACCAGGGCTGGCTGGCCGCCCAGGCAATCACATCGCAGGCGTCCTGCAATTCCTGCTCGGAGTATTCGTCGTCCATCAGACCTTCGGAATCGCCATTGCCGCGCATGTCGACGCGGATCGAGGCGTAGCCGTGGCCGGCAAAATAGGGATGCGTCAGTTGATCGCGAAAGATGGTGCCGTCGCGCTTTCGATAGGGCAGGTGCTCAAGGATTGCCGGTACCGGATCCTCGCTCGCATCGTCCGGCATCCACACCCGCGCCGACAGCCGGCAACCATCCGGCATGACGATGCCCATATCGGGGAATTCGACGACCTTGCGGGGAAATTCGGTGATGGTTTTCATGCGATGCTCCAGGATGTCAGTGACGCATGAAGCGGGCATGTCATGAAGTCAAACGGGCGACGGCCGGTGTCGCCGCGACGACGCCACGATATGTAGCCCGATTGTTTTGCCTGATGTTGCAGGATTATAATTAATGTATTACATTTATTAACTGAACCCAACGTAATGAGGATGGTTTCGCCTGAAAATCGTTTGGGATGAGCCAAATCGCGTGACGAACCTGGACAGCCGGGGTCTCGATTTTGCCGAACTCGATATTGAGTTTTTTGCGACTTCAACCGTCCTTCCAGCCAAGGCCGACCGGTTCAAGGCGATTGGCGAATTCGGAGAGATCATCCTGGCCGTGATTTTCAAGCCGCTTGGTTCGGAGGCGATTTCGGTGATCTCGATGCGCCGTGCCAGCCGAAAGGAAAGGTCAGTATATGAACAATCCTAAATCGCGTGTTCGACCGCTTACCGATGCGGAGGAAGTGGAAATTCAAAGACAAATTGTTGATGATCCCGACGATGCGGAGACGACAGACGAACAGTTGGCGCAAGCCAGGCCTTTCGCGGAAGTGTTTCCAGAACTTTTCGAGAGCATAAGGCGTGCTCGTGGCCGGCCAGCCGTGGAGAAGCCTAAGCAAGTCGTGTCCATCCGTCTGGATCAGGATGTCATCAGTAAATTCAAGGCGACCGGCAAGGGCTGGCAGGCCAGGATCAACGAGGTGCTGAAAAACGCGAAGGTAGGCTAGGCAATCCGCGTCAGTTCAGCGGAATGTCGTTTTCGGACTTGCGCGCCTGATAAGCGCCGGACAGTTCGTCGTAGCGGGCGGAAATATTGCCGATCCTTGCCTCAAGCCGGCCGCGCTCGGCCTCGGGCAGCGCCCGCACCAGCCTGCGAATGGAAAAACTCTTCCAATAAGCGTTCTCGGCATTGTAGCCGCCGGGATCAAGAGTGAAGACCTCTTTCAGGATTTTCAGATCGTGCGGGATCGCAAAGCTGTCGCGTGAATCCTCGTGGCTGAAGAGGTAGTAGAAATTGTCGAAGCCGGTCCAGGTGATCGCCGACAGGCAGAGCGAGCAGGGCTCATGCGTGGCGATGAAGATGGCGTCCTTGGTGTCGACGCGCTCGGCTTTCGGCATTTCATAGAAACGCTTCAGGCAGTGCACCTCGCCATGCCAGAGCGGATTTTCCATCTCGTTGTTGGTTTCGGCCAGCACCAGCGAGCGGTCGCCCTTCCGCAGGATGGCGGCGCCGAACAGCTTGTTCCCATGGGCCACGCCCTCTGCCGTTTTCGGCACGATGTCGTGCTCGATGACATCGAGCAGGCGGTCGATCAGCGATATGTCGGTCATTTCTCAGGTCTCGTTAGGGAGATGGACTTCGTAGGGGTGCGAGAAATGGAACTCTTCGAGGTTGGAGCCGTCACCGCCGCGGTCGACGATGACGAAATCCTGCGCTTCGCCGAGCGGCGTCAGCACGCCGTGCCAGAGATTGCGCGGATAGTTGACGCCTTGCCCGGGTGCGGTGATGAAGGCGTGCGGCTCGCCCGGACCGTCCTTGCCGTCATGGCAGACGACGACCAGGAAAGGCCGCGGTGACAGCGGGATGAACGCCTGGCTGCCTAAGGGATGGCGCTCGACCATGGTCAGCTTCAGCGGCAGGTCGTAAGGCGTCCCGCGCGCCATCGAGATCACCACGCGGGCATTCGGTCCCGCGGCTTCAGCGGTGGCGAGACCGTGGTAGCGCTCGGTCTTGCCGCCATTGATCGGGTAGTGATTGCCGCCGCCCATGTCGATGACATCGCCGAAGCCGGCAAAGCTTTCGCGGGTCAGCGGCCGCGCTGTGATGCGGGTCACCGCGCGCGACCGCCAAAGCCCGCCCCGCCGAGCTTGGCGTGCCGGTTGACGTCCTTGTAAAGGAGATAGCGGAATTTGCCTGGGCCGCCCGCGTAGCAGGCCTGCGGGCAGAAGGCGCGCAGCCACATGAAGTCGCCGGCCTCGACCTCGACCCAGTCCTGGTTGAGGCGGTAGACCGCCTTGCCTTCCAAGACATAGAGCCCGTGCTCCATGACATGCGTCTCGGCAAACGGGATGACGGCGCCGGGCTCGAGTGTGACGATGGTGACATGCATGTCGTGGCGAATGTCGGCCGGATCGACGAAACGGGTCGTCGCCCAGCGGCCCTCGGTGCCGGGCATCGGCGTTGGCGCCACTTGCTGGTCACTGCTGAACAGGGCTTCCGGCGCGTCGATGCCGTCGACGGGCTCATAGGCCTTCCTGATCCAGTGGAAGCGTACGGCGTCGCGACCTTCGTTGCGCACCGTCCAGCCGCTGTCCGGCGGCAGGAAGGCAAAACCGCCGGCTTGCAGCACGTGCTTCTTGCCGGCCAGCGAAACGGTCAACTCGCCCTCAACCACGAACAGCACGCCCTCGGCGCCGGCGTCCGGCTCGGGCCGGTCGCTGCCGCCGCCAGGCAGGATCTCGACGATGTACTGCGAAAATGTCTCAGCAAAGCCCGACAGCGGCCTCGCGATGATCCAGGCCCTGGTCTCGTCCCAGAACGGCAGTGGGCTGGTGACGATGTCCTGCATCACCCCCTTGGGGATGACGGCATACGCTTCGGTGAAGACGGCGCGGCCGGTCAAAAGCTCATTTTGGCCAGGATGGCCGCCACGCGGCGCATAGTAGGTTTTCTGGTCAGTCTTGATCATATCCATAGGTCCTGACCCCTCGGTCATTTCATTAGAGCGGGAGCATGTCTTTCAGGCGGAGCAGCGCGATGCGCTCGACCTGTTTGCAGGCGGTATCGAGTTCGATGCCGCGGCTGTTGCCGATGCGCGCCTCGAACTCGGCGAGGATCTCCTCCTTGGTCTTGCCCCGCACCGCGATGATGAAGGGGAAGCCGAAGGTGGTGACGTAAGCGGCGTTGAGCTTGGAAAACAGCTCGCGCTCCTTGTCGGTCAGCGCGTCGAGTCCGGCGGAGGCCTGCTCGCGGGTCGATTCCGCCGTCAGCCGCCGCGCCTTGGCCAGTTTTCCGGCGAGATCGGGATGCGCGTTGAGGACGCCGATCCGCTCGGTTTCGCTGGCGGCGCGGAAGACGCGGCAGAGCGCATTGTGCAGGCCGCCGGCGCTGTCATGCGCCGGCCCAAGCTCCAGCTCATAGGCACGTTCGGCGATCCAGGGCGAATGTTCGAACACGCCCCCGAAAGTGTCGACGAAGGTCTCGAACGCCATCTTCGACGGCTTGAGCGCCGCCGGCTGGTAAGGGTGGTTCTCCTGCCAGTGCCTGGCGATATCGATGCGCCGTGCCAGCCAGACCTTGTCGTGCGATCTGACATAGTCGACGAAGCGCTTCAGCGCCGCCACCCGCCCGGGACGTCCGACGAGGCGGCAATGCAGGCCGATATTCATCATCCGCGGCCGGCCCGCTTTGCCCTCGGCATAGAGCGTGTCGAAACTGTCCTTCAAATAGGCGAAGAACTGGTCGCCGGAATTGAATCCCTGCGGCGTGGCGAAACGCATGTCGTTGGCATCGAGCGTGTAGGGGATGACGAGTTGCGCGCCGCCGCCGTGCTCGAACCAGTAGGGCAGTTCGTCGTCATAAGTGTCCGACACATAGTCGAAGCCGCCCTCTTCGGCCACCAACCGCACCGTATTGACCGAGGTGCGGCCGGTGTACCAGCCGGTCGGCCGTTGGCCCGTCACCTCGTAGTGCAGCTTGATCGCCGCTTCGAGGTCGCGGCGCTCGTCCTCGGCGCTGTGGTCGCGGTAGTCGATCCATTTCAGCCCGTGCGAGGCCATTTCCCAGCCGGCCTCCTGCATCGCCGCCACCTGGTCGGGCGACCGGGCTAATGCTGAGGCGACCCCGTAGCAGGTCACCGGCACTTGCGCCTCGCTGAACAGGCGCAGCAGCCGCCAGAAGCCTGCCCGCGCGCCATATTCGTAGATCGATTCCATGTTCCAGTGGCGCTGGCCGACCCAGGGCGCGGCGCCGACGATTTCCGACAGAAAGGCTTCCGAGGCCTTGTCGCCGTGCAGCACGCAGTTCTCGCCGCCTTCCTCGTAGTTGACGACGAATTGGACGGCCACATGCGCACCGCCCGGCCATTTCGGATCCGGCGGATTGGCTCCGTAGCCGCGCATGTCTCTAGAGTAACGCATTGCCCCTCCCCGCCGGACGCTGCCGGAAGTTATGATCAGGATAGTCGAAAGGGTTGCTCGCGCATTCCCCCGAAATTTTTGAAAGTGTTTTTGTGCCACTCCGCTCGACCGGGACTTATGCATCGCCTTTAATTGGCGCACAATTCACTGCTTTGTTCGGCTGTATCGGAAATGGGAGGCGCCAGTGGCAGAAACGTCGAAAGCCGATGGCGGACGTCTGACGACGCATGTGCTCGACACCGCGACCGGCAAGCCGGCGGCGGGCCTGTCGATCGCGCTTTATCATCTTGAGAGCGACGCGCGGATACATTTGAAGACCGTCGTCACAAATGCCGACGGCCGCTGCGATGCGCCGCTGCTGGCAGGAGCGGAATTCCGCCTTGGAGAATACGAACTGGTGTTCGCCGCCGGTGACTATCTACGCGGCCAGGGCACCAAACTGCCGGAACCGGCCTTCCTCGACAGTGTGCCGATCCGCTTCGGCATGGCGGAATCCGTGCATTATCACGTGCCGTTGCTTATCTCTCCTTATGGCTACTCGACCTACAGGGGGAGCTGACGCATGGCCAAGATCACCATACGCAACGAGATCCGCTTCATCCTCAATGGCAGGGATGTCGCGCTGTCGTCGGTGGCGCCCGACGCGACCTTGCTCGACTGGCTGCGGCTCGACCGCTCGCTGCGCGGCACCAAGGAAGGCTGCGCCGAGGGCGATTGCGGCGCCTGCACGGTCCTGGTCGGAAAATTGTCCGCCGGCAAGCTGGTTTATGAAAGCGTCAACGCCTGCATCCGTTTCCTCGGTTCGCTCGACGGCACCCATGTCGTCACCGTCGAGCATCTGCGCGGCGCGCCTGGCCAATTGCATCCGGTGCAGCAGGCGATGGTCGATTTCCACGCTTCGCAATGCGGCTTCTGCACGCCGGGCTTCGTCATGTCGCTCTACGGCTTGTGGATGAAGTCGCCGGACCCGTCGAATGCGGCGATCGAGAAGGCCTTGCAAGGCAATCTTTGCCGCTGCACCGGCTATGAGGCAATCATGCGCGCCGCGCGTGCCATCTCCAGCTACGGCAAGGCGGCGAAGGATCCGCTGGCGGCCGAGCGCAAGGCGATCACCGCCAGGCTCGAGGCTATGCATGAGGGTGCCCGCGTCGAAATCGGCGCCGGCAAGCTGAGGTTGATCGTCCCGGCCAACGCCGATGATTTCGCCGCTGTACTGGATAAGGAACCCGACGCCACTGTTGTCGCCGGCTCGACCGACGTCGGCCTGTGGGTCACCAAGCACATGCGCGACATCTCACCGGTAGTCTTCATCGGCAATCTCGAGGGGCTGTGCGCGATCTCCGAAGACAATGACGTCATCACCATCGGCGCCGGCGTTACCTACACCGACGCCTTCGCGACACTGGCCAAGCGCATCCCCGCGCTCGGGCCATTGTTCGACCGCATCGGCGGCGAACAGGTACGAAACATGGGCACCATCGGCGGCAACATCGCCAATGGCTCGCCGATCGGCGACACGCCGCCGCCCCTGATCGCGCTTGGTGCGCAACTGACGCTGCGCCGCGGCAAGAAGCGGCGCACCATCGCGCTCGAGGATTTCTTCATCGCCTATGGCAAGCAGGACCGGCAGCCAGGCGAATTCGTCGAGGCCGTGCACGTTCCCGTGCCGGCCAAGGGCACGAAGTTTGCCGTCTACAAGATCACCAAGCGCCGCGACGAGGACATCACCGCAGCCCTTGGCGCCTTTTTCCTCGACTTGGCCAAGGACGGAACCGTGGCCGATATATGCATCGCCTATGGCGGCATGGCGGCCACCCCGAAGCGGGCTTTCGGTGTCGAAAAAGCGCTGCTCGGCAAGCCGTGGACGGAGACAACGGTGGAAGCGGCCATGGCTGAATATGCCGGCGATTTCACCCCGCTGACCGATATGCGGGCATCGGCCGAGTACCGGGCGCTGGCGGCCAGGAACCTGCTGCTGCGCTTTTTTGCCGAAACCAGCGGCAGCAAGGCGCCGTTCCAGGTGTCACGCAACGAGGCGGCCTGATGAACAAGCACGCCTCTCCAGATCTCAAGGCGCAGAAGATTTCCGGTGGCGTCGCCGCCGACCAGCGCCACGATTCCGCGCACAAGCATGTCAGCGGCAGCGCGGTCTATATCGACGATATGCCGGAACCGGCGGGCATGCTGCATGGCTGCCTCGGCCTGTCCACGGCGACGCATGCGACGATCAGCAAAATGGATCTGTCGGCGGTGCGCGCGGCGCCGGGCGTCGTCGATGTGCTGACGGCCAAGGACGTTCCGGGCGAAAATGACATTTCGCCGACCGGTCGACACGACGAGCCGGTGCTGGCCGACGACAAGGTGCAGTTTTATGGTCAGCCGATCTTCTGCGTTATTGCCAAGACGCGCGAACAGGCGCGCCGCGCCACCCGGCTGGCCAAGGTCGAATACAGTCCATTGCCTTTCGTCACCGACATTGGCGATCTCGACCCCCGCAAGGACAAGCTGGTCACGCCGCCGCTCACGCTGAAGCGTGGCGATGCCGCTGCCGCGATCAAGGCGGCGCCCCGCCGGCTGAAGGGCAAGATGCGCATCGGCGGCCAAGAGCATTTCTATCTCGAAGGCCATATCGCAGTGGCCATTCCTGGCGAGGACCAGGACGTCACCATCTATTCCTCGACCCAGCATCCGAGCGAAGTCCAGCATATGGTCAGCCATGCGCTGGGCGTGCCGAGCAACGCCATCACAGTGGAAATCCGCCGCATGGGTGGCGGCTTCGGCGGGAAGGAGACGCAAGGCAACCAGTTTGCGGCATTGGCTGCGATCGCCGCCAAGAAACACCATCGCGCGGTCAAGATCCGGCCCGACCGTGACGACGACATGATTGCCACCGGCAAGCGCCATGACTTCCTCGTCGACTACGAAGTAGGTTTCGACGACGCCGGCAACATTCTTGGCGTCGACTTCATGTTCGCGGCGCGTTGCGGCTTTTCCTCGGACCTGTCCGGCCCGGTCACCGACCGCGCGCTGTTCCATTGCGACAACACCTATTTCTGGCCGGCGGTGCATGCGCAATCGGCGCCGCTTTACACCAACACCGTGTCGAACACGGCGTTTCGCGGCTTCGGCGGCCCGCAGGGCATGGTCGGCGCCGAACGCGTCATCGACGAGGTTGCCTTTGCCGTCGGCAAGGACCCGCTCGAAATCCGCAAGCAGAATTTTTATGGCACCAGTGGTGATAAAGACGGGGGCCGCAACGTCACCCCTTATCACCAGACGGTCGAGGACAACATCATCCACCGCATCGTCGCCGAGCTGGAGGCGAGCGCCGACTATGCGGGGCGCCGCCGCATCATCCAGGCCTTCAACGCCAACAGCCGCTTCATCAAGCGCGGCCTGGCGCTGACGCCGGTCAAATTCGGCATCTCTTTCACAGCCACCCACTACAACCAGGCCGGCGCGCTGGTGCATGTCTACACCGACGGTTCGGTGCATCTGAATCACGGCGGCACCGAGATGGGGCAAGGCCTCTACGTCAAGGTGGCGCAGGTGGTGGCGGAAGAGTTCCAGATCGACCTCGACCAGGTCAAGATCACCGCGACGACCACCGGCAAGGTGCCCAACACTTCGGCCACCGCGGCGTCGTCCGGCACCGACCTCAACGGCATGGCGGCGCAGAACGGCGCCCGCCAGATCAAGGAACGGCTGACCGACTTCGCCGCCGAAAAATACCAGGTGCCGCGCGAGCAGGTGCTTTTCCTGCCCAACCGGGTGCGCATCGGCAACCAGGAGATCGCCTTCACCGACCTTGTCAAGCAGGCCTATATGGCCCGCATCCAACTGTCGGCGGCGGGTTTTTACAAGACGCCGAAAATCCACTGGAACCGTGACAAGGGCGAGGGCCGTCCGTTCTATTATTTCGCCTATGGCGCCTCGTGCTCGGAAGTCTCGGTCGACACGCTGACCGGCGAATATGTCGTCGAGCGCACCGACATATTGCATGAAACCGGCCGCTCGCTGAACCGCGCCATCGATCTCGGCCAGATCGAGGGCGGCTTCATCCAGGGCATGGGCTGGCTGACGACGGAGGAGCTGTGGTGGGACGACAAGGGCCGGCTGCGCACGCATGCGCCGTCGACCTATAAGATCCCGCTCGCGTCCGACCGGCCGAAGATATTCAACGTCACGCTGGCCGACTGGCCGGAGGCCAACGAGCCGACGGTGCACCGTTCCAAGGCGGTCGGCGAACCGCCCTTCCCGCTCGGCATGTCTGTGCTGCATGCGCTGTCGGACGCGGTGGCAAGTGTGGCCGATCATAAGGTCTGTCCGCGTCTCGACGCTCCTGCAACACCAGAACGGGTGCTGATGGCGATCGAACGGCTGAAGGGTGAAGCCAAGAATAGCGCCTGACTCTGACCTGGATTCTGGCAAAACGTGCAATTCAGACTGAAAAACCCTATATTTCCCGTACGGGAATGCGAAATATGAAGTCGAAAGTGCAAAGCCTCAGAGCTTTTCTCGCCAGCGCCGGCCGGCTTGCTCTGGTCGAAGTGGCCGGCACCAAAGGCTCGACTCCGCGCGAGAAGGGCGCCTTCATGCTCGTATCGCAGGCGGCGATTTTTGGCACGATCGGCGGCGGTCAGCTCGAGTACATGGCGATCGACAAGGCGAGGCAGATGGTGGGGTCTTCACCCTCCCCCTTGTGGGGAGGGTCGGGGCGGGCGCGCCCGCCCGGGGGGGGGGGGGGGGGGGGGCGGACGATCGTGCCAAGCCACCCCGTTTCGCGGACGCCGCCACGCGGCGTCCGCTCACCGACCCTCCCCACAAGGGGGAGGGTAAAGAAGCCCGCATCGCGGTCGATGAAGTCCGCGCCACGCTTGACGTGCCGCTAGGTCCCGAGATCGGCCAGTGCTGCGGCGGGCGCGTCGAAGTCTTGATCCGTATCGTCGATGCCGCGCTTGCTGCCGAGCTGATCGCGGCCGCAGAAGCCGAGGAAGCCCACCTGCCGCATGTCTATATCTTCGGCGGCGGCCATGTCGGCCAGGCGCTGGCCTCGACCGTTGCACTTCTTCCCGTGCGTGGTGTCGTCATCGAGACGCGGGCCGAAGCGCTGGAAGGCATGTCGGAAACCGTCGAGACGCTGCTGACGCCGATGCCCGAGGCCGAGGTGCGAAACGCCCCCGCCGGCACCGCCTTCGCCATCCTCACCCACGACCATGCGCTGGATTTCCTCATCGTCGCCGAGGCGCTGAAGCGCGACGACGCGGCCTATGTCGGCATGATCGGCTCGAAAACCAAGAGAGCGACGTTCAGGAACTGGTTCCTGAAATCGGCGGATGGCACGGAGGCTGAGTTGGCCCGCCTCGTCTCCCCGATCGGCGGCGACGCCGTCAGGGACAAGCGCCCGCCGGTGATCGCGGCGCTCGCGGCAGCCGAGATCATGACGGCACTGGTCGTTCACAACACCGCGCCGAATGCCGACCATCAAGTCCAGCATAAGATGATGGCCGGCTAAGCTTCGGCGCGGCTAAGCAGGCCGCTTCAGGCCGAGATGATCTCGCAAGGTGCTGCCTTCGTATTCCCGACGGAACAGTCCGCGCCGCTGCAGTTCCGGCACCACCAGCGTGGCAAAGGCATCGAGCTCGCCGGGGAAGTATGACGGCATGACGTTGAAGCCGTCCGCGCCGCCGCCCTCGAACCGCGCCTGCAATTCGTCAGCGATCTGCGCCGGCGTGCCGACGATACGCCAATGGCCACGTGCGCCGGCGAAATGGCGCGCAAGCTGGCGGATCGACAGGCCGTCGCGGCGCGATTGTTCGATGACCAGCGCCTGGCGGCTTTTCATTCCCTCGGTCTCCGGCAGCTCGGGCATCGGTCCGTCGATCGGATAGCTCCCGAGATCGGAGATGCTGAGATAGCTGGACAGTAGCGCCACGCCGACATCGTCGGGGATCAGCGCCTGGAATTCCTCCTGTTTCTCCCGCGCTTCGGCCTCGGTGTCTGCCACCACCGGGGAGACGCCGGGCATGATCTTGATGTCGTCGGGTGCCCGCCCATAGGCAGCCATACGGCCCTTGAGGTTGTCGTAAAAGCCCTTGGCTTCCTCGAGGGTCTGCGCCGCCGTGAACACGACGTCGGCGGTGCGGGCGGCAAGGTCGCGGCCGACATCCGAGGCGCCGGCCTGCACCATCACCGGCGCGCCCTGCGGCGAGCGCGGCAGGTCGAGCGGGTCGCGCACCGAAAAGCTCTGGCCGTTGTGACCGTGAAAGCCACTGCCTTGCCAAAGTCCTGATACCACCTCGGCGAATTCGCGCGCCCGCTCGTAGCGGTCGGCATGCGGTTTCAGGCCCGTCGCGCCGAAATTGGCGGCTTCGATGGGGCTGGCCGACGTCACCAGGTTCCAGCCAGTCCGGCCACCACTCAGATGATCGAGCGACAGAAAGGTGCGCGCCAGGCCGTAGGGCTCGTTGTAGCTGGTCGACGCCGTCGAAACGAGGCCGATGCGGCTGGTCTGCACGGCGAGCGCGGACAGCAGGCTGATCGGCTCGAAGCCGATCGAGCGTGAGGTCTGGCTGGCGATGCCGACATTGGCTTCGCGCAGACCGGCGGCGTCCTCGCAGAACACCATGTCGAACTTCGCCGCTTCCGCCGTGCGCGCCAGCTGGATGTAATGATCGATGTCGATGCCTGCCGTGACATGCGCCTTGGGGTGACGCCAGGCGGCGATGTGGTGGCCCGTCGCCCACAGGAAGGCGCCAAGCTTCATCTGGCGGGTCATTGCGCTCCTCCGGCAAGTCTGAGATGAGAGCGCAAGGTGGTGCCGGGATAATCCGGGCGGACGAGGCCGCGGCGCTGCAATTCCGGCAGCACGCGGCCGATGAAACCGTCAATCGCCGCAGGCGGTATTGCGATGTTGAACCCGTCGCAGCTTTGCGTGCTGAACCATGTTTCGAGCGCGTTGGCAGCGACATCTGCGCCAACGTTCAGCAGCAGCTTGACCGCACCCGGATCGCGTCCGCAGGCCACAACGCGGCGCTTGAGATCGTCATGGCGCGCCTTGGGGTCCTTTGTGGGTCTGTCCAGCAGGACGACATCGGCAGTGCGGGCGGCCATATCCAGGTCGGCCTCGGACAGGCCGGACAGCACCAGCACCGGCGTATCCTGCGGCGAGCGCGCGACGTTCAGCGGCCCGCGCACGGAGAAAAATTCGCCCTTGTGGTCGAGCAGGTGCATTTTTTCGGGATCGTGGAAGCGGCCGCCGATCTTGTCGAACAGCAGCGCGTCGGCATCCCAGCCCTGCCACAGGCGCTGAACGATGCCGATGTATTCCTGCGTGCGGCGGCGGAACACATCGTCGGAAAATCCATCCGGCCGGCTGAAATTGGCGGCTTCCCGTGGCGCCTGCGCCATGGTCGCGTGCCAGCCGGCGCGGCCATGGCTGATGATGTCGAGCGAAGCAAAACGGCGCGCCAGATTGTACGGCTGGTGAGCCACCGTCGAGGCTGCAGCGACAAGGCCGATCCGACTTGTCACCGTCGCCAGCGCCGCCAGCAAGGTCGTCGCTTCGAAAGAACTCGACCCGGCGCTGTTCGGCGCGGAATCATCGAGGACAATCATGTCCAGCCCCGCCGCTTCCGCTTGCTTGGCAAAGCCGGCCAGGTCGCTAAACCCGAGCGGCTGCCCGGAAGTAATGTTGAGCGAAACGGCAAGATGCATTGTGGCTTGCTGGTCAGTCGGCATGGGACCATCGATCATAGGGCGGCGTATGCGAACCTAAGGTCACCTGCTTGTAAGACAACCCTGGCGACTGGGCCAACAGCCCCTCACTTGCCGGCCAGCAAATCCTTGATCAGCCGCTGGCAACGCTCGGCCATGAAGTCGAGCAACAGCCGCACCTTTGGATCCTGCAGCTTCTTGTGCGGATAGACGGCGGCGAACTGCACCGGCGTTGGCGGCGTGCTGGCCAGGATGACCTGCAGCCGCCGGTCGCGGATGAAGGGTTCGACCTCGAAGCGCGGCTTGTTGATGATGCCGCGGCCCGACAGCGCCCAGCCGGTCAGCACATCGCCATCGTCGGTGTCGTAGGGGCCGTGCACCTCGAATTTCTGCGGGCCGGACGGCGTCTGCAGCGTCCAGACATATTCGCGCGCCCCGGAATAGCGCAGCATCAGGCAGTCGTGCTTCTTGCCGATCAGCTCCTGTGGCTCCACCGGCTCGCCGCGCGCTTCGAGATATTTCGGTGCCGCCACCAGCACGCGTTCACATTCCATGATGCCGCGCATCCGCAGGCTGGAATCCTCGATGATGCCGAGCTTGAAGGCGACGTCGATGCCTTCCTTCATGATGTCGATATTGTGGTCGGAGAGCCTCAGCCGCACCTCGATATCGGGGTATTTGTCGTGGAAATCCGGAATGCCCGACGCCACCAGCCGCCGTCCGAGGCCGAGCGGTGCGGTCACCTTGATGGTGCCGCGCGGTTGGCCGGAAAGCGCCGAAACCGCGGCTTCCGCCTCGGTGATAGCCTCCAGCACCTGCTTGGCGCCGGAGTAGAACACCGTGCCATGCTCCGTCGGCATCAATTGCCGTGTCGTGCGGTTGAACAGCCGCACGCCGAGGTGTTTTTCCAGCTCCTTGATGCGGTTGGAGGCGACCGCCGGCGAAATGCGCATGTCGCGGCCTGCCGCCGAGAGATTACCAAGCTCGACGACGCGGACGAAGACGGCGATGTTGTCGAGATAGGCCATTCGTGGCTCTTTATGTGGCGGCGTACGTGGTCAGCCTAGTATTTTCCATTTTTTTTTGAAAGTCATCGTACACCTCGCCTCTTTTCGTTTGCGCCCCACACCGTAAAGTCAGCCGATCGGCAGGGACGATTTCACATGATGGATTTCGCGATTTTCTGGGACTGGCTGAGTTTCGCCGTGCGCTGGCTGCACGTCGTCACCGGCATCGCCTGGATCGGCTCGTCCTTCTATTTCGTCGCGCTCGACCTTGGCCTGCGCCAGCGCCCCGGCATGCCGGTCGGCGCATTCGGCGAGGAATGGCAGGTGCATGGCGGCGGCTTCTACCACGTCCAGAAATATCTGGTGGCGCCGGCCGAAATGCCGGAACACCTGACCTGGTTCAAGTGGGAATCCTACGCCACCTGGCTGTCCGGCTTCGCCATGCTGTGCGTGGTCTACTATGCCGGCGCCGACCTGTTCCTGATCGACCCCAATGTTCTGTCCATGTCGGTTCCCGTGGGCATCCTGCTGTCGATGGCGACGATCGGCGTCGGCTGGGTTGTCTACGATCTGCTCTGCCGGTCGCCGCTCGGCAAAAGTGACACCGGACTGATGCTGGTGCTCTATGGCGTTCTGGTGTTCATCGCCTGGGGTCTGACGCATCTGTTCACCGGCCGCGCCGCTTTCCTGCATCTCGGCGCCATCACCGCCACTATCATGTCGGCCAATGTCTTCATGGTGATTATTCCAAACCAGAAGATCGTCGTCGCCGACCTGATTGCCGGCCGAAAGCCCGACCCGAAATACGGCAAGATCGCCAAGCAGCGCTCGCTGCACAACAACTACCTGACGCTGCCCGTGCTGTTCCTGATGCTGTCGAACCACTATCCGCTGGCGTTTGCGACGGAGTTCAACTGGGTCATCGCCTCGCTGGTGTTCATCATCGGCGTCTTGATCCGGCACTATTTCAACACCGTGCATAAGCGTGCCGGCAACCCCCACTGGACCTGGATGGCGGCTGCGGTGCTATTCGTCATCATCATGTGGCTGTCGACAGCGCCGAAAATACTGACCGGCGAGCCCAAGGCATCCGCCGCGGCCGAAGTCTATATCGCCTCGTCGCATTTCCCGGCGGTGCGCGACACCGTGCTTGGCCGCTGCTCGATGTGCCATACGGCCGAGCCGGTCTATGAAGGCATCTACCATGCGCCGAAGGGCGTGATGCTCGACACCGACGCCGGCATTGCCGAGCATGCGCGTGAAATCTATTTGCAGGCCGGGCGCAGCCACGCCATGCCGCCCGCCAACGTCACCCAGATCAGCGACAAGGAACGGGCGCTGCTGGTCGCCTGGTTCGAAGGCGCAGGGAAATAGGGATGACCTCCACACTTCTGCGCGGCCGCACCCTAAGTTTTTTGCGCTGGCCCGAAGCCATCGACGACCATGCCGCCTGGCGCTATGAGGAGGATGGCGGCCTGCTGATCCGCGACGGCCGGATCGTTGCCGTGGGCAGCTACACGGAAGTCGAAAAGCAAGCGGGCGACGGTGCGAAAAAGATCGATCATCGGCCGCATCTGCTGCTGCCCGGCTTCATCGATGCGCATGCGCATTTCCCGCAGATGCAGGTCATTGCCTCCTACGGCGCCGAACTGCTCGACTGGCTGAACACCTACACCTTTCCCGAAGAGACCAAATTCGCCAACGCCCAGCATGGCCGCCGCATCGCCCGGCTGTTCCTGGACGAGATGGTGCGCCACGGCACGACGACGGTCGCCGCCTACTGCTCGGTGCACAAGGCGTCTGCCGAAGCGTTCTTTGCCGAATCGCATGCGCGCGGCATGCTCAACATTGCCGGCAAGGTGATGATGGACCGCAATGCGCCGGCAGGCGTGCTCGACACGCCGCAATCCGGCTATGACGATACGAAGGCGCTGATTGCGGAATGGCACGGCAAGGGCCGCCAGCTTTATGCGATCACGCCGCGCTTCGCCATCACCTCCTCGCCCGAGCAGCTGGAGATGGCCGGCACGCTCTGCCGCGAAAACCCCGACCTCCACATGCAGACGCATCTGTCGGAAAACCACGCCGAAATCGCCTTCACGCAAAAACTCTATCCGCAGGCGCGCGACTACACCGATGTCTACGAGCAGTATGGCCTGCTGGGGCCAAAGAGCCTGTTCGGCCACTGCATCCATCTCTCGGAACGAGAGGCCGATGCGCTGTCGGACTCAGGCTCGGTGGCGGTGTTCTGCCCGACCTCGAACCTGTTCCTCGGCTCCGGCCTGTTCGACTACCAGCGCTTTCGTCGCCGCGACAAGCCGCTCAGGATCGCTGCCGCCACCGATGTCGGCGGCGGCACCAACTATTCGATGCTGCGCACCACGGACGAGGGCTACAAGGTGATTGCGCTGAATGGCGAAAAGCTGAACCCGTTCCAGTCCTTCTGGCAGATAACGCGTGGCAATGCCGAGGCGCTGTCTGTGGCGGACAAGGTCGGCACGCTGGATAAAGGCACCGACGCGGACATCACCGTGCTCGACGCCCGCGCCACGCCGGCGATGCGGCTGAGGATGGAGACTGTGGAGACGCTGGCGGAGGAGCTGTTCCTGCTGCAGACATTGGGCGACGACCGCGCGGTGCGCGAGGTCTATGTTGCGGGGCGGCCGGCCAAGATCGATATGATCGTGGGGTAGGACCCATCATCCGCGCGGGACAAGATGATGATTGCGCCTGGTTGCCAAGTGGTTCCCCCACTCCGTCGCCGCTTCGCGGCGCCACCTCTCCCCCCTCCGGAGGGAGAGGAAGGGAGCCTTTGCTTCGGAGGACGGGCGCCGGTTCGGACAGCTTGGCGCCCTTCCTCTACCCTGTCGATCGGGGGAGAGGTGTCGAGAGAAGCTCGACGGAGTGGGGGTCGACCCTGGCGGGGCAAGACCACCACCGCGACGAGACCTTGACCGGGCGGAGCTTGTCGTACACACGATTTGTGACTGACTTCGGAGAACAAAATGGCCGCTGCCGACGACATCGCTCTGATCCAGAAACAGGAAGAGACGCTGGTCTTCCCGGCCTTCGACGAGGCCGTCGCCTTCAAGGTCGGCGCGGCGATCCGCGAGCGGGCGCTGGCCGAAAAGCTGCCCATCATTGTCGATATCAGGCTGTGGGATCGGCCGCTGTTTTATGCCGCGATGCCCGGTTCAAACGCCTCCAACCCCGACTGGGCACGACGCAAGATCAATGTGGTCAAGCGCTACCTCAGGAGCACCTATCGTCTGGTGCTGGAACAGCAGCGACCGGACCGCACCTTCAAGGTCGGCGAGGGGCTGGATATTGCTGATTACGTACTGGCCGGCGGCGGGTTTCCGGTGACTGTAAAGGGTGCCGGCGTCATTGGCGTCATCGCCGTCTCCGGCCTGCCGGAACGCCAGGATCATGGCGTCGTCGTCGATGCACTGTGCGATCATCTCGGCGTCGATCGGACACAATTGGCGCTGCCGCCGGAAGGTAAATCGTGACGTTGGCGCTGCCCCTCATCCGCCTGCCGGCACCTTCTCCCCGTATAGTGACGGGAGAAAGGACAAGCTCGAGCGCTGGCGATCCCCTCTCCCCGTCTTTCACGGGGTGAGGGTGAGGGGCAGCGCCAACGTTTGCTCATTTTGAAAACCGCCAGTTACGGCCAAGGATAACCGTGCTCGATCCCAAATCCTTTCTCATCTCGATCTTCAATGCCGCTGTTGCCGCTGCCGATCCTGAACGGACCATCAGGGATCATCTGCCGGCCAGGCCCAAGGGCCGTACCATTGTCATTGGCGCCGGCAAGGGCTCGGCGCAGATGGCGGCCGCGTTCGAGAAGGTGTGGGATGGCCCAATCGAAGGGCTGGTCGTCACCCGCTACGGCTATGGCGCCAGATGCGAGCGCATCGAAATCATCGAGGCGGCACATCCGGTACCGGACGCTGCCGGTCTTGAGGCGTCGCGGCGCCTGCTCGAAAAGGTGCAAGGGCTGACTGCGGACGACCTGGTAGTGGCGCTGATATCGGGCGGAGGATCGGCGCTGCTGCCGTCGCCTGCCGCCGGCCTGACGCTCGCCGACGAAATCGCCGTCAACGAGGCGCTGCTTGCCTCCGGCGCGCCGATCGCGGCGATGAACACAATCCGCAAGCATCTCTCGACCATCAAGGGCGGCCGGCTGGCAGCTGCCGCCTGGCCGGCCAAACTGGTATCACTGGTTGTCTCTGACATTCCCGGCGACAACCCGGCCCTGGTGGCCTCCGGCCCGACCGTGCCCGACTCCGGCAACCGCGCCGATGCGCTGGCCTCGATAGCGGCCTACGGCATGAAACTGCCCGACGCCGTCATGGCGCACATCAACTCGCCAGAGGCCGATGCGCCAGATCCGGATGACCAGCGCTTTTCACGCAATGAAGTGCACCTGATCGCCTCGGCTGGCGTGTCGCTGGAAGCGGCAGCCGCTGAGGCAAAACGGCAGGGCATCGAAGCCGTCATCCTCTCCGATTCCATCGAGGGCGAGGCGCGCGAGGTCGGTGGCGTGCATGCAGCCATTGCGCGCGAAGTGGCGACGCGCAACCGGCCGTTCAAAAAGCCGGTGCTGATCCTGTCCGGCGGCGAGACGACCGTGACCTTGCGGGCCCCTGTTGACGGAAAAAGGGGCAAGGGCGGCCGCAACTCCGAATTCCTGCTCGCCTTTGCCATCGGCATCAGCGGCGCGGAAGGTATTCATGCACTGGCCGCCGATACCGACGGCATCGATGGCTCGGAAGACAATGCCGGCGCCTTTGCCGATGGCTCGACCGTCTCGCGCATGCGTGCCGCCGGCGTCGGCGCCAAGGCGATGCTGGCCGGCAACAATGCCTGGACGGCGTTCAACGCGATCGGCGATCTGTTCGTGCCGGGGCCGACGGGTACGAATGTGAATGATCTGAGGGCAATCCTGATCAGTTAATTCGGCCGTGGCGGCCGAAGTTTCCAACGTTGGATTCACGACCGTGAAGCCACTCAGCTTCGTCATCCCTGGGCGAAGCAGGAGCGAAGCTCCTTGTTCCGCCCGCGGATGACGATGTCGCTGAGGCTTTCGCTCATCTCACGACCCCATCAGCCGCTTCACCTCTTTCATATCCTTTAGGAACCGCTCGCGCTCAGCCTCCTTGTCCGTCGGCTCGTGAATGCGCAGGATAAAGGACGGGTGGATGGTGATGAACACGCGCAAGCCATCCTCGCGTTCGATCAACTGGCCGCGCATTTTCGTCACGGCAATGGCCTTGCCCAGCAGCGACAACGCCGCCGTTGCCCCAAGCGCCACGGCGAGGTCCGGCTTGATCAGCTCAAGCTCCCGGCCGATCCACCAGCGGCAGGCCTGGACTTCGCCGGTATTTGGCTTCGAGTGGATGCGGCGCTTGCCGCGCGGCTCGAACTTGAAGTGCTTGACGGCGTTGGTGACGTAGACTTTTTGCCGGTCGACGCCTGCGTCATCGAGAATTGCATCGAACACTTTGCCCGCTGGCCCGACAAAAGGTTTGCCGGCGAGATCTTCCTGATCGCCAGGTTGTTCGCCGACGAAGACCACTTTGGCGTCATCCGGCCCCTCGCCGAACACGGTCTGTGTCGCGTCGCGCCAGAGCGGGCAGCGACGACAACCCTTTGCAGCCTCGCGCAAATCGGAAATCGTCTTGGCATCGTCTTCATCCGGCGCCTCGGCCGGCTCGGGCTTCGGCCAATGTCTTGCCTGCAGCTTGGTGTGGTGCGGCGCCGGCGTCGTCGGTTGTCTGGCAATCATGGCTATAGCGGCCTCGTCCGCTCCTGCGATCAGATCTGGAATGAGCGAGGCCTCGGGAAGGTTCCGCCAATATTTCTTCGGCATCTCCTTCTGCATCGCCTTCACCTTGAGCCGCGCCGGGTTGAAGATGTTCTGGAAATAGGTCAGCCACAACGCCTCGGTGTCGTCCTGATCGGGTGCATCGCCCTTGGCCGCACCCGGGCCGATCGCCAGCCTTTCGCCATTCCAGTCGGCGGAGGCATAGGGCGTCAGGACGGTCCAGCGCATGCCGGTGAACCGCCGGACGAAGAAATCCGCGTTGCGCTCGACAATGAAATGCTCCGGCTCGAACCAGGCGACGTAGCGCTCGTCCTCGCCGTAGCCGATCTTCCGGAAGCGTACGAAGGCATGCATCTTATGGCCGTCGCGCCGCACCGCCTTTTCCATGGCTTCGAGCCGCCTGGTGTCGGGATCGGATGCGATCGCCAGCAGTTTCGGCTCGGTGCGCAGGCGCCAAAGCATCCAGTAGAGAAAGGCAAACCGGCCGGGGTCGGAGTGGCAGAAGGCGGTTTCGGCATGGGCGATGAACTCGCGCGGGACGGTAAGCTGCGCGCCCTCTGGCACCGCCGGCAAGGCATCTCGAGGATCATTGGCGTCGGACCCGACACCCCAACTAATATCCTCAGGCCGGACCTCATTCAGCGTCAGACGCCGTGCCGCATCGCGCCAACCGGCGAAATCGGTCTGGCTCGCTAGCCGGACAGTGTATCGGGCAAGGTCGAGCTGGGCCGGCTGCATGGTCAAAACAGCGACAGTTGTTCGCAGGACTTTACGATCGTATCGCGCAGGCCTGTCTTGTCGGTGAGTCCGCCCGGCGACCAGCCTTCGGCGATGATGAAGGGCCTCAGCTTGGCGATCGAATGGCAGATCCGTCCGACATCTTCCAGCCGCATACGTCGGTGGCGGCGGGTTTCAAGGATCTTCGCCACCACCTTGGTGCCCAGACCCGGAACCCGCAGCAGCGCTTCCCGATCGGCGCGGTTGATGTCGACGGGAAACCTCGCCCGATTGCGCAAAGCCCAGGCGAGCTTGGGGTCAATGGCGAGATCGAGCATGCCGTCGCTGCTGCCGGCGAGGATTTCCGGCTGCGAAAAGCCGTAGAAGCGCATCAGCCAGTCGGCCTGATAGAGCCGGTGCTCGCGCATCAGCGGCGGTTTCTGGAGCGGCAGCGACGATGACGAATCCGGGATCGGGCTGAAGGCGGAGTAATAGACGCGCCGCAGATGGTAGCTGCCATAGAGCCGCGCACTGGAGTGCAAGATACCGTCGTCGGATGTCTTGTCGGCGCCGACGATCATCTGCGTCGACTGACCTCCGGGCGCAAAGCGTTCGCGCTTCTTGGTCCGCAACGTCGGCTCGGCCTTTTCCTCCATCTTCCGGCGCAGGTTCGCCATGGAAAGCCGGATCGTTTGCGGCTTCTTCTCCGGCGCTAGTTTCTTCACGCCCTCATCGGTCGGCAGTTCGACATTGATAGACAGCCGGTCGGCGTAGAGCCCGGCCTGCTCGACCAGTTCGGCCGAGCTTTCCGGAATGGTCTTCAGATGAATATAGCCGGAGAATTTTTCGTCCAGCCGCAGCCGCCGCGCCACTTCCACCATTTCGGCCATGGTCTCGTCGGGCGAACGGATGACGCCGGAGGACAGGAACAGGCCTTCGATGTAGTTGCGCCGATAAAAGTCCATGGTCAGCTTCACCACCTCGTCGATGCTAAAGCGGGCGCGGCGCACATTCGATGACGAGCGGTTGATGCAGTAGCTGCAATCGTAAATGCAGAAATTGGTGAGCAGGATTTTCAGGAGCGAAATGCAGCGGCCATCCGGCGCGTAGGAATGGCAGATGCCCATGCCTTCCGTGGAGCCGATACCGCCGGATTGGAGCGAATCCTTCTTCGCCGAGCCGGACGAAGCACAGGAGGCGTCGTATTTGGCGGCGTCAGACAGGATTGCCAGCTTTTCACGGACGGTGGGCGCGCTCATCTGTTCATGATATGTTCTTGAAGGCTGCAGCGCCACCTCATTTGATGCAGGCGGCGAAAAAGTGATCGCCGCCCGCCGTCAGGGCAATCAGAGACCGTTTCGAAATTCGCTCTGGCGAGTCATATGGTGGTGGTTTCGAGAACCGAAGCGCAGCGGACATTTGGTCCGTGAGCATCGGAAGCGCAGAAACCACCATCGATGGCCGCCGGAGTAGAATTTCGAAACGGTCTCTCAGACCTCGTGCAGGTAGAGGTGGTAGTCCAGCTCGCTCACCGTACGCGCGACGCGCAGATACTCCGACTGCTTGATCGCCACGAAGGTGCGATGCAGATCCTCGCCAAGCGCCTCTTTCAGGAAGCTCGAGGCCCGCGCCGCCTCGATCGCGGCGCGCCAGTCGACCGGCATGGTCGTGCGCGTGACAGCGGCTTCATAGCCATTCCCAGTGGTTTCAGGGCCGGGGTCGAGGCCTTCGTCCAGACCCTTGATGATGCCGGCCAGCACCGTTGCCGCGATCAGGTAGGGATTGGCGTCGACGCCCGACGGCCGGTGCTCGATGCGCCGGTTCTTGGCGTCGCCGGCCGGCACGCGCAGCGCCACCGAACGGTTGTTGACGCCCCAGGTCGGCGCCACCGGCGCATAGGACTGCGAGACGAAGCGCCGCCAGGAATTGGCGTGCGGCGCAAACACCAGCATCGATTCGGCCATGGTCTGGATCAGCCCGCCGAGCCCCTGCAGCAGCGGCAGCGACCAGCTTTCGCCGCCGGCTTCGGCAAAAACGTTGCGGCCGTTCTTGTCCTGCAGCGAAACATGGAAATGCATGCCGGAGCCGGCATATTTTTCGATCGGCTTGGCCATGAAGCAGGCGGTAACACCATGGCGGCGCGCCTGCGCCCGCACCAGCCGCTTCAACATGACGAGGTCGTCGGCCGCCCGCATGACATCCTTGCGATAGTTCAGCGTCAGCTCGTACTGGCCGGGCGCGTATTCGGAAATCACCGTTTCGGCCGGAATGCCTTGCGCCTTAGCCGCGGCATAGATGTCGGAAAACAGCGGCTCCATGCCGTGCAGATGGTCGACGGAATAGACTTCCGTCTTGGCCGAGCGGCGGCCGTCGAGCACGGCGTCCGCCGGCTTTACCTTGCCGTCGGCGTCACGCTCATTGGCAAGCAGGAAAAATTCGAGTTCGAAGGCGCCGGCGGGATAGAGGCCCTTGGCCGCCAAGATGTCGACCTGCCTGGCCAGCGCCAGCCGTGGGTCCGACGACATAGGCTGTCCCTCGAGATGGTACATCGCCATCAGCAACTGGCCGCGCGGCGGGTTCGTGCCGTAAAGCGGCACCAGCGTGCCGGGGATCGGCCATGCCCTGAGATCGCCGTCTCCAGTCGTCCAGATCAGCCCGGTTTCGTGCACATCCTCGCCGGTGATGTCGAGGCCGAGGATCGAGATCGGCATGTGGCGGCCGCCCTCGAAGATGCTTTTCAGCTCATGCCGGCGCACGATCTTGCCGCGGCCGACCCCGTTGGCGTCGGTCAAGACGATATCGAAGGCTTCGATTTCGGGATGGGCGTCGAGAAAGGCTTGCGCCTCGGCGGGCGTCGAGCCCGAAGGTGAAGTCATGATTAGTGTACTCGAGTTTGGCTTGGCAGCTTGTCTCATGCCGTCAGCCTTGCCGCAACCGTGGCGAAGGCGGTGATCAGCCGGTTGACCTGGGCGCCGGTGGTGGCCGGCGAGATCAGCATCATGTTGTGAAAGGGCGCGATCAGCACGCCCTGGTTGACCAGCGCGACATGGATAGCCGCCTCAAGCTCCGGCGCATGGGCAGTCTCGGCTTCGGCGCTATTCCTGAGCGGGCCAGGGGCGCAGACGAACTCGACGCGGGCGCCGACGCGGGCGACATGCCAGGGCAGATTGTAGCGATCGATGACGCCGGTCAGCCCGGCATCGAGCCGCAGGGCGAGGCGATCCATCCGGGTATAATTCTCCTGCGTCATCACCTCTTCGAGCGTTGCGCGCATGGCTGCGAACTGCAGCGGGTTCGCCGACAGCGTCGTGCCCATGCCGGAATAGCCCGGCTCCTTGGTCCGATTGTAGTCGGCATAGCGCGAGGCGACCTCGTCGCTCATGCCCCACACGCTTGCCGACACGCCACCGGCGATCGGCTTGCCCAGCACGAAAAGGTCGGGCTGCAGTCCGAATTTTCTGGTGTAGCCCCCTGGGCCGGTCGAGATGGTGTGGGTCTCGTCGATCAGCAGCAGCGTTCCGGCCGCGCGCGTCAGTTTGCGCAACGCGTCGTGAAAACCCGGATCGGGCAGCACCATGCAGGAATTTGTCAGCACCGGCTCGGCGATGACGCAGGCGACATCGCGGTCGGCGAGCGCCGCTTCCAGTGCAGCAACATCGTTGAATTCGATGACCTTCGCCATCCTGGTCAGGTCGCGGAATTCGCCCGCCAGGCCCGGCCGGTTGACAGCTTTGCCGTCGACCAGCCGCACCATCGTCTCGTCGACCGAGCCGTGATAGCAGCCGTTGAAGACCAGGATCTTTTCCCGACCGGTGATAGCGCGGGCAACACGCAGCGCGAAGCGGTTGGCGTCGGTGGCGGTGCTGGCGATCTGCCAGAACGGCAGACCGAAACGCTGTGTGAGCAGTGGCCCGATGGCCAGCGCATCTTCCGAAGGCAGCATATAGGTCAGGCCGCGCCCGGCCTGGCGGCGGATGGCGCGCGCCACCGGCGGCGGCGAATGGCCGAACATCGAGCCGGTGTCACCGAGGCAGAAATCGTCGAGCCTGTTGCCGTCGATATCCGTGATGGCGGCGCCCTTGGCGCTTTCGACCAGGATCGGGAATGGCGTCGGCCAGTCGTTCATCCAGTGCATCGGCACACCGCCGAAGAAGCCTGGCAGGCCGTTACCGACCTTGGCCTGCGATTTCGGCCGCGCCTTGCGGAAGGTGTTCGCCTCGCTTGTCCGCAATGCAGCGATGCGGTCACGGCTGATACCGCCAATGGACGCCTTTGAACTGTTCGTGCTGTACATGAAATCCCTCTCGGCCGGCACACTACCCAATTGGCGACGGCAACCGCAATTGGCCGTGTTGGTGCGCTGCATTGGGTCAGCAGCAAGTTCGGCAGACTTGACCTTCCGGCGCAGTCGGGCGCCAATGCGATCGGGTCTGTGGTTTGGGGAGAAAAATGCGGACGATCATCTGCGCTATTGCGCTACTCTTGTCGGCCGCTGCGGCTTCCGCATCGGGCGGCGTCTGGTGTTCCGTCGATGACAAAGCGGTGCAATTCGAGGTCGGCGCCGGGGTCACCAGAGGTATGGGCGGCCCGACCTTCAATTTTCGCGGCGATCTCGAGATACTTGGCCGGCCGGAAGGCGACAGTCTGCGCAAGACCGTCTTCGAGGATTCCGACCTCACCCAGTACTGGCTGGACGACAAGGAGTTGCGGCTGAACGTCTACCACGAGCATCAGCTCGGAGATAAATTCAACTCTGTCGAACTGACGATCCTGACCAAGACCAGTGACGAGGGCGTCTATGACGGCCGGTACACGCTTGCCGTCTACGACAACGCCGCCGACACGGAACAGGACGGCAAGCCGAAAGAATTGACCGGCAAGGTGTCGTGCGGAGCCGAATAGGTCACGCCGAGATATCGATGACGCCGCAGTCGCCGGCGGCACTGCCGAAGGCGACCCGGCGCTCTTCCTTGTCCCACATCATCGCGGTGATGGCGCCCATGCCCGGGCGGCGCAACAGCACCTCTTTGGCATCGGTAAAGCGCACCGCCATGACCATGCCGTCATCATAGCCGACGGCGACGACATCCTGGCTCGGATGGCAGGCAACCGATGTCACCATGGCGTTGCCGCGCGTGCCGAGCTCCAGCGGCGCCTTGCCCATCGGGCCGTCCTTGCCCGAAAACGGCCAGACGATCGCCGCCGGCGCGCCGGAACTCGCCAGCCACTTGCCCTTCACGCTCCACGACAGGCTTTTGACCTTGCCGGGATAGCCGGTCATGCGCATGTGCTTGCCGTCGGCGAGCTTCCAACCATGCAGCGCGTTTTCCTGCATGGTGGTGACGAGGAAGGCGCCATCCGGCGAGAAGGTCACGCCGGTATGGGCGCCGGCCCATTCCAGCTCCACCGGTCTGCCCTCGGCGGCCGGGAAATGCAGCGTCGCGCCATTGTAGCGGGCGACGCCGAAGCGCATGCCCTTGGGGGAGAAGGCCAGCCCCTCGACCGAACGTGGATGGGCAAACTCTTTGGTCTTGCCGTCGGCAAAGCGCACGAACGCAGTCTTGCCTGTGGCATAGGCGATAGCGCCTTGCGGCCCGGCGGCGACGCTGGTGATCCACTTCTTGCCGGCGCTGGCGAGTTCGCTGACATTGCCGCCGGCGGCAACGGCAAAAATCTTGCCGTCCTCGCCGCCGGTGATCAGGCGGTCGTTGGCGGCGTCATGGAACGTGGAGAGCAGGCCGTCATTGGCCTGAATTGTCTTGTGGCCGTTGTCGAGCCTATGAACTGTCCCATCGGCGAGCGCAAAATGCGGCACGTTGTCGAGGAAGACGGCGGCAAGGCAGTGACCTTCCAGGTCGAGGGGAGCAACTGTGGGCATCAGGACCATTCCAATGAAGCTGTCACCACTCCCGGGAAGCCACTGAGGCGGCCAGGCCTGGCGTCAACCTTCTCCCCTTGTGGGAGAAGGTGGATCGGCGCGCAGCGCCGAGACGGATGAGGGGTGTTGGACGGATCACCGTCGGTGCCGAGCTGGAGCACCCCTCATCCGACCTCGCTTCGCGAGGCCACCTACTCCCACAAGGGGAGAAGGAAGAGCGGGCAGCGCTAGCGCCATAGAGTCCGGAAATCAAGCCGCCTGGCAGGCGTCAAAGCTCTTCTTCAGCCGTTCGGCGTCAAGCTCGCGGCCGATGAACACCAGCCGGCTCTCATGCTTTTCGCCGTCTTTCCAGGCGCGCTGGTGGTCGCCTTCGATGATCATGTGCACGCCCTGGATGACATAGCGCTCGTCGTCGCCCTTGAGCGCGATGATGCCTTTCAGCCGCAGGATGTTGGGACCTTCCATCTGAGTGATCTTCTCGATCCACGGGAAGAATTTCTTCGGGTCCATCTCGCCGCCGCGCAGCGACACCGACTGCACGGTCACGTCATGGATGTCGGAGGGATGCGCGTGATCGTGATGATGATGGTCGTGATCATGGTCGTGGTGATCGTGGTCGTGGTGATCGTGGTCGTGATCATGGTGGTCGTGATCATGATCGTGCGCCTCGAGAAAATGGGGATCGTTTTCCAATGCGCGCGACAGGTCGAAGGCGCCGCGGTCGAGCACTTCCGACAGCGCCACGCCGGCGCGCGTGGTGCGGTGGATCCTGGCCGCCGGGTTGATGGCGCGGATGGTGGCTTCGACCTTGGCCAGCTCTTCGGGCGTCACCAGATCGGTCTTGTTCAGCACGACAACATCGGCGAAGGCGATCTGGTCCTCGGCTTCCTTGGAATCCTTCAACCTGAGCGGCAGGTGCTTGGCGTCGACCAGGGCCACGACAGCGTCGAGTTTGGTCTTGGAGCGCACGTCGTCGTCCATGAAGAAGGTCTGCGCCACCGGCACAGGATCGGCGAGGCCGGTGGTCTCGACGACGATGGCGTCGAAGCGGCCGGGACGGCGCATCAGGCCTTCGACGACGCGGATCAGGTCGCCGCGCACCGTGCAGCAGACGCAGCCATTGTTCATTTCGTAGATTTCCTCGTCGGATTCCACGATCAAATCATTGTCGATGCCGATCTCGCCGAATTCATTGACGATGACGGCATAACGCTTGCCATGGTTTTCCGACAGGATGCGGTTGAGCAGCGTCGTCTTGCCGGCGCCGAGATAGCCGGTGAGAACGGTCACGGGGATTTGCGTCTGTGCTTCGCTCATATCTTGCCTCGAAATGGCTGGGCCACGGAATTGCGGGCCGCAAGAAGGGATTGTTGGCCTGATATAGGATGTGTGCCGGCCTTTTGCACGAGGCAAACCGCCTGGGTGTTTGACCCAGGATTGACGAAGCGGATGGGTAGACCCGAGAGGCCGAGTGCGAGGGATGCCGACCATCAACGTGTCGCCGGAAACGCCTCTTCGTTGACCTGTGCTGAGCCGCGCCGCGTCAAACCGTTGCAATCGCCTTGGCGGAAACTCGTTTGTCATCTAACTGAAATAAACATCTGGCATCACCATTTCGAGCACCACAAATGCTTGCCGGCAAAGCTGTTTCGAAAGCCGGAATCTTTTTGATCGTCGATTGCCAACCGGCCGGCTGCGTCTATGCTGCACGCACCGGTACGGCCGAAGAGGGATCACCATGGCCAAGGCGGACAAGACTGCAACGATGAGCCGGCTGCATTCGGCGGCAAGGCTGGCAAGGACCGCGCTGGCGGCGCGGCTTCTGGCGCACGGCTTCTATGCCGGCCAGGACCAGATCATGCTGACGCTCGACCGCGAGGACGGCCAGACGCCCGGCAATCTCGCCGGCCGCCTCGGCGTGCGCCCGCCGACCATCACCAAGACCATCAACCGGCTGCAGGCCCAGGGCTTTTTGGAAAAGCGCGCCTCTTCCGCGGATGCACGCCAGGCGCATATCTTTCTCACCGACACCGGCCGCGAGATCATCCACGCCATCGAGAAGTCGGTGAAGAAGACCGAGAAGCAGGCGTTGAAGGGCCTCGACAAGAAAGAACAGAAGACGCTGTTCAAGCTGCTCGCCCGCATCGAGGCCAATTTGTCGAACGAGGAGCTGGTGCTTGTCGACGACGATGGCGACATCGACGATTGATCTTCCTGACCTAGGCGGCTACCGAAGGCCCGCGCACCAGGGTCGACCAGCGGCCGGGCGTCAGGCCGAATGCTTTCTTGAAATGCCTGTTGAAATGGCTCTGGTCGCTGAAGCCGGCGCCAACGGCAATCTCGGCCAGCGGCTCGCCCACCTCGATCATCCGTCTTGCCTTTTGCAGCCGGCGCATCAGCAGGAACCGATGCGGGCTGGTGGAATAGGTCGCGCGAAAATGGCGTGACAGCGCATAGCGGTCGAGCCCGGTGACGGCTTCCAGCTCATCGGAACGAACGGACCGCTCGGCATTCTCCTCGAGATAGCCGCGCGCCAGCGCTGCCGCACGCGAGGCCGACTTCCCCATCGGCTTTGCTTTCTGTCCCGCATGACGCCCCAGATGCTGCGCCAGCTCCGCAACGAAATCGGCGACGAACAGCTCGTCCAGTTCCTCATCGAGCGGCGCCAAGGCCGAAAGCAGCGTGCCGCGCAAGGCAGGATCGCTGACCACAGCATCCCTGACGAAAGGCAGCGGTGCGCCGTCGAGGCAGTCGAGCAGCAGAGACGGTTCCAGATAGAGGATCCGGTAGCGCAGACCATCCTCGGTCCCGGCGCCGCCATCGTGCACTTCGTCGGGATGCAGCACGATAACCTGGCCGGGCAGGCTGTGGTTGACAGTGCCCCTGTAGTGGAAGCGCTGCACACCGGAAAGCGTCACGCCGACGGCAAGCGTATCATGACGGTGCAGGTCGAAGGCGTTGCCATGGAAATGCGCCTCGATGCGCTCGATGCCAGCGGTAACAGGCGCCGACACGATCCGGTCTTCATCCGCGCACGAACGTTCAAGACCCTGCGTCGCCTCACCTTCTAGATCGTGCGTCATCACCTATCCCTGCCCTTCATGGGCGTGCTCCGGAGTCCTCATCTTGGTGTTCGATACTAAATTTGCAATCGTGCTGCGGGACGATCTCGCCGTCTGGCAAAAGCTCAACGTCGCCGCCTTCCTGACCAGCGGCATCGTCGCGCAATTCCCCGCCATTATAGGCGAACCCTACCGCGACCGCGCCGGCAACCTTTACAATCCTCTGTCGATCCAGCCGGTCATCGTGCTTTCGGCCGATGGGCCGACGCTCAACTCCATCCACCGGAAGGCGCTGGAGCGGGGCGTGACGGGGTCAGCCTATGTCGAGGAGATGTTTGCCACCGGCTTCGATGCGGCCAACCGCGCGGTCTTCGCCGAGTTCGGGCCTGAGGACGCCAAGATCGTCGGCATCGCGCTGCGTGCCGACAAGAAACTCGTCGACAAGATCACCAAGGGCGCCCGCATGCACGCCTAATTCAGCAGGAAGCGTGTAACGGCGCTCATGAATTCAGTCGGCCGCTCGACGTTCAGCATATGGACGCCCGGAAGCAGTGTAAGCGTGGCGCCGGGGATGCTGGCTGCGATCGCGTCGCTGTGGCTTGCCAGCGTTACCTTGTCGTCTTCTCCACCGATCACCAGGGTGGGGCGGTAATGAGGGAGACAGTCCGGCGCAGATCGCAATCGCGTACGGCGGCGAAGCATCCCGCGAGACCTTGGGGCGGCGTCGCCAGGACCATCGCGCGGAACGCGTCGACGGTTTCGTTTGGGCCGGCAAGCATCGAGGCGGGAAACCAGTTGTGCATGAACATGTCCGCGGTGGCCGACATGTTGCTCGCTGCAAGGACAGTACTGATCTGCTCATCAAAGTAAGACGCCGGCCCGAGATGCGGCGAGGTGTTGGAAAGGATGAGACGCTCGATGCGGTCCGGGGCATGGATACCCAGCCACTGCCCTACGAAGCCGCCCAGCGACAGCCCGCAGAAATGCACGCGGGCGATTTGAAGCGCATCCAGCAGCTCAAGGACGTCGCGGCCCAGCCGATCAAGCGAATAGGCTCCGGCCGGAGCATCGGAACTGCCATGGCCGCGCAGATCATAGCGCAGCACCCGGAAAGATCCGGCAAGTTCCGCTAGCTGCCGGTCCCACATATGCAGGTTCGTCGCAATGGAATTCGAGAGCACAAGCACAGGGCCGGCCCCCGCCAGCTGATAGGCGATCCGGCAGCCGTCGCCGGTCGTAAAATAAAGCGTGTCAGTCATCTGGTCCTCATCTCACCCTGGCAAAAGGAGTTCGATGCTCCCGCCGCCCTTTGAATGAGCCACCCTAGGCCTCGTAATTATCCAGGAAAATTACTATGATTGGACAATCTCAGTAGGTTTTGGCGATAATGAATGGTCTGAAACTCCACGACCTACGGTGCTTTGACGCCGTGGCAAGCGAGGGCAGCTTCCAGGCGGCCGCCCTTGCCTTGAACCGATCGCATCCATCCGTCTTCGCCGCTGTCGCACGCCTCGAGCAGTTGCTCGGGCTCACACTTCTCGACCGCAGCGGATATCGGGTGGGGCTGACGGAGGCGGGCCGCGAGTTTCACGCGCGAGCGCAGCTGACATTGCGCGAGCTCGACCATCTGCGAACCTATGCGGGCCAGTTGGCGAGTGGCGAGGAGACGGTCCTGCGTGTGGTCGTGGGTGATCTGTGCCCGCGACCGCAAATCCTGCCTATGCTCAGCGGCTTCTTTGCCGAACGCACCGGGACACGCCTGCACCTGGAGTACGAGGCGGTCGGCGGTCCGCTCGAACGGTTGATGGAAGGCGAGGCTGACCTCATCTTCCATCGCGCGGATCCTTCCGATCCGCATCTCGAGCGGATCGATCTCTGCGCGGTGCCCCTCGTGCCGGTGGTGGCGCCTGGGTTCCTTCCGTTCGCGCCTGGCCGCGAGATTGCGCCGGAGCAGATGCGGCCCTTCACCCAGTGCGTGATCCGCGACACGGCGCGGCGGCCGTCGCCGGAGAGCTATTTCCTCGTCGACGGTGCGCATCAGTGCTCGGTGCCGGATCATCTGATGAAGAAGGAACTGATCCTTCACGGATTGGCCTGGGGCCATCTGCCGGCATGGCTGATCGAGGACGAACTGCGGGATAGGAGGCTGATCTCGATCGCTGGTGCACATCTGCCCGGCCGGACGGAGACCCTGGCGGCGGTGCGCCGGCGCGACCGACCGCATGGACCCGTCGCCCAGGCGTTGTGGCTTCATCTCCAGGCGCAAGTGGCATCCGGCGAGGCGCTTTAGCCGGCATAGGATCGGCCCGCGCTGAGCCTGCGCGCGGCTCCTGTTGTGCCAGTCGCTTTTGGCTTGCCGGGCGCAGGCGATTGCCGCAAAGGTTAAGCGTTGATCCTCCCTGCCCGGCCTGACATTGAACGTTCCCGCAAAATCAGACGAAAGCGCAACGCCGCCCGCGGCGATGCTGTTCATGCTTTCGACCTATGTCTTTTTCACCTTTCTCGACACCTCGAGCAAATATCTGGTCCTGGCCGGCGTCTCGGCGCTGATCGTCGCCTGGGCCCGCTTCACCGTCCATGTCCTGCTTGTCGGCGTCTTCCTGCGCGGCTGGCGCGAGCCGTCGCGCTTCCGCGCCAACAATTTGCCGGCCCACATCCTGCGCGGCGGTCTGCTTTTCGGTTCGACCATGTGCAACGTCATGGCGCTCAAGACCCTGCAACTGGCCGAGACCACCTCGATCTACTTCTTCGGCCCGATGGTGATCACCGCACTTGCCGGTCCGCTGCTCGGCGAATGGGCGGGCTGGCGGCGCTGGCTGGCGATCCTGACGGGTTTTGTCGGCGTGCTGGTCATCACAAGGCCTGGCGTCGGCGTGTTCGGTCTCGGCCACCTCTTCGCGCTCGGCTCCATGCTGTCGAACTGTTTTTACGTCATCATGACGCGCCGCATGTCGGCCAGCGAAAGCTCGGAAAGCCTGATCCTGTTTTCGGCGCTGGCGCCGGCCGTGCTCCTTTTGCCGATGCTGCCGTTCTCGCATCAGCTGCCGCAGGATGGCTGGCATTGGGTCATCCTGGTGATGCTGGGCGTGTTTGGCGCCGGCGGCCACCGGCTTCTGGTGCAGGCCTATCGCCTGGCAACCACCACGGCGCTGGCGCCGTATCCCTATTCGCAGATGGTCTGGATGATCCTGTCCGGCTGGATCATCTTCCACCAGTTCCCCGACCGCTGGACGCTGGTGGGTGCTGCCATCATCGTCGCCAGCGGCCTTTACATCATCCATCGCGAGCACCGTTTGCGGCTGCGCAATCGCACGACCGTCGATGTAGAGGCGGAGGCTCTGGCGAAAAAACTTTGATTTGCTCCGAATCCGATGGCATAACGCCGCATTTAAAAAATTTAAAAAACTCGGGGAGCGAAGGGCTGGCACAAAAGATCAAGCTTTCGACGATCGCGGATGCGCTTGGCGTGTCCACGGCCACCGTCTCCCTCGCCTTGCGCGATAGCCCGCTGGTCGCCGGCGCCACGCGTGACCGCATCAAGGAACATGCGCGGGCCATCGGGTATATCTACAACCGCCGCGCCGCCTCACTGCGCACCTCGCGCTCGGGGATTGTCGGCGTCGTTGTGCACGACATCATGAACCCGTTCTTCGCCGAGATCCTGCGCTCGATCGAAAGCGAACTCGATCGCAGCCGGCAGACCTTCATCCTGTCCAACCATTATGACCAGTTGGAAAAGCAACGCACCTTCATCGACACGCTGCTGCAGCTCGGCGCCGACGGCGTCATCATGTCCCCGGCCATCGGCACGCCGGCCTCCGACATCGTCATGGCCGAGGAAAACGGCCTGCCTGCGGTGCTGATTGCACGCAGCGTGGAAGGCGCCGACGTGCCGGTGTTTCGTGGTGACGATGCCTATGGCACGGCACTTGCCACCAATCATCTGATCTCGCTCGGGCACAAGCGCATCGCCATGATCGGCGGCACCGACCAGACCTCGACCGGGCGCGACCGCTACCAGGGCTATCTCAACGCCATGGAGGCCGCCGGGCTTGAGGTCAGGCCATCCTGGCGCATCGCCGGGCCGCGCACCAAGCAGGGCGGATTCGAGGCGGCTGGACAGTTTTTGGCGCTTAAAGACAAGCCAACCGCCGCTTGCTGCTGGAATGATCTGGTCGCCATAGGCCTGATGAACGGCATTGCCCGCGCCGGCCTGGTGCCGGGCGCCGACATCTCGGTCACCGGCTATGACGATCTCGAGGAGGCGGCAATCGCGACACCGGCGCTCACCACGGTCTGGAATGGCCAGCGCGAGGTCGGCCGCCGTGCCGCCAGCGCGCTGCTCGACAAGCTGAACGGACAGGCGGTACGGCCGTCACAGGAACTGATCAAGCCGGAACTGCATGTGCGCCAGTCGACCGGCAAGCCGGTGGAGCGTGCATGACCAAGACTGATGCGTTGCAGACCGTCGCCGTTCTGGTGCCAGGACATTTCAACGACCATGCGGTCGAGCGCATCGACCGCACCTTCAAGCGGGTCAAGATAGAGCGCGCCGATCCCGCCCTGGTCACCGAGGAGATGCGCCATGACGTGCGCGCCATTGCGTCCTTTGCCGGCGTCAATGCGGCATTGATGGATGCATTGCCCAACCTCGAACTCATCGCCTCCTTCGGCGTCGGCTATGATTCGGTCGATGCCGGCCATGCGGCCAAGAAAAACATCATGGTCACCAACACCCCCGATGTTTTGACCGAGGAGGTCGCCGACACCACGATCGGCCTTTTGCTCAACACCGTGCGTGAACTTTACAAGGCCGAGAAATGGCTGCGCGACGGCAGTTGGGTGAAGAAGGGCAACTATCCCCTGAGCCGGCTGACCTTGCGCGGTCGGCATGTCGGCATTTTCGGCATGGGCCGCATCGGCCTTGCCATTGCGCGCCGGCTGGAAGCGTTCGGGCTGCCGGTGGCCTACCACAACAGGCGCAAGGTCGAAGGTCTGGCTTATGAATACCACCCGACGCTGAAGGGCCTTGCCGAAGCGGTCGATACGCTGATTTCCGTAGTGCCGGGCGGCGCTTCCACGGAGAAGGCGGTCAATGCCGAAATCCTGGCGGCGCTTGGCGCCAACGGCGTTTTCGTCAACATCGGCCGTGGCAGCACGGTCGACGAGGCAGACCTCGCCGCAGCGCTTGCCAACGGCACCATCGCCGCGGCCGGGCTCGATGTTTTCGCCGATGAACCGAATGTGCCCAAGGCTTTGCTGGAGGCGCCAACCTCGCTTTTGCCCCATGTCGGCTCGGCCTCGCACCATACGCGCCGCGCCATGGCGGATCTGTGCGTCGACAATCTGGTATCCTGGTTCAGCGAGCGCCGGCCACTGACCCCGGTGCCTGAGACGGCGCAAGTCAAGCCACGAAGCTGAGCGGCTCTCTGCCACACTCGTTAACGTCGGCTTAACGCTTTGGAATCATTCTGCATCTGCGCCGGGGGGCGCGGAGTGCAAGATGACGAAACTTCCGGCATTGATTGCGGCAGCGGCACTTTTCGCCGGCTTTCAGCTGTTTCACGGCGGCAGCAGTGAAAGTTCGGCCAATGAAGCAAGGCCGGCAACCACCTTCAGGCTGGTCGCCAATGGCGACGAAGGCGACTGCGCGGTTAGCCGCGGCGCCGCGATTGACGATGGCCTGTCGCTGTTGACCGTGGCGCCGAGTTGCCGCGGGTTGCTGCCGGGGATCGAGCGGGCAAGATTCTGGCGAGAGGGCGAGGACGGCACAATCGCGTTCAGCGCCGACGGCACTGACCCGATCGTCACCTTCTCGGTTGCGGATGGCGACGGCTACGAATCCTACGCTCCGGCCACGCCGCTGCTTTCGCTGGCGACAACCGGCGAACGGGATCAATCCGCCGGCAATTGATCGTCGGGATTTATTCCGCCGCCGCCCGTGCACCGGCCTTCGCCGCCGCATGCAGCCGCACCGCATCGCCGAAGGCGCGGAAGATCTTGGCCGAGTTGCCGTCCGACTTGACCCAGTATTCGGGGTGCCATTGCACGCCGACGGCGAAGGCGCGGGCGTCCTTCACCGAAACCGCCTCCACCGTGCCGTCGCCGGCAACCGCCTCGACCTGCAGCTTCGAGCCGAGCCGGTCGATGCCTTGGCGGTGCAGCGAGTTGACCTTGATGTCGCCGGCGCCGAATACACCGGCCAGGCAACTGCCCGGCTTGATCGAAATGGTCTGGTGAATGGCGAAACGTTCGTCCTGATTGTCGCTCACCGGCGCGCGATGGTCCAGCGAACCTTCGCGCTCCTGGATCTCGGTGCCAAGCGTGCCGCCTAGCGCCACGTTCAACTCCTGGATGCCGCGGCAGATGGCAAGCAGCGGCACGCCGCGCTCGATCGCCTTGCAGATCAACGGCAGCGTGGTGGAATCGCGCGCCGGGTCGTAGGGGCCGTTGGCCTCGCTGGCGTCGCCGCCATAGAGCGAGGGATGCACGTTGGACTTTGAGCCGGTGACCATGACACCATCGACCGAGGACAACAGCTCGTCGAAATCGAGCCGGTCGCCGAAGGACGGCACCAAAAGCGGGAACACGCCGGCGCCGGAAAGTGCTGCCTCGATATATTGCTGCGGGACGGCATGCCAAGTGTAGTTGTCAAACTGACGGACGTCGGTGGATATGGCGACGAGCGGCTGGTGCATTTGGGTCCGGATTCCATTTGGAGCGAAGCGAATTATCTATTGTGCCTGCAAAATAGGCGATCCGAAGGCGCTTTTCCATGGCAAGTTTCGCCATCTCGCATGGGCCACGCGGCGAACGTTAGACTATAGTTGCAGGCTGGCCGGCCGGCCCGCGGATTTGTCGCCAGCGCCGCCGTCAAATCCCGCTGCCATGCTGGACTCGACCCCTTGCCCGTGTATTGTTTCGGCAAATCGATACCGGGCGTGAGGAGACGTCCCTGATGTCGGTTTGTTGGTCCAAAAGGGAGGTTCTGCATGGATCGTCGTTCATTCATCCGCAAGGCCGGGGTCACCGGCGTGGGCGCAGCGGCGGCTGCCGCGACGCTAGCCGCACCGGCAATCGCCCAGTCCAATCCGAAAGTGACGTGGCGGCTGGCGTCATCTTTCCCCAAATCACTCGATACGATCTATGGCGGCGCCGAAGTCTTCTCCAAGATGCTGTCTGAGGCGACGGACGGCAATTTCCAGGTCCAGGTCTTCGCCTCCGGCGAACTCGTACCCGGCCTGCAGGCCGCCGACGCCACCACGGCCGGCACCGTCGAGGCCTGCCACACGGTGTCATACTATTATTGGGGCAAGGACCCGACATGGGCGCTCGGTGCGGCGGTGCCGTTCTCGCTCAACGCGCGCGGCATGAATGCCTGGCACTATCATGGCGGCGGCATCGACCTGTTCAACGAGTTTCTCGCCACGCAAGGCCTGTTCGGCCTGCCCGGCGGCAACACCGGCGTGCAGATGGGCGGCTGGTTCCGCAAGGAGATCAACACCGTCGCCGATCTCTCCGGCCTCAAGATGCGCATCGGCGGCTTTGCCGGCAAAGTGGTCTCGAAGCTCGGCGTCGTACCGCAGCAGATCGCCGGTGGCGACATCTATCCGGCGCTGGAAAAAGGCACGATCGACGCCGCCGAATGGGTCGGCCCCTATGACGACGAGAAGCTCGGCTTCTACAAGGTCGCGCCCTATTACTACTATCCCGGCTGGTGGGAAGGCGGCCCGACCGTCCATCTCCTGTTCAACAAGGCGAAGTACGAAGAGCTTTCGCCGGCCTACAAGTCGCTGGTGCACACGGCCGCGCACGCGGCGGACGCCAACATGCTGCAGAAATACGACTACCTCAATCCTGCAGCAGTCAAGCGGCTGGTGGCCGGCGGCGCGAAATTGCGCCCGTTCAGCCAGGACATCATGGCCGCCTGTTTCGAGAAGGCCAATGAGGTCTACACCGAAATGGAAGCCACCAACGCACCGTTCAAGAAGATCTGGGACTCGATCAAGGGCTTCCGCAAGGAGCACTATCTGTGGGCGCAGGTGGCCGAGTACAATTACGACACCTTCATGATGGTCCAGCAGCGCAACGGCAAACTGTAGGTTGGGATCTGTCCCTTCTCCCCGTCACTATACGGGGAGAAGGTCCCGGCAGGTGGATGAGGGGCGGCGCAAACTTCGGCGATTGACCGCCTTGGGCTTGGTAGCCGCCCCGAAATTATAGCTTATCTTTCCAAGCGTTGACGCTGCACCTCACCTGCCTGCCGGCATCCTCTCCCCGTATAGTGACGGGGAGAGGATGCGGTCATCGTCGTTTCGCCAATCGCCAACGTCGCAGGATTGAGGCTGCCCTTCATTCCCTGCCCGGCACCACCAACACCTTGACCTCGCCGGGGGCGGCCGGGTTGGAGATAACCGAGGGGGCTCCGTCCAGGCCGACCTGTCTGGAGATGAGCTTGTCGATCTCGATTGCCCCGGACGCGACAAGGTCCGCCGCTCGCCCGTGGGTGAAGGGGTTGATGAACGAGCCGAGAACCTTCAGTTCGCGAAACAGGATGTCGAACGGTTCGAAGGGCACTTTCACGCCTTGCGGCATCACGCCGACGATCACCACCGTGCCGCCGGACTTCGCCAGCCGCATCGATTGTTCGACGGTATCGGGGACACCGGCGCATTCGAGCACCACGTCGGCCCCGCCGGGCACAAGGCCGGTTGGGCCGGCGATCGCCTCGATCGGGTCGACCGCGTTTGGGTCGACCGTCGCCGTTGCACCGAGCTCTTCGGCGAGCGCACGGCGGGAGGCCTGCCGCGTCGACAGGATGATGGTCGCCGCTCCTGCGAGCCTCGCCAATTGCACGGTAAGCAGGCCGATGACGCCGCCACCAAGCACCACCACGGCAGCGCCGGGTCTGATTCCGGCGAGGTCGACAGCGTGCAGGCAGCAGGCCAGCGGCTCGCAGAAGGCGCCATGCGTTGGCTTGAGGTTCGCAGGCAGAAGAAAGGCCTGGCTCTGCGGCATCACGACGTAGTCGGCGAAGCCGCCGTCGCGATGGATGCCGATGGCCCTGAGATTGCTGCACAAATTGACCCGGCCAGCCCGACAATGGCTGCAGCGTCCGCAGAAGATGTTGGGATCGCCGGTAACACGGTCACCGATGGCGATGCCGGAAACCGCATCACCGACAGCCTCGACGATGCCGCAGAATTCGTGACCAAGCGTCACCGGCGGGCTCGAAGGGAATTCGCCGTGGAGGAGGTGACGGTCGGTGCCGCAAACGCCGCAGGCTTCGACGCGCACCAGAACGTCCTGCGGTCCCGCAACAGGCTTGTCGACCTCCCGTAGCGCAATGCTGCCCACGGCTTCCAGGCGCACGGCTCTCATAACATCCTCACTCAGGTTCTCAGTGTTCACACATCAGTTGAAGTTCGGCGGCTGCGACAGGTCGGTCGCCGGCGGCGCCGGCTTGGCGGGCGGTGTCTCGCCGAAATTCGGCGGCTGCGAGAGATCGTTCGACGGTGGCGCCGCGGGTGATGGGCCACCGTTGGCTGGTGGTGGTGTGCCGAGAGGCGCAAGGCCTGGCATATCAGGCAAGTTGATCTCGATCGTTCCCGGATCGACGGCCGCACCCTTGTAGCGCATGACCATTTGCGGGAAGGCGATGGTCAGCCCGATCATGATCACCTGGATGCAGACGAAGGGCACGGCGCCCCAATAGATCTGGCCGGTGGTCACCGGCGCGATCTGCTTGCCGGTGAGGCGATCGAGATAGGGCACGCGCGCGGCGACAGAGCGCAGGTAGAACAGCGCAAAGCCGAAAGGCGGGTGCATGAAGCTTGTCTGCATGTTGACGCCGAGCAGCACGCCGAACCAGATCAGGTCGATGCCGAGCTTATCGGCAGCCGGTGCCAAGAGCGGTACGATGATGAAGGCGAGCTCGAAGAAGTCGAGGAAGAAGGCGAGCACGAAGACCAGGATGTTGACGCCGATCAGGAAGCCGACTTCGCCGCCCGGCAGCGACGTCAACAAATGCTCGACCCAGACGTGGCCGTTGACGCCGTAGAAGGTCAGCGAGAACACCCGCGCGCCGATCAGGATGAACAGCACGAAGGAGGAAAGCCTGGTCGTTGACGCGAGCGCCTGCTTGATGACATCCAGCGACAACCGCCCCTTCATGGCTGCCATCGCCAGGGCGCCAACCGCGCCCATGGCGCCGCCCTCCGTGGGGGTCGCGATGCCGAGGAAGATGGTGCCCAGCACCAGGAAGATCAGTGCCAGAGGCGGGATCAAAACGATGATCACCTGCTGCGCCAACCTGGACATCATGTTGATGTTGAGGCCCTTGTCGGCGATCGCCACGATGTAGATGAGGATCACGCCGATGCTGGCGCCAAGGATGTCGGCATTGTCGCCATGCGCCGGGGCAAGGTAGCGATAGGCCGCATAGGAAGCCGCGACTGCCACCAGCAGTGCCGCGAGCAGCGACAGCACGCCGTGGCCAAGCGTGCGGGCCGCCAGCGGCAACGCCGGCATCGAGTTCGGCCGGACGATCGACATGATCAGGATGTAGAGCGTGTAAAGGCCGGTCAGCACCAGGCCGGGGATCAGCGCGCCGGCATACATGTCGCCGACCGAGCGGCCGAGCTGGTCGGCCAGAACGATCAGCACCAGCGATGGCGGGATGATCTGCGCCAGCGTGCCGGATGCAGCAATCACGCCCGACGCCAGCCGGCGGTCATAGCCGTAGCGCAGCATGATCGGCAGCGAGATCAGGCCCATGGCGATGACCGAAGCCGCCACGACGCCGGTGGTTGCTGCCAGCAGCGCACCGACGAAGATCACCGCATAGGCAAGGCCGCCGCGAACCGGGCCGAACAGCTGGCCGATCGTGTCGAGCAGGTCCTCGGCCATGCCCGATCGTTCCAGCACGATGCCCATGAAGGTGAAGAACGGGATTGCCAAGAGCGTGTCGTTCGACATCACCCGGCTGCCGTAGAAATTGTCGGGCAGCGCATGCAGCAGCGGCCACGCCAGGTTGATCGAGCCGCCCGAATAGGGCGACAGCACGACGCCGATGAAGAAGAACATCAGGCCGTTTGCGGCGAGTGAAAAAGCGACGGGATAGCCGATCAGCAGGAAGATGATCAGCGAAGCGAACATGATCGGCGCCATGTTCTGGGCGATGAACTCGATCATGGGCGCGCCTCCTGGGCGAGCGCCTTGGCTTCTTCGGCAAGGGCTTTCGCCTCGAGCTCGGCCTGTTCGTGCACCGAGATGAACGGATTGGGATCGTCCATGTCGCCGCGCATGATGGCGATCTTCTTGATGATCTCGGAGATGCCTTGCAGCGCCAGCAGAAAGAAGCCGACGAGCAGGATCGCCTTGGCCGGCCAGATGATCAGGCCGCCGGAATTGTTCGACATTTCGCCGCTGCGGAACGACAGCGACACGTAGGGGACAAAATAGATCACCATCAGCGTCACGAACGGCATCAGGAAGAAGAGATGACCGAGCAGGTCGATCCAGTGCTGCACGCGGCGCGACCACATGCCGTAGACGATATCGATGCGGATATGGTCGTTCTGTTTCAGCGTATAGGCGGCGGCCAGCATGAAGGCGGCGCCGAACAGGTACCACTGCAGTTCCAGCCAGGCATTCGACGAGACGTCGAAGACCTTGCGGATGATGGCATTGGCGGCGCTGACCAGGATTGCCAGCAGGATCAGCCACGATATCCACCGGCCGATGAACTCGTTCATACGGTCAATCGTTCTGGATAGAGCGAGCAGCCCTGCCATGCATTTCCTCCCTGAGGTCGAAGGCGCGCCGGCTCCCCTATTTTCCGTCGCGCCGCTGTGGCCCAACGGTATGCCGTGGGTGGTTCGGCGGGTCAACATGGCATGGCGCGATCAACGCCGTCGTGACGGGAGGCAGGGGATAAAGTGCCGACCGGCTGCTGCGTCATGCAACCAAAGTCTGACAGCGGATGCGGCGATCAGGCGATCTTCTGCTGGTCGCGGCCAGGACCGATCAGCACAAGTGCCGCGACCAGGAACAGATACATCCAGCCATCGCGCCATTCGATCGGGAAATAGCCCGCCCATAGCGATTCGGCCATGCCGAAGGCGGCCGCACCGAGCGCGGCCCGAGGCGGCGAGAGATAGCCGCCCACCGCCGTCACGAACAGGATTTTCAGCCCGTAGACGAGGCCTGAGCCGAAGCTGACATTGCCGTAGTAAAGGGCGGCCATGATTCCGGCCAGCGCGGCGCAGAAACCGCCAAACAGCACCGCATGCCGGAACACTGCGCGCACGTCCACGCCGCACATGGCAGCCGCTTTGGGATCGTCGGAGACGGCGCGCCAGCGGCGGCCGAAGCCCGAGCGGGCAAACGCCCATGCAGCGAGCATGATTGCCGCCAGAACCACCGCGCAATCGATGAGCTGGATCAGCGTCAGCGTCGCCTTGAAGCTGGCATCCTGAGCAAAAACGATGGGCTGCGCCAGCATCGGCGGCAGCCACCAATCATGCGTGTCGGCGGCGATACGGCTTGCTTCCGACAGCACCAGCAGGATGCCGAGCGTCGTCACCACAATGGCATTGGGCGTGCGGTCGGCCAGCGGTTCGAAGACGCTGCGCGACAGCACGTGGCCGATCAGCGCGGCATAAAGGAAAGCCGTGACGACGCCGAGCACCACTGCCGCCAGCAAGGTCAGCCACAATACCTGATAGCCGAAGGCCACGGTCAGGATCATCGTCTGGCCGCAAAAGGCGAACAGCGCGCCATAGGCGAGATTGGTCCGGTGCAGGATGCCGTTGGTCAGCACGTAGCCGAAGGCAAGCAGCGCATAGAGCGCGCCGGAATGCAGCCCGTTCAGCACCTGCTGGAAGAAATAGAGCATAGACAGCTTTCCGGGCGCCGGAGCCCGCGCCAAGTTTGCATCGTAAATCTAACTTGTCAAACGCGATTTATCGGTTAGATTTCCGGCATGACGGTATCCTGGACCCCGCATCGCTTCACCGGCGGCATTCTTGCGCTCGATACGGCCAACACCGTGGTGTTGCGCAACGATCCGGAAAAGACCTTCGACCGTTTTGACGATCCGGCCGAGATCGCGCGCTTCGCCAACGCCGCAAGCGGCTTTCGCGGTGCCGAGCTTGGCGGCAGACCGCTGGAGGCGACCTCGCCGGACAGGATCGCCCCGGTGGTGCTGGCGATCCGCGAGACGACCGATCGCCTGTTTCGCAGTGCTGTGTCGCAAGGCGCGCTTGCCGCCGGCGACCTCGCCGCTTTTCTCAAGGCCTGCGCCGACGGCCTCGATCGGAGCCCGGCCGAAATCGGCGCCCCGGGCAGACCGTTCGGCGATCCGGCGACGCCGATCGCGTTCGAGGCGGCGCTGGCGGTTTCGGCCTTGTCGCTGCTGCGCGACGACACGGTCGCCAGGCTCAGGATCTGTCCCAATTGCAGCTGGCTGTTCGTCGACAGGAGCCGCAATTCCAGCCGCCTTTGGTGCGATATGGCTGTGTGCGGCAACCGCCAGAAAGCAAGCCGTCACTATCGCCGCCGCCGCACGGCGCCCCATGAGGTCAACAATGCCTAGGGTTGTTTTTCGTTCGATCCTTGTCGGTGCAGCGCTCATTGCAGCCGTTGCGCTTGGCGCCTGCCGCGACACCGGCGGCGACAGCAAGCTGTTCGAGGTTTCCGGCAAGGTCGTCGTCTTCAACTACCGTCTCGCCCGGGCGACCTATGTCGTGACGCTGCGGCCCCTGCAGCCGATGGGCGAAGGCCAGGTTGCGGTCGCCAGTTTCCAGAATCCGGCCGGCGGCCCTCCCCTGGTAGTCGAGCAGAAGGTCTGGCCGAAGCTCGACAAGGTCAGCCTGGAGAGCCCGGCGCTCACCTGCATCGTCAAGGACAAACCCTATGCGATCTCCATCAGCATCAGGGGTCCTGACGGCACGTTCCTGCAGAAGATCGACACGACGCTGATGTCGAGCGAGGACCAGTCGATCCTTCCCGACCGGCCGCTGGTGGTCGACCAGCTCTATACGGCCAATCCCGATCTTGCCGGCCATCCCGACGGCAAGCTGCCGGGTGAGCCGAAGCCGGATTGCTCGAAAGGCTGACGCGTCTTTGCCGGGCGCGACTGCGTGGAAATTTTCGGTCGCCGGACAACCGCCGCGGACCGATTTCGTGCCGGATACGCGACGGCAGCGGATCGTTCGTTGCGCTTTGCCTGGCACTTTCGATTTCGTTTGACCTGCCTTGCAAGCGGAGAAAGACTGCGCCATCTCACTCCTACGTTGGCTGCGCGCCCCCGGTGCTGTCTCCGCAGAGGAAATGCCTGATGACGCTGCACGACGTCGCGCTCGACGACAAGTTCGATCTTGGCAAGGAGCGCATCTTCCTGTCCGGCGCACAGGCGGTCATCCGCATGCTTTTGATGCAACGCGAGCGCGACCGCCGGGCCGGCCTCAACACGGCCGGCTTCGTGTCCGGTTATCGCGGCTCGCCGCTCGGCGGCCTCGACATGCAGCTGTGGCGGGCGAAAAAGCAGCTGGCGCAGGCCGACATCGTCTTCCAGCCCGGCCTCAACGAGGAGCTTGCCGCCACCGCCTGCTGGGGCTCTCAGCAGACGGAATTAATGGGCGAAGGCAAGCATGACGGGGTGTTTTCGGTCTGGTACGGCAAGGGACCGGGCGTCGACCGCTCCGGCGACGTTTTCCGCCACGCCAACCTCGCGGGATCGTCGAAGTATGGCGGCGTGCTTGCGCTGATGGGCGACGACCATATGGCCGAATCATCGACCAATGCGCACGCCACCGAATTCCTGTTCGTCGACACCATGGTGCCGATCCTCAACCCGGCCGGCGTTCAGGAGATCATCGACTACGGCCTCTACGGCTTTGCCATGTCGCGCTTCGCCGGCACCTGGGCGGCTATCAAATGCGTCAAGGACAACATCGAATCGACGGCCTCGGTCGATGCCGCGCTCGAGCGCCTGAACATCGTCGTGCCGGAGTTCGATATGCCGCCCGGCGGCCTCAACATCCGCGATGAGATCGACATGCTCGGCCAGGAGGAGCGCCTGCATGAATACAAGCGCGCCGCTGCGTCCGCCTTCATCCATGCCAACGGCCTGAACCGCATCGTCTATTCGGGCGGCCGGGCGCCGAAGCTCGGTATCATCACGCTCGGCAAGAGCTATCTCGATGTCCGCCAGGCGCTGGAAGACATCGGCGTCGACGAGGCCGCCGCCAACCGCATCGGCATCCGCCTGTTCAAGGTCGGCTGCCCGTGGCCGCTCGACCTGCAGCATATCTCAGAATTCGCCCGCGGCCTCGACACCATCGTCGTCGTCGAGGAGAAGCGCTCGCTGATCGAGGTGCAGCTGCGCGAAAACCTCTACGGCACCGCCACCCAGCCGGCGATCGTCGGCAAGAAGGACGAGCGCGGCGACTGGCTGTTCCCGGCCAAGGGCGCGCTCGACCCCAACGAGATCGCCATTGCGCTGGGCGAGCGCATCCTGCGCACAATCGGCCCTTCGGAAGAGATCACTGCAAAGGTGGCAAAGCTGCGCCAGTTCCAGGCGATGCTTGCCGACACCAGCGATATCGGTTCGCGCACGCCGTTCTTCTGCTCCGGCTGCCCGCACAATTCCTCGACCAAGGTGCCGGACGGCTCGATCGCCGCCGCCGGTATCGGCTGCCATTTCATGGCGCTGTGGATGGACCGCAACACGGTCGGCTTCACCGCCATGGGCGGCGAGGGCGCACAATGGGTCGGCCAGGCGCCATTCTCCAAGCGCGGCCACATTTTCCAGAATCTCGGCGACGGGACCTACAATCACTCCGGCACGCTGGCGATCCGCTTCGCGCTGTCGACCGATGCCAACATCACCTACAAGATCCTCTACAACGACGCCGTCGCCATGACCGGCGGCCAGCCGCATGAAGGCGGCCTGACTGTCGACATGATCGCCACGCAGGTGCGCGCCGAAGGCGTCGAGCGCATCGCCATCGTCACCGACGAGCCGGACAAATATGCGGGGAAGGCCGAATTCCCCTTCGGCGCCACCATCCACCACCGCGACGACCTCGACCTCGTTCAGCGCGAGCTGCGCGACGTCAAGGGCGTCTCGGTGCTGCTCTACGACCAGACCTGCGCCGCCGAAAAGCGCCGCCGCCGCAAGCGCGGCACCTTCCCGGATCCCGACAAGCGGGTCTTCATCAACGAACTGGTCTGCGAGGGCTGCGGCGATTGCGGGGTGCAATCGAACTGCGTCTCGATCCAGCCGGTCGAAACCGAGTTCGGCCGCAAGCGCAGAATAGACCAGTCGAGCTGCAACAAGGACTTCTCCTGCGTCAACGGCTTCTGCCCGTCCTTCGTCACCGTGCACGGCGCCAAGATCAGGAAGGCCGAAGGCATTGCCGGGCGCTCCGACCCGCTTGACGGCGTGCCGGTGCCAGCCGAATTCCCGCTCGGTAGCGAGGGTTGGGCGGCGATCATCGACGGCGTCGGCGGCACCGGTGTCGTCACCATAGGTGCTGTGCTCGGTATGGCCGCCCATCTCGAGGACAAGGGCTGCGGCATGATCGACATGGCCGGCCTCGCCCAGAAGGGCGGTTCGGTGTTCACTCATGTCCGCATCGCCCGCACGCCGGACGACATCCACGCGATCCGCGTTTCGGCCGGCAAGGCCGACCTGGTACTCGGCTGCGACCTTGTCGTGTCCGGCGCCAAGAAGGTGCTTGGCGCGGTGCGCGAAGGCCATACCATCTTCCTTGCCAACACCGCCGAGATCATGCCTGGCGAGTTCGCCCGCTCGGCCGATTTCTCGCTGCCCATCGAGCGCCTGAAGAAGGCGATCCGCGCTGCCGCTGGCGACGACAAGACGCATTTCTTCGACGCGACGGGCACCGCCACCCAATTGTTCGGCAATTCGCTCGGCGCCAACATGTTCATGCTCGGCTTCGCCTTCCAGCATGGCGGGCTGCCGCTGTCGGCGCAAGCCGTTGAAAAAGCAATCGAATTGAACGGCGAGGCGGTGGCGATGAACATCGCCGCCTTCCGCTGGGGCCGGCGCGCCGCGCATCAGCCGGAGTTTGTGCGCGGCCTGGTCGCCCAGCCGGGCAAGGCCACTGAGATCGCCAAGACGCTGGACGATATCATCGCCCGCCGCGTCGCTTTCCTCTCTGCCTATCAGAATGCCGCCTATGGCAGGCGCTACGCCGAGAAGCTGGCGGTTTTGCGTGCTGCCGAGGCCAAGGCCGTGCCTGGCTCGACCGCGGTGACCGAGGCCGCCGCCAGAAACCTGTTCAAGCTGATGGCGATCAAGGACGAATATGAGGTGGCGCGGCTTTACACCGACGGCTCCTTCGCTATGGAGCTCTCAAAACAATTCCAGAGCTACGACAAACTCGAATTTCATCTGGCGCCACCGATCATGGGCAGGCGCGGCAATGACGGCAAGCCGAGGAAATCGAGCTTCGGCCCGTGGATGATGAAGGGATTTCGCCTGCTGGCGGCGCTGAAAGGCCTGCGCGGCACGGCCTTCGACGTGTTCGGCTACAGCACTGAGCGGCGCATCGAGCGGCAGCTTCTGGCCCGCTATGAGGCCGATCTGGAGCTTGTCGCCAAGGCACTTGCGCCAGGCAGGATCGAGGCCGCCATCGCCCTTGCCTCGGTGCCGGCGCTCATTCGCGGCTACGGCCATGTCAGGCAGGCCAGCGCCGAAAAGGCGGCGGATGAACGAAATCGCCTTCTTGAACGATTCAAGTTGCCGGTGCAGCCAAGCGCATTACAAGCCGCTGAGTAGCCAAAAGGGCCGGAAAAACAGGCCCTTCAGCGCGAGCTAAAGGTTTTTTAATGGGACTATGCCAAGGCTGTGGTTCAGTTGGGCGCCAGTAATGGGCAGAACAAAGACCGATAACATCCCTGTGGATGTTTATATCCAGTTTGTGCGCTCGTTGTTCGACAACGCGCATATGCTGGTCATTGGCGCGCTTTGCCACGCAACCGCCAGCCTTATGGTCTATTGGCGCAACGGCCAGCCTGTCTTCCTGGTTCTTGCCGGAGCACTGCTTGGCATCGGCGTTTGGCGGTATTTCAGCTTGCGGCGGTTCCATCGCCTAGGTGGTTCCATCCACGATGCCTTGGATGCGACACGATGGGAGCGCGAATATATCCTGAACGGCAGCATCCAGGGGCTGATGCTGGGCCTGTTCTGCTTCATTTCGATCTATGTCTACTCGGATGCGTATGCCGAGATCGCAGCGCTCGCCATAACGCTTGGCTCTCTGGTCACGGTCGTAGGCCGAAACTACGGCTCGCCCCGCATGGTCACGATCTTCGCGGTAACCTTCGTCGGGCCGATCGCAGCAGCCCTTATCCTCAGGTTTGACATCCCCAGTGTCGTGCTTGGGCTGCTCATCATCCCGTTCATGTTCATCATCAAGGGCAGTGCCGACCATGTGCGCAACGTGCTGTTCTCGGCCGTGGTCGGGCATAAGCAGGCGAGGCAAATCGCGCAGCGCTTCAACCGCGCACTCAACACCATGTCGCATGGCCTGGTCATGCTCGGACCCGACGGCAAGGTCGTGGTCGGCAATGCCGAAGCAGCGCATCTGATGTCGCTGCGCTCGCCCGACCAGCTGCTCGGGCGGTCGATCCATTCGCTGCTCCTGCGCGGCGTTGCGGGCGGCATGCTGGCGCCGAAAGACTGCCGCTATGTCGAAGCGCAGCTGACGCGCGCGTTGCGCGAAGGCCGTGACCGCAAGGTGCTGGTCTCCTTCTCCAATGGCCAGCACTACGAGTTCTCGGCCCGCGAGGGCAATCAGGACCTCGGCGTCATCACCTTCGAGGACGTCACCGCCCGCGTCGAGTCCGAAGAAAAGATCCGCTTCATGGCGCGCTATGACAGCCTCACAGGCCTGCCGAACCGCGCCTATTTCCATGAGCTCGTCGGCGAGGCCATGGCGTCGGGCAGCCGCGACCGGCTGTGCGCGCTGGCGGTGCTCGATCTAGACGATTTCAAGAGCGTCAACGACACACTTGGCCATCCGGTCGGCGATGGGCTGATCTATGCCGTTGCCGAGCGACTGGCGGCCGTCGCCGGGCAAGGCGTCAATGTCAGCCGTTTCGGCGGCGACGAGTTCATGATCTTCTTCGACCGCGTCGAGGATGAAAGCCATCTGACCGGCCTGCTCGACCAGATCTTTGCCGATCTGCAGGGCGAAGTCGATGTCGCTGGTCACAGCCTGCGCATCCAGGCAAGCGCGGGCACCGTGCTGTCCAGGGTCGAGGACACCGATGTCGACGCCATGATCGTCAAGGCGGATCTGGCGCTCTACAAGGCCAAGGAACTCGGCAAGAACAACTGGCGACTGTTCGAGGCGGCGATGGATGCGGCGTTCCGCAACCGCCAGATGATGAAGGCCGACCTGCGCACGGCGGTCGAAGGCAAGGCGCTGCGGGTGGTCTATCAGCCCATCGTGGCGATGAACACCATGCGCATCGCCAGCTGCGAGGCGCTGTGCCGCTGGGATCATCCCGACCTCGGGCCGGTTTCGCCCAGCGTCTTCATTCCGCTGGCCGAAGAAATGGGCATCATTTCCGAGATCAGCACCTTCGTGCTCGCGGCTGCCTGCGCCGAATGCGCCAAATGGCCCGCACAGACCAGCGTCTCGGTCAACCTTTCGGCCAAGGATTTCCGCAGCCGCGACGTCGTCCAGAAGGTTCGCGACGCGCTTGCCACTTCGGGGCTCGCCGCCGGCCGCCTCGAGATCGAAGTCACCGAAACCGCGCTGCTCGACGACAAATCGCTGACGCGCCAGTATATCGAGGAACTGAAGCAGCTTGGCGTGCGCATCGCGCTCGACGATTTCGGCACCGGCTATTCAAGCCTGAGCTACCTCCACAAGCTGCCGCTCGACAAGATCAAGATCGACCGTTCGTTCCTGATGGACGTGACCCAGAACAAGCGTTCGCTCGACTTGTTGAAGGGCATCGTGGACCTGACCCGCGTGCTCGGGCTGACCGTCACCATCGAAGGTGTGGAAACGTTCGAACAGCTGAAGATCCTGGTGCATTCGGTGAAACCCGACCTCGTCCAGGGCTTCCTCTTCGGCGCAGCTCTCAGCGCGTCCGGCATCGAAACGATGTCCAGTGTGACCTGGCCCTTCGCCGCGGAATTGCGGCCCGTCGCCAAACTCGCGACCACATGAAGCCCAACCTTTAAATCGCGCTTGGAAGCCGTCAAAAAAGCTGTGAATTGCCAAAACGTTAACCTATTGTTAACGTTAATATTCGGTAAACACAGACGATTAGAGTTTCATCTTCTTGTTCATTCGGTCGTCCGGTATGGTTTTAGTTGCGACGGCACGAGGGTAACAATGGAAACTCAGCTAGCAGGTATGCCTCTGGTGGCTTCTAGGGCCACCGCTCAGTCTCCTTCGGTGTTTTCTCGTCATATCATGGACGTCCTGGAGCACGTCGAGTATCGCCTTTGCGACGGTGCCGAGGATTTGGAAGCCATCTATCGACTTCGCTACAAATCCTACCTTCATGCTGGCATGGTGAAGCCCGATGCCTCGCGTATGGTAAAGGACGACTTCGACGATCTGCGCAATTCCTACCGATTTGGCGTGTTCTTCGATGGTGTTCTGGTCAGCACCATCAGAATCCACTACGCCTGCGCGAAATACCCTGTTTCCCCCAGCACGGCCGTGTTCGGCGACACGCTGGCGCGGCGGCTGGCAGTTGGCGAGACGTTCGTCGATCCAAGCCGTTTCGCTGCCGATATCGAGTGGTCGACCAGCCTGCGCGTGCTGCCCTACGTGACGCTCAGGCTTGCGGTCGTAGCTTGCAGCCACTTTAAACCGACATATTGCCTGACGGCGGTCAAGGAAGAGCATGCCGGCTTCTATCATCGCATCTTCCGTTCCGAGCAGGCGGTGCCCCCGCGCATCTATCCCGGTCTCACCGTTCCCGTGCATCTGTTCCAGTCGAAGTGCTCCGAAAACATGCAGGCGACGCTGGATCGCTTCCCGTTCTTCAACTCCACGGCGTTCGAGCAGCGCATGCTCTTCCAACGCCCCAAGAGCGGCGAACTCGCACCGCTAACCATCCTGCCCACCGCCAAGTTTTTCCGCGAAGCCGCCTGACACCACTGAAGCCTGCGTAATTCGGCACGCGAACTCTGGAGCTTTCCCGCCGCTTCCGCGTTCTGGATGACGCCGACGCGGCCATAGAAAGGAACCGACATGCATATTCCCGAGCTAGCACTGACCCCGCTGATCTCGCTGATTGCCGGCGTGCTGATCCTGGTGATGCCGCGGCTGCTCAACTACATCGTCGCGCTCTATCTGATCGTCATTGGGCTGCTCGGGCTGTTTCCGCATCTGGCCGGTTGAAACGCAAAACCCTCAACGTTCGACGTTAGGCCGGCGACAAGCCCTATCGCCGGCTTTCAACATTCCTTTGAGGCTGTTGTCACTGGTCGTGCGGCAATAGCGCCATTGCTCTTGGCCCGGCTTTTCGCTATGTGCCTCAAAGATGTCTTCGAAGGGGTATTCCTATGGCTGATCACACGCCGACCGGTCCTGTCGAACTGGGCGCGAAGATGGACTATGCCGAACATGACCGCACCTATCATGGCTTTCTGGCGCTGGCCAAATACGGCTCGCTGTTCTGCGGCGCCCTGCTCCTGGCCATGGCTTTCGGCTTCTTCGCAGGCGGCTTCTTCTCCGCGACCATCCTGTTCGTGCTGATCCTCGCCCTCGGCGCCTTCATTCTCCGATAGTCTCTTCAGACCCTTGCCAAGGGCGTAGCCGGACATCCGGCCGCACTCTTTCGCAAGGCCGCACTCTTGCGCAAACAGGTTCCAGCCGAAAGGATCATGCGGTGGGACAGACGGTTTTCATCCCTCGCGAGCTCGATGCCAGCGAGCCTCGTGTCGCGGCCTCGCCCGATACCGTGAAGCGGCTGGCGGCGCTGGGCTTCGACGTCACCGTCGAGACGGGCGCCGGCACCAGGTCGCGCATCCCCGATGAGGAGTTCGCCAAGGCGGGCGCCGCGATCGGCAAGGCTTCGGATGCGAGCCGGGCGAATGTAGTGCTGAAGGTGCGCCGGCCGACCGATGCCGAGTTGAAGGGCTACAAATCGGGTGCGGCGGTCATTGCCATCATGGATCCCTACGGCAATGACGCCGCGGTCGCGGCGCTTGCCGAGGCTGGGATCACCGCCTTCTCGATGGAATTCATGCCGCGCATCACCCGCGCCCAGTCGATGGACGTGCTGTCGTCGCAGGCCAATCTCGCCGGCTACCAGGCCGTGATCGACGGCGCATCGGAGTATGACCGCGCGCTGCCGATGATGATGACGGCGGCCGGCACCGTGCCGGCGGCGAAGATCTTCATCATGGGCGTCGGCGTTGCCGGCCTGCAGGCGATCGCCACGGCGCGCCGTCTCGGCGCCGTCGTCACCGCCACCGACGTTCGTCCCGCCGCCAAGGAACAGGTGGCGTCGCTCGGCGCAAAGTTCCTCGCCGTCGAGGACGAGGAGTTCAAGGCGGCCGAGACCGCCGGCGGCTACGCCAAGGAAATGTCGAAGGAGTACCAGGCCAAGCAGGCAGCGCTCACCGCTGAGCACATCGCCAAGCAGGACATCGTCATCACCACGGCGCTGATCCCCGGCCGTCCGGCGCCGAAGCTGGTGTCGGCGGCGATGGTCGCCTCGATGAAGCCGGGCTCGGTGATCGTCGACCTCGCCGTCGAGCGCGGCGGCAATGTCGAAGGCGCAGTTGCAGGCCAGGTGGTGACCACGGCCAATGGCGTGAAAATCGTCGGCCACCTCAACGTGCCCGGCCGCGTCGCCGCATCGGCCTCGCTGCTCTACGCCAGGAACCTGTTCGCCTTCCTCGAGACGCTGGTCGACAAGACCAGCAAGACGCTCGCCATCAACCGCGAAGACGATCTGGTCAAGGCGACGATGCTGACCGACGCTGGCCGCGTGGTGCATCCGGCCTTCGCCAAGGCGGCGGAACAGCCCCATTTCGAACCGGCGGCCATTCCGGCCAAGACCATTGTGGCTGATGCCACGCCGAAGAAGGCTGCACAGAAAAAGGCGTCCGACAAAGCCACTGCCGGCAAGTCCGCCGCCAAGCCGAAGGGGATCGCGTGATGGATCAGACCTTGCAGAAAGCCCTCGATCAACTCGACCAGGCAAGTGCCGCCGTCCGGCTGGCTGTGCAGAACCTGGCCAACGCGCCCGGTGGCGCCGATGCGGCGGGCGATGCCGCGCACGCACTGTCCGGCGGCGCCATCGATCCCTTCGTCTTCCGCTTCGCCATCTTCGTACTTGCGATATTCGTCGGATACTACGTCGTCTGGTCGGTGACGCCGGCGCTGCACACGCCGCTGATGGCGGTCACCAACGCCATCTCCTCGGTCATCGTCGTCGGCGCGCTGCTGGCCGTCGGCATCTCGGCCTCCGGCATTGCCACCGGCTTCGGCTTCGTCGCGCTGATGCTGGTCTCGGTCAACATCTTTGGCGGCTTCCTGGTCACCCAGCGCATGCTGGCCATGTACAAGAAGAAGGACCGGTAGAGAGCCATGAACGCCAACTTCGCGTCCTTCCTCTACCTGGTCTCCGGCGTCCTGTTCATCATGGCGCTGCGCGGCCTGTCGCATCCGACCACCAGCCGCCAAGGCAATCTCTACGGCATGATCGGCATGGGCATTGCCATTGCCACCACGCTGGCGCTGGCGACTCCGTCCGCCGGGCGCTTCGGCCTGATCGTGCTTGGTCTGGCCATCGGCGGCGGCGTCGGCGCCGTTACAGCGCGCCGCATCGCCATGACTTCGATGCCGCAGCTGGTCGCCGCCTTCCACTCGCTGGTCGGCCTTGCCGCCGTCATGGTGGCGGCAGCCGCCATCTACGCGCCGGAAAGTTTCGGCATCGGCACGAATGGCGACATCCACGCCCAGGCGCTGATCGAGATGAGCCTTGGCGTTGCCATCGGCGCCATCACTTTCACCGGCTCCGTCATCGCCTTCCTCAAGCTCGATGGCCGCATGTCGGGCAAGCCGATCATGATCGGCGGCCGTCACATCATCAACGCGGTCCTCGGCATCGCGCTGATCGTGCTGATCGTGCTTCTGGTCACCACCGAGGCCAAGCTGGTGTTCTGGCTGATCGTCGCGGCGTCGCTGGCGCTCGGCGTCCTCTTGATCATCCCGATCGGCGGCGCCGACATGCCGGTCGTCGTCTCGATGCTGAATTCTTATTCCGGCTGGGCCGCCGCGGCACTCGGCTTCACGCTTGGCAATCTGGCGTTGATCATCACCGGCGCGCTGGTCGGCTCGTCCGGCGCCATCCTGTCCTACATCATGTGCAAGGGCATGAACCGGTCGTTCATCTCGGTCATCCTCGGCGGCTTCGGCGGCGAGACCGTGGCGGTTGCCGATGACGGCATCGAACGCACGGTCAAGCAGGGCTCGGCCGACGACGCTGCCTATCTGATGATGAACGCACAGAAGGTCATCATCGTGCCGGGCTACGGCATGGCGGTCGCCCAGGCCCAGCACGCGCTGCGCGAAATGGCCGACAAGCTCAAGGCCAATGGCGTGGATGTCAAATACGCCATCCACCCCGTGGCCGGCCGCATGCCCGGCCACATGAACGTGCTGCTCGCCGAAGCCAATGTTCCCTATGACGAAGTGTTCGAACTGGAAGACATCAACTCCGAGTTCGCGCAGGCCGATGTCGCCTATGTCATCGGCGCCAATGACGTCACCAATCCGTCCGCCCGCGACGACAAGTCGTCGCCGATCTACGGTATGCCGATCCTCGACGTCGACAAGGCCCGCACCTGCCTGTTTGTCAAGCGCTCGCTCGGCTCGGGCTACGCCGGCATCGACAACACGCTGTTCTACAAGGACGGCACCATGATGCTGCTCGGCGACGCCAAGAAGATGACCGAGGAAATCGTCAAGGCCATGGATCACTGATCCCGCCGCAACCTTCCACTGGAAGGTTGTCGGTCCATCATCGGAAACAAAAAAGCCCGGTTCGACCGGGCTTTTCTATGTTGAAGACCGGTTCAGCGGCTGGTCAGGAAAACCGCTTCCTCGTCGTCGCGCTGCCTGCCGCCCAGTGCTGCCGCAGCGCTGGCGATGAAGGCGCCGATAACCAGCGACAGGGCGCCAAGCAGTGCGAAGGTGGCGCTGCCTTTCCGGGCGGCGTCGGCGGCCTGCTTGGCCTTGACCTTGGCGTCCTCGACCCTGGCCACCAGGGCGTCGACACGCGCCTTGGCGTCAGCCTCGGAAAGCCCGGTGCGGGCGGCGACCAGCTGCGACAGATAGGTCTTGTCGTCAGCCGAAATTTCGCCTGCCGCCGCACTGGCAACGAGGATGCGCGAAGCCTGCCCGGCCGCAGCCGCATCGCTGTCCGGATTGGCCGCCGCGAGCCTGGCGGCATCAGCCGGACGGAACAGCGTATCCACAAGATAGGACGTTGCATTGTCGGCCGGTGCGCTGCCGGCATTGGCGGACGCGCCGGCCGAAGCACCCATGGCGGCGCCTGAGGCAACGGTAGAAGCCGCCTGCACGCCTGAACCAAGCACTGCCGACAGCGCCGACCCGAGAATGCCGACGACCAGCAATGTCGCCAGCGCCCAGGCGAGGAGGCCGTGCGCGGTGTCACGGAAATAGACCTCGTCGGTGTGGATGCCGACCCATTTGGTGCGCAGGCGTCCGGCAAGATAGCCACCGACCCCGGAGGACAGCCATTGCACGATGATGAGCCAGATCGCGCCGGACACCGCGAAGGTGGTCAGCGAGGCACTGGCGCCGGACCATGGCGAGACCATGGTCAGCCCCAGTCCTGAGCCGAGCAGCATGAGGATGAAGGTCAGCGTCGAGGCCGCGAAGGCGCCGGCGATGATCGGCCCCCAGCTGACGGCCGTGGCGGAGGATTCTGTGGAAGCAGATACGTCGACAGCCGATACGGTGGACTGCATCGACGCCTCCTACCGTACGAACAGCATGATGAGAATGATGATCGGGATCGGAATACCGAGCAACCAGAGCAAAATACCGCGTCCCATAAAGAGCCTCCCTGCGAGAAATTGATCGATGTCGTCACAATGTTCCTGAGCGATTTCCGTTCCGAGGAGCAATGAAATGATTTGCTTACCGGGAACGGAACTATTTTCCGCGCGGCCCGAGGCACGACTGCGAAACTGTGGATTGGTTCACGGAGGTCCACATGGGCTGCCGTGTATTGTTGGCTCGGTGAGCCGGGGGTAGCATGAGCGATCCCGCCGTCGGATGTCGTCAACGGAGACGCTGATGCCCAAGACTGTCGCATCGCTGGCTTACAAAAAGGCGCAGCCCAGCCAGGCGGTGGTGATCGTGCATGGCATGGGCGAGCAGCGGCCGATGGGTACGCTGAGGGGATTCGTCCAGGCGGTCTGGAGCAGCGATCCCACCCGTGCTCCACCCTACGCCCAGATTCCCGATCCGGCCGTTTCCGGCGCCACGATCAACCAGAGCTGGATCACGCCCGACAGCCGGACCAAGTCACACGAGCTGCGCCGCATCACCACGCCCTACGACGTCGATGGCCGCCGTACCGATTTCTACGAGCTTTATTGGGCCGACATCACGCAAGGCACGACGCGCGGCCGGCTGGCCGCCTGGGTGACGAACCTGTTGTGGCGCAAGCCCGCCGACATTCCGCTCGACGCCCGCAAGCTTTACGTCGCCACACTTCTGATCGTTATCGTCATTCTGGGCGCAGCACTCGTGCTGGCAACATCGGTCTGGCAACAGGCCGTTACCTTGACGACCGGCCTGATGATCACCACCCTCGCTTCTTTTGTCATCTGGGCGGTGGATCAGTTCGCCCTGCCCTATTTCGGTGACGTCGCCGCTTATGTGCGCGCCGAGGCGGCGACGATCGAGAAGCGTGCGCTGATCCGCGACAGAGGCCTGACGTTGCTCAAGACGCTGATGAAGGACGATGCTTACGACCGCATCGTGCTAGTCTCGCACAGCCTTGGGTCGATCATCGCCTATGATTTGCTGCAGATCCTGTGGGCCGAGTTCCGGCCGCGAAGGCTGGAAGCGGTCCGCGACAAGGCCAAACTGGCGGCGGTCGAGGCCGTCGACAAGGCAACGCTCGGCTCTGATGGGTCAGCGTGGCCAAAGAACCTTGAAGACCTCGCCGGATTCCGGCGCGGTCAATGGGCGCTCTACCAGCAGCTTCGGACCAAGGACGCCGACCACCCGCTGCCCTGGAAGATCAGCGATTTCGTCACGCTTGGCAGTCCGCTCTCCCACAGCGAATTCCTGGTGACCTACAATCTCGCGGAATTCAGGCGTGGCCTTGCCGAGCGCCTGTTCTCGGCTTGCCCGCCGATTGCCGATGACGGGCGCCCCGGCGGCACCGTGCTTTACCGGGAAGGACACAGCCAAGGCAAGGCGCAGCGCGCGGTGCATCATGGCGCGGTGTTTGCGGCAACGCGCTGGACGAACGTCTACGACCGCGGCAATGGCTGGGCGACAGGCGATCCGATTTCCGGTCCGATGACGGAAAACTTCGGCCCCGGTGTGGAGAACATCCAGATCGAGCTTCGCAGCTCACTTGGCCGTATCTTCACCCACACGCTTTATTGGTCATCGACGGCAAACGGCGTCGAAATCGCCCTGCCGGCGGGCACCGCGCCGCGCTCGCATCTGCAAGTGCTGCGCGACGCGGTGGACCTTGGTCGGAAGCTGGAACCGAGTTGAGCGGAGATTGACTGAAGCCCCTCAACTTCGTCATCCTAGGGCGAAGCAGGAGCGAAGCTCCGTCGCGAAGACCCTGGGATCCATTCCGTGACCTCGGTCGAATGATGCAGCGGCGTAGAATTCTGCACCGTTTTCAAGGCCTTAACCACACGGCATGGATCCTAGGGTCTGCGCTGCGTCGCTGCGCTCCTTGCTCCGCCCTAGGATGACGAAGCGATGGGCCCCCAGCCCTCAAATGTCCAGATTGGCAACTGACAGCGCGTTGTCCTGGATGAATTCGCGCCGCGGTTCGACCTCGTCGCCCATCAGCCGCGAAAACAGCGAATCCGCATCGGTGGCGTCATTGACCTTGACCTGCAGCAGCGAACGCACATTCGGGTCGAGCGTGGTTTCCCAGAGCTGCTCGGCATTCATCTCGCCGAGGCCCTTGTAGCGCTGCATGGTCAGGCCCTTGCGGCCGGTCGCAAACACCGCGTTGAGCAGCGCCAGCGGCCCCGAAATGGTTTCGGAGACATCCTTGCGGCGCAGCACCGGCGGCTCGCCATAGACTTCCATGAGGCGCGGGGCATAGCGGTCGAGCTGGCGTGCGTCGGCCGAATTTATCAGCCCGGCATCGAGCTGCGCGAATTCCTTGACGCTGCGCACCGTGCGTTCGAACACATAGCCGCCGACGCCTTCATTGGAGGTCGACAGCCGGCCGGTCCAGCCGCGCTCGGTGTCCTCGGCAATGATGTCGAGGCGCTGGGCGACGCGTTCGGCCATGGCATTGGCGCGGCCGAGGTCGTTTAGCACATCGGCGTTGAGCGCGCCGGCGATCGCCGCCTGTTCGACCACGCCCCTGTTGTAGCGCGTGTGCAGCCCGTTGATGAGCTGGCGCACGGCCAGTGCATCATCGATCGAGCCGCGCAGATCCTGTCCGGCCCGCGCCTCGCCGGAGGCAAGCGTCAGCGACGCCTCCTCCAGCCCGGAGCCGATCAGGAACTCCTCGAAGGCGCTCTCGTCCTTGATGTATTGCGAGCTTTTTCCGCGCGTCACTTTGTAGAGCGGCGGCTGGGCGATGTAGAGATGGCCGCGCTCGATCAGCTCCGGCATCTGGCGGAAGAAGAAGGTGAGCAGCAAGGTCCTGATATGGGCGCCGTCGACGTCGGCGTCGGTCATCAGGATGATCTTGTGGTAGCGCAATTTGTCGGCGTTGAACTCGTCCTTGCCGATCGAGGTGCCGAGCGCGGTGATCAGCGTGCCGATCATCTCGGAGCCGAGCATGCGGTCGAAGCGGGCGCGCTCGACATTGAGGATCTTGCCGCGCAACGGCAGGATCGCCTGGTTCTGGCGCGAACGGCCGCCCTTGGCCGAGCCGCCGGCGGAATCACCCTCAACGATGAAGATTTCGGATTTCGCCGGGTCGCGCTCCTGGCAGTCGGCGAGCTTGCCAGGCAGCGAGGTGACGCCGAGCGAGCTTTTGCGGGTGATGTCGCGGGCCTTGCGCGCGGCTTCGCGCGCCGCAGCCGCCTGGATCACCTTGTCGATGACCACCTTGCCCTCGGTCGGGTGTTCTTCCAGCCAGGTGCCGAGCGCCTCGTTGACCAGGCCTTCGACCACCGGGCGGACTTCCGACGAGACCAGCTTGTCCTTGGTCTGCGAGGAGAATTTCGGGTCGGGAACCTTGACCGACAGCACCGCCGTCAGGCCTTCGCGGCAGTCGTCGCCGATCAGCGCCACCTTTTCCTTCTTGGTCAGGCCCGACGATTCGCCATAGCCGGTGATCTGGCGCGTCAGCGCGCCACGGAAGCCGGCCAGATGGGTGCCGCCATCGCGCTGCGGGATGTTGTTGGTGAAGGCCAGCACGTTCTCGTGGTAGCTGTCGTTCCACCACATCGCCACTTCGACGGTGATGCCGTCGCGCTCGGCCTTGATGGCGATCGGCTTGTCGATCAGCGGTTTCTTGACCCGGTCGAGATATTTGACGAACTCTTCCAGGCCGCCATCATAGTGCAGCTCGTGGCGCACGAGATCGGCATGGCGGGCATCGGTCAAAATGATGCGTACGCCGGAATTCAGGAAGGCGAGCTCGCGCAGCCGATGCTCCAGCGTGCCGAAGTCGAATTCGACCATGGTGAAGGTTTCGGACGACGGAAAGAAGGTGATCTCGGAACCGCTGCGGCCCTCATAGGTGCCGGGCTGCTTGTTCTGCTCATAGCTGCCGGTGGCCTTGAGCGGCGCATCGGCATTGCCATGCGTGAAGCTCATCTCGAAAATCTGGCCGTTGCGGCGGATTTTCAGCTTCAGCCAGGCCGACAACGCGTTGACCACCGAGACGCCGACGCCGTGCAGGCCGCCAGACACCTTGTAGGAATTCTGGTCGAATTTGCCGCCGGCATGCAGCTGCGTCATGATCACTTCGGCCGCCGAAATGCCTTCGCCAGTGTGAATATCGGTCGGAATCCCGCGGCCATTGTCGATAACGGTGACCGAACCGTCGGGATTAAGCGTCACCGTGACGAGGTCGGCATGGCCGGCCAGCGCCTCGTCGATGGCGTTGTCGACCACCTCATAGACCATGTGATGCAGGCCCGAGCCGTCGTCGGTATCGCCGATATACATGCCCGGCCGCTTGCGGACAGCGTCCAACCCCTTCAAAACTTTGATGGAATCGGCGCCGTATTCGGCCTCAGCGCCGTTGGCGTTGTCGCTTTGATCGCTCATGAAAACCTGTCTGATTGATGCCGCATGCTCAGCGCGAAAAAATGGCTTCGAATCACGCCGCTTTGATGTCCTAGATATAGGCGCAAAAGGCGGTTTTTCCAAGGTTTGCGGGCATTTCAGGGCTGAATCCCGAGCTGGCAGCCGGCTATTTTTTCGCGGCTTTCAATTTGGCCAGAAGACCGCGCAGATATTTGATCGTGGGTTTGTCCCTCGGCGCCAGTTTGCCTGTGCGGTCAAGCTCCAGCGTCAGGTCTAGCGCCTGGGACAACACAGCCTTCGGATTCTTCGCCACATAGGCATAGTTGATGTAGGCCTGTACCAGATCGAATTGCCAGATCGCATTGTCTGGATCGGACAGGGCCAACCGCTGGCGGATGGCCAGGCTGGCTTCGAAGGCCTTCTTCGAGCCCTCATAGTGGCGCTGCTTGGTCTCCAGCAGGCCTATTTCCTCGAACGTGATCGACAGGTCGCGCTGCCAGTCGGAATTGCCCGGGTCGAGATTTGCCAATCGGTTGGCAATGACGAGACTGTCCTGATAGTTCTGCAAAGCACCGGCGATATTGCCCTGGGCATCAAACACGCCGGCAATTTTTTCCAAACAGACCGATAGGTCGCGCTGCCAGTCGGTGTTGCCTGGGTCCCTGGCGGCAAGGTCTCGCGCCGTGGCCAGCGCTTGCTGGTAGGCCTCCAACGCGAGTGGCCAGTCCTTCTGGTCGCCGTAAGCATTGCCGATCTTGGCGTAACCGACCGACAGGTCGCGCTTCAAATCGGTGTCGTTTGAGTCGCGGCGCACCAGCGCTTCGGCGATTATTTGGCTCTTGTTGTAGGCGTCGAGCGCGCCCGCAGCGTCGCCACGCTCGCGCAGGACGTCGCCGATCCTGGTGTAGCTGACGGAGACGGCGCGCTGATGCCTGGGGTCGTCGGGGTTGTTCTGCGCCAGCGCCAGCCGAATTCTCAGGCTCTCTTCGAATGCAGTCTGGGCGCCATCCAGCTGGCCGGCGGTGCGGGCAAGACCGCCGATTTCGTCGTAGGTAATGGTCAGGTCGCGCAGCAGATAGACGCTGTTCGGCTCGGCATCGGCCAATTGCTGCTTGATGGACAGGCTTTGCTGGTAGGCCTGGGCTGCCGCACCCACGTCGCCGTGCGTGGCCAGCACATTGCCGATCTTATCATGGGCCATGGCGAGATCGCCGAGCCAGTCCTTCTTGTCCGGCACGTCTGTGGTCAGGCCCTGCAACATGTCCCTGGCCGCCTCATAGTTTTGCAGGGAGGCCGGCAGATCGCCTTGCGCCATCTTGATGTTGGCGAACTTGATATGGCCGATGGCGAGGTCGCGCTTGACGCTCGGATCGGTTTCCTGGCGCGCTCGCTGCTCGAGGTTGGCGACCAGCGCCGCAAAGGCTCGGCCGGCGGCATCGGTGTTGCCGACCGTCGTGTAGAGGATGCCGAGCTCTTCCAGCGTGCGGCTTTGGCGGTCGGCCTGTTCCAGGCTGAGAGAGGTCTGCCCGGCCTCGCCGTAGAGCGACAGCACCGTTTCATAGTCCTTGATGGCGGTTGCATAGTCCAGGGTGGCACGCGCCGCGCCGCCCGAGAGAAATAGCGTCGCGGCTTCGGACAGGGTGCGGCTGACGAAATTGGCCTTCAACGCCTGGCGCGAGACATTGTCGACGTCGGCGGCCTTGGCGAGGATCACGCGTGCACCATCGAAAGCGCCGAGCGCCAACTGTTCCTCGGCCTGGCGGCGCAGTTCGGCCACCTGCGGGTCGTCGGCGGCCAGCGTCTTCATCTCGCCGCGCACCTTGACGAAGGCGTCGGCGGCCTCGCGCAGCTTGGCGTCCAGGCTTTCGCCGGAGAGATGGCTGGTGTCGGAACTGATCAGCGCGCCATAGAGCGGCGCCAGCGGCATGTCGGCATTGCTGGCGACACGCTCGACCGCGCCGCGCATTTCCGGCGTCACATCGGCCATGGCAAGCAGCAGCCGCTCGCGCTCCGGCAATTGTTCCTTGGCCGCCGAGGCGAAGAACAGCTTCGGCAGCCCGCTCTCGACGTAGGGCAGCTGTTTCCCGCGCGAAAGGTCGTAGACCTCCTGCTGCACCAGCGTCAGCACCGAGCGGATTTCGAGCCCGTCGGTGCCGAGGTATTTGGTCAGCGCCGCTGTAAAGGGCGAATTCGCACCGGTACCGTCGGCAGCCGTCTCGCCGGGCGCCGCCGAAAAGGCGAACAGGATGTTTTCCGCCTTGCCGACGCGTCCGAGGCCCGGCTTGATCTTGTCCACAAGGCCCTTGATCAGCGATGTCGCGCCGCGTCCGTCGCCGCTAGTCCCAGAGAACGGATCGCTGCGGCAGGCGTCGAGCACGATCAGCCCGACCTTTGCCGTGGCGGAAACGGCAGCGCGCACCTCCTCCAGCGGCAGGCTGGTCTTCTCCAGCTTGTCGAGCGAGGAGGCGTCGGCGTCGACCGGCAACAGCCGGTTGTCGCCGGAGATCTCGACGCCGTGGCCGGAAAAATACACCAGCGCTACGTCGGCGCCCTTGGCGTCCTCGCGAAAATCGTCGAGCGCCCGGCGCATGCGCCGCAGGTCGCGATTGGTTTCGAGAACGACCTCGAAGCCAAGCTTCTTCAGCGCCGCTTCCATTGCCTCGCCGTCATTGACCGGATTGGCAAGCGGCCGCACCAGCCGGTAGTCGTTATCGGCAATGACCAACGCCACGCGCCGCTCCGCCACCGCGGTGACGGTGGTCGCAAGCATCAGCAGCAAGGCAAACAGCAGGCGCAAGTCGAACCGCCCCCGGCTCGTTCATTTGCGCGAACATTCCACCTCTTTATGGCATGAGCAAGCCGGGTTTTTAGCTGAAAACAGCTCTTTCAGGCCGCCCGCATCGGCTTCAGCGCCCCGCTCCAGCGCGAGAGCTCGTCCAGCATGGTCTTGGTCCCACCCTCTACCTGCTCACTAGCCTGGAAGGAGCCGTCGCTCTCCAGCAGTTTCTGATACATCGGCAGCGCGACGCCTTCCGAGATGGGCATGACGCCCACCGCGGTCAGCAGCGGCTTCAGCGCCTGCGCGGCGCGCAGGCCTCCGGAAACGCCGCCATAGCTGAAGATGGCGGCTGGCTTGTATTTCCATTCGCGCGCAAGGTAGTCGATGGCGTTGACGATCGCAGGCGCCACGAAATAATTGTACTCCGGCGCAACGAACACGAAGGCGTCGGCGGCATCAATGACCTTCGACCAGGCTTTGGTGTGGTCGTTCTGGTAATTGCCGAGCCTGGGGTGATGCGGCTCGTCCAGAACCGGCAGATGGAACGTGGCAATGTCGGTCAGCACCGGTTCGAATTTGCCGTGCTCGCGGGCAAAATCCTCCAGCCAGTGGGCGAAGACCGGCCCGGCGCGGCCCGGCCGCGTGCTGCCGATTATGATGTTCAGCTTGTGCTTCAAGCGGACTCTCCTGGGCGATTGGCAGTAGCTGTTGGTAACTGTCACCTATGGCAGAGTGTCCAACCGGACAAGCCGCAACCGTTTCACCGGCGGTCACGATCCGATGAACACACCGTCTGTCGGGCACACCGGGCGCTGCAGCGTTTCAGTTTGCCGTTCGGTCACATGGACGCCCGGATTGCCAGCCACTACATCTGAGCTATCAGCGGAGCACCTCATGGACACGCAGCCCGTCCCCTTCGTGCCGCCGGCGCCCAGGCCGCGCACGACGCCGCCTTCGACGCTGGAGATGATGCGGATCGTCTACCGCAATCCGCTCGAACTGTGGGGCGAGCACACCTACAACGAGCCCTGGATTTCGGCGAATGGCGTCGGCGGGCATCTGATCGTCGCCAACGATCCCGGCCTTATCCGCCACGTGCTGATCGACAACGCCAAGAACTACAAGATGGCGACGGTGCGCCAGATGATCCTGCGACCGATCTTGCGCGACGGGCTGTTGACCGCCGAAGGCGAGGTGTGGAAGCGCTCGCGCAAGGCGATGGCGCCGGTGTTCACGCCGCGGCATATCTTCGGCTTCGCCGAGCCGATGCTGCGCCGCACGATGCAGTTCGTCGCCCGCTATGACGAAGGCGGCATGACCGATGTCGCCCACGACATGACGCTGCTCACCTACGATATCCTGGCCGAGACGCTGTTTTCGGGCGAGATTGCGGGCGAGCCCGGCAGTTTCGCGCAGGAGATCGACCGCCTGTTCGAAACGATGGGCCGTGTCGATCCGCTCGACCTGTTGCGCGCGCCCGAATGGCTGCCGCGGCTGACCCGCATCCGCGGCCGCAAGACCATGGCCTATTTCCGCAAGATCGTCACCGATACGGTCAAGATGCGCGAGGAGCGGCTGAAGCGCGACCCCGACACCGCGCCGCAGGATTTCCTGACGCTTCTGCTGCGCGCCGAAGGCCCCGACGGGCTGACGCGGGCGGAAGTCGAGGACAACATCATCACCTTCATCGGCGCCGGCCACGAGACCACCGCGCGGGCACTGGGCTGGACGATCTACTGCCTCGCCGAAGCGCCGTGGGAGCGCGAAAAGGTCGAGCGCGAGATCAATGCCGTGCTGGCGCGCGAACCCGACCCAACGAAATGGCTCGACGCAATGCCGTTCACCCGCGCCGCCTTCGAGGAGGCGCTGCGGCTTTATCCGCCGGCGCCGTCGATTAACCGCGAGCCGATCGAGACGGAGACCTGGAACGATCTGGTGCTCCCCAAGCGCGCGGCCGTACTGGTGATGCCTTGGGTCGTCCACCGCCACAGAAAACTGTGGGACATGCCCGACGCCTTCATGCCCGAACGCTTCCATCCGGGAAACCGCGAGAAGATCGACCGCTTCCAGTATCTGCCGTTCGGCGCCGGTCCGCGCATCTGCATCGGCGCCAGCTTCGCCATGCAGGAGGCGATCATTGCGCTGGCCATCATGCTGTCGCGCTTCCGCTTCGACGTGACGGCCGAGACCAAGCCGTGGCCGGTGCAGAAACTGACGACACAGCCGCAAGGCGGCCTGCCGATGCAGGTGACGCGGCGCGTTTAACGGCGCAACGCCTTGTTACGCGATGCCGGCGGGCTTGCGCTGGAACTGGCCTGCGGCGCGGAAGCGCCAGAGATAGCTGGGCAGGATTGTGCCGATAGACTGCGGCTGGATGTCGAGGCCGGCAAGGTTCCGGTTGGCCTTGTTGGCCTCCTCCGACACGATGTTGGGCTGGCGCAGCAGCAGCACCTGGTCCTTGGTCAGCAACGGGTTGGGCAGCAGGCCGAGGATCGAGGCCTGCAGATTGGCCATCCACCACGGCACCGGCACCAGGAGCCGCTTGCGCTCGATGACAGTGAGCAGCTCTTCCATGCACTGCTTGAAGGTGAGCACTTGCGGCCCGCCGAGTTCATAGATCTGGCCGCCCTTGATCTTGCCCTCGACCGAACGCGCCACGGCTTCGGCGACATCGCCGACATAGACCGGCTGGAACTTGGTCTGGCCGCCGCCGATCAGCGGCAGCACCGGCGAATAGCGCGCCATGTCGGCGAAGCGGTTGAAAAAACTGTCCTCGGGTCCGAAATTGATCGACGGACGGAAGATGACGGCGTCCGGGATCGTCTCCAGGACGGCCTTTTCGCCGAGCGCCTTGGTGCGGGCATAGTCGGACTCGGCGTTGAGGTCGGCGCCCAGCGCCGAAATATGGGTGAGCCCTGCGCCGACCGAGCGTGCGGCTTCGGCGACGGCGCGGGCGCCGAATTCGTGCACGGTGTTGAATTTCTGCCGGCCGCTTTCATGCGGGATGGCGACCAGATTGATGACATGGTCGGCGCCCTGCACGGCGCGGTCGACGGACCAGCGCACGCGCACATTGGCCTGCACCGGCTGGATCTGGCCGACATTGCCGAGCGGCTGCAGATGTCCCGCCAGATCGGGCCGGCGCACCGCCACCCTGATGCGGTAGCCGCGCTTGGCCAGCGCCCGCACGATGTGGCGGCCGACGAAGCCGGAGCCGCCGAAGACGACCACGAGCTTGGGGATCTGCAGGATTTCGGTCATGGCTGGCTCCGGCGCTCGAAAGCTTGGCTGAAGCCGTTTCATAGTCCGTTTTGGGCCAAAGGCAAAGGGTGACGCGTCGTCGCTGCCACCCTCTTATAGACCCTTCAGAACGCCTTGCCGATGCGCGCGTCGACCGACTGGCGGTTGCCGCCGCGGATAACGAAGAACAGCAGGATCGCCGCCCATAGAAGCGACTTTTCAGCGCCGGAAAAGCCCTGGCCGACAGTGATCCAGTGGAACCAGACGGTGACCAGCAGCACGATCATGCCGGCAAAGGCGGCGGGCCGAGTCAACAGGCCGATGGCGATCAGAATGCCGCCGAAGAATTCGGTGCAGGACAAAAGCAACGACCAGAACGCGCCGGGATAGAAGCCGAGGCCTTCGACCATCTCGGCGGCGCCGAAAGGGTTGGTGATCTTCTGCGAGCCGTGAATGGTGAGAAACCCGCCGGCGACGACGCGCAGAAGGGTTTCGGCGCCATCATGCAGCGACGAATACAGGCGGCCAAACACCGGAACGATAAGTTTGCCGCGGGAAGCGTCGGTGGTTGCGGACATCGTAGCTCCTGTTGTTGTGACGATCCCTTGCAAACGCCCGATGGTTCCCGGCAAGTCAAGTTAACAAAAGTTAACTTCCGCCATCATGTTTTAGCACACAGAGCGCGAACGCAGAAAACCCCGCCGAAGCGGGGTTTTCCGGGTGACGCAACGGTCGAGACAGAGCGCAACGGGGCGGATAAGCTGAGACGGCATACGCCCGCCCGGGCCCTGGACGTATCCGACAGAAGACACCGACCGGGCAAACCCGACCCGGCAGCTATTGGTCGTTGCGATCGGTAGAAAGGTTCAGCCAGGTCGCGTAAAATTCGTTGTCGCAGGACTGCTTCAGCCCGAGTAGCGCTCGGCGAATTCGGAAATGCGCTGCACCACGGCTTTGGAGGCATTGATGCCCCGCGCCTGCGCCTTCTCGGCCGCTTCGGCCCGCGCCCGGCCCGGCACGTGCACGCCAAAGCGCCGGCGCAGCCGGTCGAGCTGGTCCTTCATGCGCTGCTCGAAATCCGGGTCGAGCAGCTTGGGCTCGACAGCGAGCACGAACAGGCCGGTTCCGGGGCTGTCCGGTCCGCCGCTGAACCATGGCGCGTCGAGCGACCAGTTGGCGCCCGACAGGCCAGCCGCCAGCACTTCGACCATCAGCGCGATGTTGGCGCCACGCTGGCCGCCGAAGGCCAGCATGGCGCCCTTCATGGCAGCGGCCGGATCGGTGGTCGGGTTGCCGCTGGCGTCCAGCGCCCAGCCTTCGGGGATCTTCTTGCCGTCCTCGGCCGCCTTCCGGATGTTGACGAAGGCGGTGGCGCTCGACGACTGATCGATGACCAGCGGCGCGCCATCGGCGGCGGGTGCCGCAAACGACATCGGGTTGGTGCAATAGACCGGCTTGACCGAGCCCGAGCCTGCCAGCACCGCCGGCCCGTTGGTGGCGGCGAAGGAGACCAATCCCAGCTGCGCCAGACGCCCGGTGAAATAGCCTAGTGCGCCGCAGGTATAAGCGTTCTTCTGCGAGAAGATGGCGACGCCGAACAGCCTTGCCGCCTTGGCAAGGTCGTCGATGGTGCGGTCGAAGCCGGTATGGGCGAGGCCGCCACGCGCATCGGATTGATAGACGGCGAGCGCCGGCCTGGTGATCACGGGATCGGCATTGCCGTCGATGCGGCCGGCTTCCAGCGCTTCGAGGTAATCGATGAAATGGGTCAGCCCGACGCTCGAAAGCCCTTCCGCCTCGGCGGCAATGATCGAGGCCGTGAGCGACCGCGCCGCCTCCTCATTGGCGCCGGCGCCGAGTGCCGCCATCCGGCACAGCCCTGTTGCCTGGTCGAGAGAGAGTTGCATGGTGCGGACCCGATTGGTGGTGAGTGAGTAGGGAGTAGTCAGTAGGGAGTAGCGAAAGCAAGCGGTTTCCCGGTCATATGTTGACTACTCACTACTGCCTACTCACTATTCCCTAGCCCACCTTGTTCGGAATCCGCGCCTCGATCTTGCTGAATGCAAACACCAGTATGCCGGTGATGATCATGTAGATCAGCGCCAAAAGCAGCAAGGGTTCGTAGGTGAGGTAGGTGTCCTGCCGGACCTTGGACGAGACGGCGAAGATGTCGATGACGCTGATCGTCGCCACCAGCGGCGTCGACTTCAGCTGCAGCACGGTTTCGCCGGTCAGCGTCGGCAGCGCCCGGTAGATGGCCTGCGGCAGCCAGATGCGGCGGAAAATCTTCCAGCGGCTCATGCCGAAGGCGCGGGCTGCCTCGAGCTGCCCCTTCGGCACGCCAGCAAAGGCGCCGCGCATCACCTCGCCCTCATAGCCGGCGAAGGACAAGGTCAACGCCAGCACGCCATAGGGCCAGGCTTGCCTGAGATACGGCCACATCCAGGATTCGCGGATCCACGGATATTGCGGAAACAGCGAGCCGAGCCCGTAATAGAGCAGCCACAGCTGGATCAGCAGCGGCGTGCCCCTGATGACGGTGCAGAATGTCCTGGCGGGCGCGGAAAACCAGAACGGGCCGGCGGCCTGCGCCAGCCCGAGCGGCACGGCGAGCAGGAAGCCGAGAAAGCAGGTGACGGCCAGGATCCACAGCGACCGCCAGATGCCGAGAAGCCCCATTTCATAATATTGCGGCAGCCAGTCCCAGCGCATGAAGAAGGCTGCACCGAAAACCAGCGCGATCGCGACCAGGATCAGCACGATGCGATGCGGCTGCAGCCACAGCGACGTGCGCGCGGCAGCGTTGATGATGGTCGCTTCTCCGGCCATCAGCGCGCATCCTTGAGCGACGGCATACCGCGCCGCGACCAGGCCTCGAGACGGCCGATGAGCAGGTTGGAGACCAGCGACAAGATGAGATAGAGCACGCCCGCGGCGAAAAAGAAGGTGAAATAGGCTTTGGTGACGCCCGCCGCCTGCCGCGTCGCCAGCGCCAGCTCGTAAAAGCCGACGACCGCCAGAAGGGCCGTATCCTTGGTGGCGATCAGCCACAGATTGGCGAGCCCGGGTATGGCGAAGGGCAGCATCGCCGGCAAGGTGATGCGCCGCAGCATGAGCCCGGGTGACATGCCATAGGCGCGGGCGGCTTCGATCTGGCCCTGCGGTATGGCCAGGATGGCGCCACGAATCACTTCGGTCGAATAGGCGCCCTGGACAAAGCCGAGCACGGCGATGCCTGCCGCAAGGCCGCTGACGTCGACGCGCTGGTAGCCCATTGCCGTCAGCGCCTGGTTAATCAGGTCTGTTCCGGCATAATAGAGCAGCAGGATCAGCACCAGTTCGGGCACGGCGCGCACGATGGTGGTGTAAACCGCCAGCAAGTCGCGTACGACCGGCCCGCCGTAAAGTTTGCCAAAGGCGCCACCGGTGCCGATCAGGAGACCAAGGACCGTGGCGCCGAGCGCGATCTCGATCGAATGGAGCAGCCCAAGCAAGAGCGTGCCGCCCCAGCCCGGCGGATTGGGCGAAAGAAGCTCGATTATGCCGGCCGCCGAGGCCGAAAGAAGTGCGTCGATCAGCGTCGCCCCCGGATTGCTGGCTTCAACCACCGCCGACGGCAGCGTCGGTGGCAGCATGTCTGGGAAAGGTCGGGCAGGAGGGGCATGGCGTTGGCGCCATGCCCCTCAGCTCATGCGAGGATCGTCAGTTCGACTGCGCGCCGCCACCACCGTAAATGTCGAAATCAAAGTATTTCTTCGATATCTCGTCATATTTGCCGTTCGAGCGGATCGCCTTGATGCCGGCGTTGATCTTGGCCTTAAGGTCGGTGTCTTCCTTGCGCACGCCGGCGCCCACACCCGGTCCGAGCACTTCGTCATCGGGAGCCACCATGCCCTTCAGATCGCAGCAGGCCTTGCCCTGGTCCGACTTCAGGAATGCGTCGAGCGCGATCGAATCCGCCTGGACGGCGTCGAGGCGGCCTGCGGCCAGATCGTTGTTGGCTTCGTCCTGCGTCTGGTATTCCTTGATCTCGGCGGCCGTGGGCCCGAAATGCTTCTTGGCATAGGCCGAATGGGTGGTCGACACCTGCACGCCGAGCACTTTGCCCTTGAGATCGTCCGGCGTGGCGCCGAATTTCTGGTCCTTCGGCCCGATGATGGCGGTCGGCGTGTTGTAGTACTTATCCGAGAAGTCGATGGTCTTCTCGCGTTCGGCAGTGATCGACATCGAACTGGCGATGACGTCGATCTTCTTGGTCGTCAGCGCCGGGATGATGCCGTCCCAGGCGACAGGCGTGATGACGCAGTCGAGCTTCTCCTCGGCGCAGACGGCGTCGATGAACTCGATTTCCCAGCCAACCCATTTGCCGGAAGCGTCCGGCGAGGTGAAGGGCGGATAGGGCTCGGCGGCGACGCCGATCTTGACCGGATCGGCCTTGGCCACGCCCATGGCGGCGACGCCGAGCAGCAGCGCTGCGGCGAATGTTTTCAGAACAGTCTTCATGTCACGACTCCCAGTTTGTTGTTGGTTCCCGGTTTTCTTCCGTCCCGGCTTGTCCTAGCCGATGTTGCGGATGAACTGCTTCAGCCTTTCGGATTTCGGTGCGCCGAATATCTGCTCCGGCGGCCCCTCTTCCTCGACCAGCCCATTGCAGAGGTAGACGACATGGGTCGCGACCTCGCGGGCGAATTTCATTTCATGCGTGACCAGCACCATGGTGCGGCCCTCGTGCGCCAGGTCGCCGATCACCTTCAGCACCTCGCCAACCAGCTCCGGGTCGAGCGCCGAGGTCGGCTCGTCGAACAGCATGACGCGCGGGTTGATGGCCAGGGCGCGGGCGATCGCCGCGCGCTGCTGCTGACCGCCGGAGAGATAGGCCGGATAGACGTCGCGCTTTTCGGCGAGGCCGACGCGCGCCAAAAGCTTTTCGGCTTCCCTGATCGCCACGTCGCGTCTTACGCCCAGAACATGCACCGGAACCTCGATGACGTTCTCGATCAGCGTCATGTGGCTCCACAGGTTGAAGTTCTGGAACACCATGCCGAGCTTGGCGCGGATGCGTTCGATCTGCCGGCGGTCGGCAGGCACGGTGTGGCCGTGGCTGTCGGCCTTGAGTTTGATCTCCTCGCCATTGACGCGGATGATGCCGCTGGTCGGATTTTCCAGGCAGTTGATGCAGCGCAGCAGCGTCGACTTGCCGGAACCCGAGCCGCCGATAATGGCGATCACCTCGCCGTCGCGCGCCGACAGCGAAACGCCTTTCAGCACATGCAGCTGGCCGAATTTCTTGTGCAGGTTCTCGACATGGATGGCCTCGGCGGCGCCGTCCTGCGCCTTGCCGGATTGGAATGCGGCGGTTCCCGCCGCGCTCACCGGGGAACCTCTGCCACAGGGTCCACGGCAGATCGTCGAACGTCTATCCGGCTAATCAACATACGCTGTAATGCCCACTCCAGACTTCAGCATGGACCCAACAGCGCGAGCCCGTCAATCCCGCTCATTACGGCACTTGCGGCCTTATTGTGCAAGTGTATAAATAGCCTCCGATGAAATTTTCTCCATTTTTTTCACCTTGAACACGGCATTGAAAAGGGCACTGATGAGCGCTTTCGGATCACAGTCCATGGCGGCGCCGTTGCGGCGCGTGCTGATGCGGTCGGCGGCCAATGCCATGCGCGGTGCCGACCGGGCTACCTGGCACTATGGCCCGGGTTTCGACCCGGCGAAAGCGGCGGCGCAGCACGCGGCTCTCGCTGAGCTGGTGACGGCGTCCGGCGCCGAAATCGAATGGATCGATGACAATGCCGACGGGCTGTCGGATTCCGTATTCACCCACGATCCGTCACTGATGACCGACCGCGGCGCGCTGATCCTGTCCATGGGCAAGCCACTGCGCGCAAGGGAGCCATCGCTGCATGAGGAAACCTACACACGCCTGGGTATTCCTATCCTCGGCCGCGTCGAGGCTCCCGGCCAGGTCGAAGGCGGCGATTGCGTATGGCTGGATAAAAACACGCTGGTAATCGGGCGCGGGGTGCGCTCCAACCAGGAAGGCATACAGCAGGTTTCCAACCTGCTGACGCCGCTCGGCATTTCCGTCTACGGCTTCGATCTGCCGCTGTGGCAGGGCGAGGAGGCGTGCCTGCATCTGATGTCGGTGATCAGCCCGCTGGCCGACGACCTGGCCCTGATCTATTCACCGCTTTTGCCGGCGCCGTTCTATCAGTTGCTGAAGGCGCGCGGCATCCGGCTGGTGGAAGGCGACGCCGAAGAGTTTGCCGCGTCCAACGGCCTCAGCCTGAACGTGCTGCCGACCAGCCCGCATAAGGTCATTGCCGTCGCCGGCTTTCCCAAGACCAAGGCCGCGATGGAAGCCGCCGGCTGCACGGTTCAAATCTTCGAGGCGGATGCCCTCTGCATCGCCTGCGAAGGTGGGCCGACATGCCTGACGCGGCCCATCCTGCGGCAATGAATGAGCGCCGCAAGTTCCGCCGCGAGGGCGAGGAGCGGCGGCGGCAGGATTTGATCGACGCGACCCTGGACAGCGTGGCCGAACATGGGCTGGAGGGCGCCAGCCTGCGCACCATCGCACTGCGCGCCGGTGTCACCGCCGGGCTGATCCGGCACTATTTCCCCGGCAAGGAAGACTTGCTGCAGGAAGCGTACGCGGCGCTGATGGGCCGCATGACCGAGCAGGCGAAGGCGGCATTGCTCATGGAAGACGCCTCGCCGCGCCAGCGCCTTGCGGCCTTCGTCACCGCCAACCTCAACGTGCCGATCATCGATGCACGCGTGTTTTCGCTTTGGGCAACCTTCATCGGCCGCGCCGGCGCGGATCCGAGCCTGGCTCGCGCCCACCGCGAAGGCTATCTTGGCTTTCGCAACGAGGTGGAAGCAGTCGTTGCCGAAGTGCTCGGCGCCGAGCAGCGCAGGCCAAACGCAAATGAACTGCGCCGCCACGCCATTGCCATCAACGCGATCATCGACGGGCTCTGGATCGAAGGCTGTCTGGCCGCAGAGATGTTCTCGCCTGGCGAATTGGCGGCGATCGGCGTCAAAGCCATAGAGGCCGAGCTCGGCCTCGTGCCGCAAAAGGGAGAGAAGCCATGACCACCATCGGCGAAGCGCTGATCACGCTGCTCGAAGCGCATGGCGTCGATACCGTTTTCGGCATTCCTGGCGTCCACACTGTCGAGCTCTACCGCGGGCTGGCGCGCTCGAAGATACGCCATGTCACGCCGCGTCACGAACAGGGCGCCGGCTTCATGGCCGACGGCTATGCCCGCGCCAGCGGCCGGCCGGGCGTTGCCTTTGTCATCACCGGACCGGGGCTGACCAACACCATCACCGCAATGGGCCAGGCGCGCGCCGATTCGGTGCCGATGCTGGTGATTTCGGGCGTCAACGCGATGCCGACGCTGGGAAAGGGGCTGGGCTTCCTGCACGAACTGCCGGACCAGCGCGGCATGATGGAGAAGGTGGCGCTGTTTTCGCAGCGTGTCACCGAGGCCAGCGAATTGCCTGGCGCTTTGGCGCGGGCCTTCGCGCTGTTTTCGTCGTCGCGGCCAGGCCCCGTCCATATCGAGATCCCGACCGACGTCATGGTCAAACCGGCCGACGGCATCGCTGCTTCGCTCACCAATGCAGCGCCGCCGGCGCCGGATGGCGCGGCCATTGCCGAGGCAGCCAAACTGATCGCAGCCGCGCGCCGGCCGCTGATCCTTGCCGGTGGCGGCGCCAAGCGCGCCGAACAGCCACTGCAGCGCCTGGCCGAGCGGCTCGGCGCACCTGTCGTCCAGACCGCCAATGCGCGCGGTCTGCTGCACGCGCATCCGCTTTGCGTGCCGGCCAGCCCCAGCCTGAAGGCGGTGCGTGCGCTGATGGCATACGCGGATCTGGTCATCGCCGCCGGCACCGAATTCGGCCCGACCGACTATGACGGTTACAGCGACGGCGGCTTCGTTCTGCCCGCCAATCTGATCCGCATCGATGTCGGCGCCGACCAGCTCGCCCGCCGCCCGGTGAGCGTCGGCATCCAGGCCGATTGCGCGGAGGCGCTTGGTGCGCTGCTTGGCGCGCTCCACCCTGATCATGCCGCATCGAAGGACGGCGAGAGCCGCGCAGCCGCGTCGAGGAAGGCGGCCTTTGCCGAGCTCAGCCCGGCCTATGCCGCGCAGGTGCGTGCGGTGGAAACCATCCGCGACGCGCTGCCGGGCGCCATCATCGTCGGCGATTCGACGCAGCCGATCTACGCCGCCAACCTTTACTACGACCATGACCGGCCAGGCGGCTGGTTCAACGCCGCCACCGGTTTCGGCGCGCTCGGCTACGGACCGCCGGCGGCGATCGGCGCAGCCCTTGCCATGCCCGGCGTGCCGGTGGTCTGCCTCACCGGCGACGGCGGCTTCCAGTTCACCTTGCCGGAGCTGGGCGCGGCGCTCGATGCACCCGCACCGGTCATCTTCGTCGTCTGGAACAACAGAGGCTATCGCGAGATCGAAACGTCGATGCTCGATGTCGGCGTCGAGCCGGTCGGCGTGTCCCCGGCGCCGCCGGATTTCTGCAAGCTGGCCGAGGCCTATGGTATTGCCTCCGAGCGGCTTGCCGGTACTGCCGGTATCGCCGATGCGCTCAAGCGCGCACGCGCAACCAGACTGCCGCACGTCATCGAAATCACCATCGACTGACGCCTGGCCGCGCGCCGTACGTCCATGCGCGGGGGTCGGAAGGGGCGGTCGGCGGCTTCGAGCGATGCAAAGACGCAACAACTGCCATGTCGAGATGTCGGTTGAGTGATCGTGCAAAAGGCGCGACGCTCTGCGTCGGGTCGGCACGACAAGCGACATAATCATAAGAAACGACAGGAGCGTCCAGGATGACGGAAACAGTTCAGGGCAAGCATATCGTGGTGACCGGTGGCACCGGGGCGCTGGGTGCCGCGGTCGTCGGCAAATTGCTGGCGGACGGCGCGATCTGCCATGTGCCCAATGCCCACGCGTCGGCCCCCTCGCATTTCCCCTTCACGGCCCATGATCGCGTCCGGCTGGCGCATAATGTCGATCTCGCCGATCCTGCCAAGGTCGATGCCTTCTATGACAGCGTCCCCGAATTGTGGGCTTCCATCCATCTGGCCGGCGGCTTTGCCGCAGCCCCGGTCGAGAAGATCGAATCCGCATCCTTTGCCGAAATGATGGACACCAACGCCCGCACCGCCTTTCTGTGCTGCCGCGCGGCAGTGCGCTCCATGCTGGGCTCGAACACAGCGGGCCGCATCGTCAATGTCACGGCACGCGCCGGGCTCGACCCGCGCCGAGGCGCCGGCATGGTCGCCTATACCGCGAGCAAAGCGGCAGTGGCGGCGATGACCGTGGCGATGGCGGAAGAGCTGAAGCACAAAGGCATACTGGTCAACGCGGTAGCGCCCTCGACGCTCGATACGCCGGCCAACCGCGCCGACATGCCGGATTCCGATTTCGGCAAATGGGTCAGCCTCGAAGCCGCCGCCGAGGCAATCGCCTATCTGGCATCACCGGCCAATCTGGCAATGAGCGGAACGCTGGCGCCACTTTACGGCCGCGCCTGAAGTTCCGCCGCGCAGGCGACTCATTTGGTTTGGCTTCCGATGGCGGCCTTTGCCGACCTCGCCTGATCTACAGCGGAGGTTGGCCATTCAATCATGGCGACCCGCCGACGCCTCCACGGCATTAGAAGGCCTGCGACTACGTCAGGTTCGAGACGCCCGCTTCCACGACCTCGACTGCGTCGCCGATGGCGATCGTGCCGGCGTTGTTGGGAATCGCATTCTGGCCGAAGATGATGCCGCCCTTGGCGGAGCGGTGGAGTTTGCCAAGCGTCTGCAACGGCTCGCGCGGGTCCGGCTGCTCGCCGCTCAACGGATCTCGGGTGGTGATGACGCACCGCGAGCAGGGCTTTGCGATGCGCAACTCGACAGCGCCGATGCGGATCGTCTTCCAGCTGTCTTCGGCCCATGCGCCGTCTGCGTCGACGACGATGTTTGGCCGGAACCGCGCCATCTCGATGGGCCTGGCAAGATGGCTGTTCAGATGGTTCAGCGAGCCTGTCGTGGCGATCAGCAGCGGAAAACCGTCGGCAAAGCCGACGAAATCGCCGGGCTGGCCGAATTCCGCATCGACCGGCCGGTTTTGCGGATCGTCGAAATAGACGAGATCGACAGGCCGGCCAAGAATAGCCGAGAGATAGGCGCCGGCGGCCGGATCGCCCGGCCGCGCGGCAGCCATATCCTTCCAGATCTTGACTTGCCGGAGCGCGGTGCCGGGAGCCGGAGCCTCGACGAAGTGCGAGCCATGCCTGTCATGTTTCAACAGGATGCCCGTTCCGCGATGCTCGACGTCGACCGTCGTCATATCAGGTATCTGGCGAATGGTGAGGAACTGCCCATCCTTGTCGACGACCATCCAGCGGCGGTCGCCTTCCATGCCCATTGTCTCGATGTCGGCGCTCGGCACGGCATGGCCGCGCAGGCTCTTGACCGGATAGCGATAGAGTTCGACGACCTTCATCGCGCATGCTTCTCCGTTGCCCGAAGGGCCGGACTTCCGTGTTTACGTCTGCAACGACAGCCGAGCCTACAGCCGCGCATGCGGAATTGAAGGGGGTTCCGCCGTCTTTGTCTTGTGCCAACCGAGTCGCCGAGCATGAAAAAACCCGCGAGCCTTGCGGCCCGCGGGTTTTCTTGTTCAAGCCGCGCGTGAGGCGCAGCCGAGGTTTACGCTTGCGCGAAGCGGCTTACGCGCTGCGCGCGAAGCGGCTTAGCTGCCCTGCTTCTTCAGCGCGGCGCCAAGGATGTCACCCAGCGAAGCGCCGGAGTCGGTAGAGCCGTACTGTGCGACGGCTTCCTTCTCTTCCGCGATTTCCAGCGCCTTGATCGAGACCTGCAGCTTGCGGGTCTTCTTGTCGAAGGCGATGACGCGGGCGTCCAGTTTCTGGCCGACCGAGAAGCGCTCGGGGCGCTGCTCGTCACGGTCACGGCTGAGGTCGTTGCGCTTGATGAAGGTCTCGATGCCGCTGTCGACCAGCCGCACTTCCAGACCGCCATCCTTGATGCCGGTGACTTCGCAGGTGACCACCGCGTTCTTGCGCAGTTCGCCTGAAGTCGCGGCTTCGCCGACCGTGTCCTTGGCCAGTTGCTTGATGCCGAGCGAGATGCGCTCCTTGTCGATGTCGACGTCGAGCACCTGCGCCTTGACCATGTCGCCGCGATTGTACTCTTCAATGACCTGCTCGCCCGGACGGGTCCAGTCGAGGTCGGAAAGGTGCACCATGCCGTCCACGTCGCCTTCGAGGCCGATGAACAGGCCGAACTCGGTCTTGTTCTTGACCTCGCCCTCGACCTGGCTGCCGACCGGATGGCTCGCGGCAAAAGCCTGCCACGGGTTTTCCAGCGTCTGCTTGAGGCCGAGCGAGATGCGGCGCTTGGCCGGATCGACCTCGAGCACGACAACGTCGACTTCCTGCGTCGTCGACAGGATCTTGCCGGGGTGCACGTTCTTCTTGGTCCACGACATTTCCGAAACGTGGATGAGGCCTTCGATGCCCGGCTCCAGCTCGACGAACGCGCCGTAGTCGGTGATGTTGGTGACGGTACCCTTGATCTTCTTGCCGATCGGGAACTTGGTGCCGATCTCGGACCACGGATCGCTCTCGAGCTGCTTCATGCCGAGCGAGATGCGGTGGGTTTCCTGGTTGATGCGGATGATCTGCACCTTGACTGTCTGACCGATGTTGAGGATTTCGGTCGGATGGTTGACGCGGCGCCATGCCATGTCGGTGACATGCAGCAGGCCATCGATGCCGCCGAGGTCGACGAACGCACCGTAGTCGGTGATGTTCTTGACGACGCCTTCGACAACCTGGCCCTCTTCGAGGTTCTGCACGATTTCCGAACGCTGTTCGGCGCGGCTTTCCTCGAGCACGGTGCGGCGCGACACAACGATGTTGCCGCGGCGGCGATCCATCTTGAGGATCTCGAAGGGCTGCGGGTTGTGCATCAGCGGGGAGACATCGCGGATCGGGCGGATATCGACCTGGCTGCGCGGCAGAAAGGCCACGGCGCCGTCGAGGTCGACAGTGAAGCCGCCCTTGACCTGGTTGAAGATGACGCCTTCGACGCGCTCACCCTTGGTGAACTTCTCTTCGAGCTTGACCCAGCTCTCTTCGCGGCGGGCTTTGTCGCGCGACAGGACGGCTTCGCCCAGCGCGTTTTCGATGCGCTCGACCATGACCTCGACCGTGTCGCCGACCTTGAGCGTCGAGTCCTTGCCCTTGACGCCGAATTCCTTCAGCGGCACGCGGCCTTCGACCTTGAGGCCGACATCGATGATGGCCATGTCTTTTTCGATCGCCAGGATCGTGCCCTTGACGACCTGACCTTCGCCGGAGTGACCGGTGGTAAATGATTCTTCGAGCAGGCTCGCGAAATCGTCGCGAGTGGGATTTGCAGCTGACATATTTTCTCCTGGAGTGCCCCGCATCTGAAGCGGGACGGGCGCCGTGGGTTAGCGTTGCGTTGGCCTGCCGGCGTTCCGGGCTACAAAAGCCCTAGGCCGCCTAAGCGGCAATTCCGGCGCATGAAGAATGCTGGCAGGCTGGTTCGTGCCCGATATGGGTATTTTCTTCGCTTCCGGCAATCGGTGGAGCGGGAAAACCCTGGATCAGGCTTTGTCTCTCTTGGCCAGGGCGTCGTCGATGATCGCTTTGGCCGCTAGAAACGCGGCCTCTATAGCCATTTCGGAGGTATCAAGCAAGTGCGCGTCCGCCGCCGGCTTCAGCGGCGAGTCGGCGCGGCCCATGTCGCGCTCGTCGCGGCGCACAATATCGGCAAGGATTTCGGCGAAATCGGCGGTGCCGCCGATGCTTTCGATCTCGGCCAGCCGGCGCTGCGCCCGCACTTCGGCGCTCGCCGTCACATAGAGCTTTATGTCGGCGTCAGGGCACACGACCGTGCCGATGTCGCGCCCGTCGAGCACCGCGCCTGGCGGTGTCCTGGCGAAATCGCGCTGCTTTTCGACCAGGATGCGCCGAACGGTAGGGTAAACCGCGACCTTCGAGGCCGCCTCGCCAACCGCATGCGCCGACAGCACCGCACGGTCGAGCTTTGCCAGATCGACCTGGCGTGCGGCGGTTTCGGCTGCTGAGACATTGTCGAGTGGCAGCGCGTGCCGGATCAACGCATAGGCGACGGCGCGGTAGGTGAGGCCGGTGTCGAGCAGGTTGAGGCGGTAGTGGTCGGCCAGACGTCGGGCCAGCGTGCCTTTGCCGGCGCCGGCGGGTCCGTCGATGGCTATGGTGAAGGTCATTGGCGGGCCAACACAATCGAAAGGCTCGATGAAAAAGACAGACGCCGCGATCCTTCGCGCCCCCCTCTGTCCTGCCGGACATCTCCCCCTCCAGGGGGGAGATCAGAAGCTTCTGCGCCCCACTCTTTCCTGCAATTTCGAAAACTGGCGAAAGCCGCTGTGACGGCCGATCTCCCCCCTTGAGGGGGAGATGTCCGGCAGGACAGAGGGGGGCGCTGTCCCGCCGACATCTCTGCTTGCTTTGCGCTTGGCATCAACCTACCCGATCTCCGCACCGAGCCCCGTCATCAGACCCATGAACTCCGGGAAACTCGTCGCGATCATGGCGGCGTCGTCGATGGTCACCGGCTTTTCCGTTGCCAGCCCCATCACCAGGAAGCTCATGGCGATACGATGGTCGAGATGCGTCTGCACCGTCGTGTCCTGGCCGTTGGGATGGCCGCCCAGCCCCTTGCCGCCGGGCTTTCCGCGCACCGCGAGCGAAGCTTCGCCTTCGGTGCAGTCGACGCCGTTGAGCTTCAGCCCATTGGCAACCGCTGCCAGTCGGTCGGATTCCTTCACCCGCAGCTCTTCCAGCCCCTGCATCAACGTCTCGCCCTCGGCGAAGCTCGCGGCAACTGCCAGCACCGGATATTCGTCGATCATCGACGGCGCCCGCTCGGGCGGCACGGTGACGCCCTTGAGCTCGGAGTAGCGCACGCGCAGATCGGCGACATCCTCGCCGCCGGCATTGCGCGGGTTCAAGATGTCGATCTGGCCGCCCATTTCCTGCAGTGTCAAAAGCAGGCCTGTGCGGGTCGGGTTCATCAGCACGTTCTCGATGAGGATGTCCGAACCCGGCACGATCAGTGCCGCGACCAGAGGGAAGCCGGCCGAGGACGGGTCGCCCGGCACGGCGATGATCTGTCCCGTCAGCTTGCCCTGGCCTTCGATGAAGATATGGCGCACGCCGCGCTCGTCGGTCTCGACCGAGAGATTGGCGCCAAATCCCCTAAGCATCTTTTCGGTATGATCGCGCGTCATCACCGGCTCGATCACGGTGGTGATGCCGGGCGTGTTGAGGCCTGCCAGCAGCACGGCCGACTTCACCTGCGCCGAGGCCATCGGCACGCGGTAGGTAATGGGTGCGGCGTGTTTCGGCCCATGCAGCGTGATCGGCATGCGGTCGCCCGGCGTCGCCTTCAGCACCTGCACGCCCATCTGGCGCAAGGGTTCGAGCACGCGGCCCATCGGCCGTCCCGACAGCGATGCGTCGCCGATGAAGGTCGTTTCCATGTCGTAAGTGCCGACGAGGCCCATTGTGAGGCGGGAGCCGGTACCGGCATTGCCGAAATCGAGCGGGCCTTCCGGCTGCAGCAGCGCGCCATTGCCGGTGCCGCGGATCACCCACTCGGCGCCACGCTTCTCGATATGCGCGCCCATCGCCTTCATGGCGGCAGCCGTGCGCATCACATCCTCGCCTTCGAGCAGGCCGGTGACGCGGGTTTCGCCGGACGCGAGCCCGCCGAACATCATGGAACGGTGCGAAATCGACTTGTCGCCCGGCACCCGCGCGGTGCCGGAAAGGGCGGATGATTTGCGGGCGGTGGCCGGCTTGGCAGCGGCGGCGTGAGACATGGAATTTCCCTGGACGGAATGCCGGCGCACCGGCGCTTTTCATTTGTTGCGGCGGTCTCGTATCACGGCGGGGGGAAATGGTCATCCCCATGGTCGTCGCTTGGCGCGAGGCCTTTCAGTGCTTGGTTTTGTGACGCCGGCTTTTCGCTTTGACAGCGCGGTAAACTGTGGTTAAGGGGACCACTCTTTTACTGACGAGGCTTGACGTGGCAAAAAACGAACTTGGCACAAAGCGTGTCGACCCTGAAACGGGCCGAAAATTCTACGACCTGAACAAGGACCCTATCGTCTCGCCCTATACGGGCAAGACGTATCCGCGTTCCTATTTCGAGGACGGCAAGATCGCCGCCCTCGAAGAGGAAGAGGAAGTGGCCGAGAAGGAAGTGGACGCCGAGGAAGAAGAAGGCGTTGAAGTCGTCTCGCTTGAAGAGGCCGACGAAGACGTCAAGGCCGGCGACGAGCTTCCCGATCTGGGCGACGACGAGGACGATGTCGATCTAGGCGACGATGAGGACGATACTTTCCTTGCCGACGAAGAGGAAGAAGACGACGACGTCGCCGACATGATCGGCGTCGGCGACGACGACGACGAAGTCTAAGAACGCTTCGAACGCATGCATTTAGCGGCGTTGACGGGCTATGACGAAAAAGCGGCCCTCGAAGGCTTGATCTTCAGGGAAGGCGGGGTTAGAAGCCGCCTGCACTAAACGGCGCGGTCCTGAAACCCGCGCCGGACCTCTCGCCGGCAACGGCGACGGCTGACTGCCGGAGTGGGGCCATAGCTCAGTTGGGAGAGCGCTTGAATGGCATTCAAGAGGTCGTCGGTTCGATCCCGATTGGCTCCACCAAACAGTCTTTTTCCGACGCTCGGTTTCGCGGCATTCGCGCTTGTCGCCTGCCAGTCGGCGCCTGAACCATCATCGCCGCCGCCAACGCCCGCACCTCAGCCCATGGCGCCTGCCGCGATCTCTGCTCCTGATGGTGCGGCGGTCCTCGATCCATCCGTGCGGGTTATGCCGCCCGGCGAAGGCGTCCCGGCCAAATATGTCGCGTTTTCCGGCATATGGGGCGGACAGCTGGACGGGATGTATGACGGCAAGCTCGCCGTGCTGACGATTACGCGCGGCGGCAATGTCACCGCCACCTATGCCTGGGGCGATGTCGCCGACAACAAACCGGGCGTGGCCGACGGCGAAGGCAAGATTTTCGGCAACACGTTGAAACTGCGGCGCCTTCCCAATGGCGCGGACGTCAGCGCGGTCATTCAGGCGGACGGAACGCTGGCCGTCACCTATGGGCTTGCCGACCGAACCTATACGGGCACGTTCACCAAGCAATAATCGCGAGAGCTAATCTTCCGGGGGAGCCACGGCTGGCCCCTTCCCGATCAGTGCAGGCCGAATTCGCGCAGCAGTTCTTCGCGATAGCGCACGAAGCGGCTCTCGCTGCGCTCGCGCGGGCGTGGCAGGTCGATGTCGATCAACCGCGCCGCGCCGCCTTTCTCCTTGGGCAGGATCAGCACCCGGTCGGCAAGATAGATCGCCTCCTCCAGATCGTGGGTGACCATCACCATGGTGACGTTCTCCTCGCTCCAGATGCGCGCCAGTTCCTCCTGCATGCCTATCTTGGTCATGGCGTCCAGCGCCCCCAGCGGCTCGTCGAGCAGAAGGATCTCGGGCTGCACGGTGAGCGCCCGGGCGATGCCGACGCGCTGCGCCATGCCGCCGGAAAGCTGGCTCGGAAAAGCATCGGCGAATTCAGCAAGGCCGACCAGTGCGACGTAGAAGCGGGCGCGTTCCTCGGCTTGTCTCTTGGGAACGCCACGCACTTCGAGGCCGAAGGCGACATTGCCGAGCACGCTGAGCCAGGGCAGCAGCCGCGGCTCCTGGAAAATCACGGCACGCTCGGCGCCGACGCCATGCACCGGCTGGCCGTCGATCGCGACACCGCCGCTGTCGGCCGCCTCCAGCCCGGCCAGAATACGCAGCAGCGTGGTCTTGCCGGAGCCGCTGGCGCCGACGATGACCAGGCATTCCCCCGAACGAATGTCGAGGTTGAGCGTCCGCAGCACGGCAAGCTGGCGCCCGCCGAGGCTGAAGGATTTGGACAGGTCGCGGATCGAGACCTCTCCGCCACGGTTGGAACCGGCCATCTTGTCTCTCAGCTATTTCAAAGCTCAGTTGATCTTGGTTTCGCCGGGCCGGTACAGGATGTCGGCGGCTTTCAGCTTGCCCTTGGCCAGACGGCCGTCGCGCTCCAGCACCGCGACCCAGAAGTCGATGTCGCGATCGGTCGCCTGCGCACCTTCGCGCAGACCAAAGCCGGTCCAGTAGCGGGCGAGATCGCCGTTTTCGCCGCGCTTGTCGAGGATAGTGGCCAGCACCTTGCGGGCTTCGTCCGGGTTCTGGCGCGACCAGTCCGAGGCGCGCGCCGACTGTTCGACGAAGTTGCGCGCCGCATCCGGGTTGGCGGCAATGAAGTCGCGCCTGAGTACGACGAAGCCGCCGGCGAGTTCGCCGAGCACCTGGGTGTCGTCGAACACGCCGCGCACGCCGCCGTTGGCGACCAGCGCGCCGGCAAAGGTCGCCTGCCAGTAGCCGAGGCCGGCAATATCGACCTGGCGCGAGCGCAGCGTCTGCTCAAGCTGCGGGCCGGGCACGACAATGAGGTTGGCGGCGGTCGGCGGCAGGCCGACGCTGTGCAGGGCCTCACGCACCGTATAGTCGAGATGAGCGCCGAGCGTGTTGACCGAGATGGTCTTGCCGGCAATGTCGGCGATCGATTTGATCGGGCTGTCTTCCAGCACGTAAAAGACGCTCTTCACATCCTTGTTGATGCCGTTGCTCGGATACGCCGCGACGAAATCGTTGCCGCCCGAGATCGAGTTGATCACCGCCGCGGTGGCGGCCGAGCCGATGTCGACGCTGCCGGAAGACAGCGCAAACAGCGATTCCGGTCCGCCCGAGGAATAGCCGACATTCTCCAGCTCGACGCCGAGCCCTTTGAAGTAGCCAAGCTCGTCGGCCAGCTCGTGCGGGGAGATGCTGCCACGGCTGGCGAGGTAGCGGAACTTGACGGCTGCGGCTTGCGCAAAGGCCAGGCGCGGCAGGCCGGCGGCGATGAGGCCGGCGGCAAGCGGCGCGCCGGCAAGCAGCGAACGGCGGGTGATTTTCATGATCGGGTCCTTCCTGGAGGTAAACGGTGAGGGGCGGACTGCTCAGTTGACAGGATTGCTCCAGCGACAGAGCCGCCGCTGCAGGGTGACCAATGCCTGGTTGGCGATCAGGCCAAGCCCGGCGAGGATGACGATTGCCGCAAACATCAGCGGGATCTGGAAATTGTACTGCGCGTTCATCACCTGGAAGCCGATGCCCTTGTTGGCACCGATCATCTCGGATGCGATCAGCAGCAGCAGCGCCGTGGTGGCGCTCAGCCGCAAGCCGACGAAGATCGACGGCACGGCGCCCGGCAGTACGACGCGGCGAAACACGGTGAGCCGGCTCGCACCATAGACGCGCGCCATTTCAAGCAGCTTGGGATCGACTTCCTTGACGCCGCTGGTGGTGTTGAGCAGCAGCGGAAACAGCGTCGCCCAGAAGATGACGAAGATCTTCGAGGTCTCGCCAAGTCCCAAGAGCAGGATGAACACCGGATAGAGCGCCAGCGCCGACGTCTGCCGGAACACCTGCAGGATCGGATCGAGCGAGGTTTCGACCGGGCGCACCTGGCCCATGAACAGGCCAAGCGGAATGGCAACGGCGACAGCCGCCGCAAAGGCGATGCCGGCGCGCTGCAGGCTGATGGCGATGTCGCCGAGCAGGCTGCCGCCGGCAAGCCCCTTCCAGAGTGCGACGACGATCATGTCGATCGGCGGCAGCACCGCCGCGTTGACCCATCCGACGCTGCTCGCCACCTGCCAGAGCGCCAGGAAGCCGGCAAGCACGCCGTAGCGCTTCAGGAAGCGAACAGCCGCCTTGCTACCGAGGTTCAGGAAGTCGGTGCCGAGCCCAGTTTCGCCACCACTGCGGCGAACCGTGATTTGCCGATCGATGTGCTGCAACGTCATTGCTTCACCCCTTCGATGCCAAGGTCATTCGGCGGCAAGGACGGTCGAGCGGGCGACGGTCCATGGATTTTCCGGCCGCCTGAGGCCGAGGTTCTCGCGCAACGTGCGGCCTTCGTAAGCCGTGCGGAACAGGCCGCGCCGCTGTAGCTCGGGAATGACCAGGTCGACGAAATCGTCGAGCGCGCCGGGCAGCCAGGGCGGCAGGATGTTGAAGCCGTCGGCCGCCTCGCTGGTGAACCATTCCTCCAGCTGATCGGCGACCTGCGTGACGCTGCCGACGATGGTGTAGTGGCCGCGCGCCGTCGCTACCCATTGGTAAAGCTGGCGTATGGTGAAGTTGTGCTCGTCGGCAATCTGCCGGATCAGCGCCTGGCGGCTCTTCATGCCCTCGGTTTCCTTGCTCGGCGGCAACGGGCCGTCGAGCGGATAGCCCCTGATGTCGAGCGTCTGGCCGGCAAGACCGTTGAGCAGGGCGACACCGTCCTCGGGCAGGATAAGGTCGTTGAGCTGTTGGTATTTGGCGCGGGCCTCGTCCTCGGTGCGGCCGACGAAGGGCGCGACGCCCGGCATGATCAGCACCTGGTCGGGATCGCGGCCGACTTCAGCCACGCGCGCCTTGATGTCGCGGTAGAATTCCTGCGCCGTCTCGAGCTTCTGATGGGCGGTGAAGATGACCTCGGCCGAGTGCGCGGCAAGCCCACGGCCGTCTTCCGACTGCCCCGCTTGTACGACAACCGGATGTCCTTGCACCGGGCGCGGCACGTTGAGCGGACCCTTGACGCTGAAATGCTCGCCCTTGTGGTCGATGTCGTGCAATCTGTCCTTGTCGTAGAAACGGCCCGACTGCTTGTCGCGGATGAAGGCGTCATCCTCCCAGCTGTCCCACAGCGCCTTGACCGTCTCGACATGCTCATGCGCCCTGGCATAGCGCTCGGCATGGCTGGGCTGGACGTCGCGGTTGAAATTGCGTGCCGTTTCGTCGCCGGCCGAGGTCACCACGTTCCAGCCGGCGCGGCCGTTCGACAACAGGTCGAGCGAAGCGAATTTGCGCGCCAGCGTGTAAGGCTCCTCATAAGTGGTGGACGCCGTTGCGATGAAGCCGAGATGCGTCGTCAGCGGCGCCAGCGCCGCAAACAGCGTCACCGGCTCGAAGCCGGCGATCTTGGCGTTGCCGCCCTCGCGGGCGCCGAGGCCGACGGTCAGGTTGTCGGCCAGGAAATAGGCGTCGAACAGGCCGCGCTCGGCGGTCAGCGCCAGTTGCTTGTGGAACTCGAAATTGGTGGCGCCGTCGGCCGGCGCATCGGGATGACGCCAGGCGGCGATATGCTGCCCGCCGCCGGGCAGGAAAGCGCCGAGCTTGATCTGCCGCGGCCTGCTATCGGACTTGCTGGCTCGAGTCATTGCAGGCGTCCTTCTGGTCTATGCGGGATGGAATATTGCGTCGCGGATCGTGGTTTCAGGCGGCAAGGACGACGCTGTAGGGCACGCCGGCCACCCGGCATGCCTCGGCGACCGCCTGCCGGGCTCGCGCCTTGACTGCCTCTGACACCAGCACGCCATCTGCAAAGTCCTTGTCCGAGGCGTAGATCGCGGTCGGCAGGGTCTGCGCCTCGAAGAAGCCGAACAACGGCCGCAACTGGTGTTCGACGACAAGCGAATGACGCTCGCCGCCGCCTGTTGCCGCCAGGATGATCGGCTTGCCGCGCAGCGACGACGGGTCGAGCAGGTCGAAGAAGTGCTTGAACAGCCCGGTGTAGCTGCCCTTGAAGGTCGGGGAGCCGACCACCAGCACGTCGGCGCCGAGCAGCTGCTCGACAATACCGCGCGCCGCCGGATCGAGATCGCCAAGCTGTCTTGCAGGCGCAAAGGACGGGCCGAGATCCTCGATGTCGAAAACGCTCAAAGCCGAGCCGGCCCGGCTCGCCACCTCACCGGCGATGTGGCTGACGAATGCCTTCGTCTTGGACGGACGGGTCAGGTTGCCGGACAACCCCACCACCAGCTTTTTTGACATCCGAGGCTCCTTCTCGCAGACGCACTATCCGCATTAAGCCTACCGATTTTGTAGAATTAAATGAGCGAGAAGATTTCAAAACCGGGCTCTGAAGCGAATGGAGTTTGCGGTACATCGCCTTTGGTTGGTTCATTTGGCCCCAAAAGCGCCGCGGCAGATGCTGACGCGGTCGCGCAAGGCATCGCCGGGGACCATGGCCTTGGTCCTTTGCGCACCGATGGGTATCGTCGCGAAACCGTCAAGGGCCGGCGGCATTGACACTGCGTTGTGTGAGTGTCGATTGAACCCGATCGCCTGGGCGACGAAGTAGGCAACTGGAATCAAAGAACAGGATGCGCGCATGAAGAAGATCGGCTTTCTTTCCTTCGGCCATTGGTCGCCCTCGTCGCAATCGCAGACGCGCTCGGCGTCCGACGCGTTGCTGCAGTCGATCGACCTGGCCGTCGCCGCCGAGGAGCTGGGCGCGGACGGCGCCTATTTCCGCGTCCATCATTTTGCCCGCCAGCTCGCTTCGCCGTTTCCGCTTCTGGCCGCGGTCGGCGCCCGCACCAGCCGCATCGAGATCGGCACCGCCGTCATCGACATGCGCTATGAGAATCCGCTGTATATGGCCGAGGATGCGGGTGCTGCCGACCTGATCGCCGGTGGCCGGCTGCAGCTTGGCATCAGCCGCGGTTCGCCGGAGCAGGTGATCGACGGCTGGCGCTACTTCGGCTACGTGCCGCAGGACGGCAAAAGCGATGCCGACATGGCGCGCAACCATGCCGAGGTGTTTCTGGACGTGCTGCGCGGCGAAGGTTTCGCGCAACCCAATCCGCGGCCGATGTTCCCCAATCCTCCGGGAATGCTGCGGCTCGAGCCGTTCTCGGCCGGCCTGCGCGATCGGATCTGGTGGGGCGCCGCTACCAACGCCACCGCCGAATGGGCGGGCAAGCTCGGCATGAACCTGCAAAGTTCGACGCTGAAGTTCGATGAGGGCGGCCAGCCGCTCCACATCCAGCAGGCCGAACAGATCCGCGCTTATCGTGCGGCGTGGAAGGAAGCCGGCCATACACGCGAGCCGCGCGTGTCGGTCAGCCGCAGCATCTTTGCGCTGGTGAACGACCGCGACCGCGCCTATTTCGGCGGCGGCAGCAGCGAAGATCATTTCGGCTATATCGAGCCTGAGAAGCTTGCCGTCTTCGGCCGCTCCTATGCCGCGGAGCCCGATGTGCTGATCGATCAGCTGAAAGAGGACGAAGCGATCGCCGAGGCCGACACGCTGCTTCTGACCGTCCCCAACCAGCTCGGCGTCGAGTACAACGCCCACGTCATCGAGGCGATCCTGAAGCACGTCGCGCCGGCTCTCGGCTGGCGCTGACAAGAGGCGCCAGCCGCCGGGGAAACAAAGAGATTGAGCGTTTCGCCGGCAAACGGTGAAACGCTCAAGAGAAGAGATGGCTAAACATCCGCCTTGAAGGTCTGCTTCTGCTGGCCGAGCCCCTCGATGCCCAGTTCCACCACATCGCCAGCCTTCAAGAACACCGGCGGCTTCATGCCGAGACCGACGCCGGGCGGCGTGCCGGTGGAGATGATGTCGCCGGGGTGGAGCGACATGAACTGGCTGAGATAGGAAACGAGATAGGCCACGCCGTAGACCATGGTCTTGGTCGAGCCGTTCTGCATCGTCTTGCCGTTGACCGTCAGCCACATCTTGAGGTTCTGCGGATCGGCAACCTCGTCCTTGGTGACAAGCCACGGGCCGGTCGGACCAAACGTGTCGCAGCTCTTGCCCTTGGTCCACTGGCCCTGGCGCTCGGCCTGGAACGCGCGCTCGGACACGTCATGGGCAACGGCATAGCCGGCAACATAATCCAGCGCCTCGGCTTCGGTGACGTATTTGGCTTTTCTGCCGATGACCACGGCGAGTTCAACCTCCCAGTCGGTCTTTTCCGAGCCGCGCGGGATCAGCACATCATCGTCGGGACCGACGATGGCCGAGCTCGCCTTCATGAAGATGATCGGCTCCGGCGGCACGGCGGCGCCGGTTTCGGCGGCGTGGTCGGAATAGTTCAAGCCAATGCAGATGAATTTTCCTGTGCCGGCAACGCAGGCGCCAAGCCTCGGGCTTCCGGGTACGGCCGGCAGCGACTTCGGGTCGAGCTTCGATAGCGCATCGAGCGACGCCGGATCGAGCGCCTTGCCGGCAATGTCGGTGACATGACCCGAAAGATCGCGGATCGTTCCATCCGCATCGAGCAGGCCGGGGCGTTCGCTCCCTATCTCGCCATAGCGCAGCAGTTTCATCTTGCTCTCCAAATTGTGGCCCAAGGCCGTTTTCAACACTCGCTCCGCCAAAGCGACGACTGGGCGGACTCTGGCTATCGGACCCGACCTGGGGCAAGCCGGACTTTAGAACTGTTCGAGCCTGGGCCTGCGGATCGAGGCTATTGCTCAGATCGACCAGCCGCCGTCGATATTATAGGCCTGCCCTGAGGTGTACGTGGCGCCGGCGAGGTAGACCGCAAGGTCGGCGATTTCCTCGGGGGTGCCGAGACGGCCCATCGGCTGGCGGGCGATGAAGGCCGCCCGGGCGGCGTCATAGTCGCCCTGCGCATGCATGCGGTCCTGCAGCGACGGGCTCTCGACGGTGCCGGGGCAGATGGCGTTGCAGCGAATGCCCTTGGCGACATAGTCGGCCGCGACCGCCTTGGTGAGACCGATCACGGCCGCCTTGGTGACGCCGTAGGCGAAACGGTTGGGCACACCCTTGCCGGCGCCGGCGACGGACGACATGTTGATGATTGAGCCGTCGCCGCGCTCCAGCATGCCGGGCAGCACGGCCCGAATGGTGCGGATCATGGCGCGGACATTGAGATTGAAGGCGAAGTCGAGATCGGCATCCTTCATCTCGAGGATCGAGCCGGAATGAACGAAGCCGGCGCAGTTGAACAGCACGTCGACGCGGCCGATTTCGGCGAAGCCCGACGTGACGGCATCATCGTCGAGGACGTCGAGCTTGCGGGTCTTGATGCCGGAGGTCTTGGCGAGTTCGGCCAGCAGCGCCTCGTTGATGTCGGTGGCGTAAACGACGGCGCCGGCCTTGGCGAAGGCCAATGCGCTCGCCCTGCCGATGCCTTGCGCCGCCGCCGTGACGACAACGACCTTGCCTGCCAGATCCGCCATGCGTTTCTCCTCGCCCTCTTTGGCCACTTCTCGGCCCGATTTACTGCCGGCTAACCGGGGCGTCCTGTGCCAGGCAGGCGCGACTATGCGGCCTGCACAATCCATCAGTCAAAATAACAAATGTTTTTTCTGGTTAAAGAACACACGTCCGGGCGTCAAGCCCGAACGCGATCACCTTCGTGACGGCCGATGTAATGCACATCGCTTGCTCTGATGCAACAACATGTATGACAACCGGGCAACGAGTGACGCTGCCATGGTTCGCTCAAGCACAGCGCGCTTCAGGCGGCATTAGTCGCCGTATGGCACCCAGACGTTCTTCACTTCGACGGCGCGGCGCAGCAGGGCATCGCCGGCGGCCTCGTCGGACGCCCAGTCGAGGCTGCGGCCGTTGCCGGTCCAGACGCGCTTGAGATTGCCGACCGAATCGGCCTCCGCCTTGGCGCAAGTGTCGGCATCGGCAAACAGCCAGAGCCCGTCGACATCGTCATGCTTGGCCAGCACGCCGGAAAGTTCGGCGCTGCGGCCGGTGACGATGTTGATGGCGCCTGCCGGAACGTCGGAATATTCGATCACCTGGTAGAGATCGGTGGCGAGCAGCGGGTATTTTTCCGACGGCACGGCCACCACGGTGTTGCCCATGGCAAGCGCAGGTGCGATCAGGGAGATCAAGCCGAGCAGCGGCGCGCTGTCCTGGGCGACGATGCCGAGGACGCCGACCGGCTCGTGCAAAGCGAGCGTGACGGCGCGGGCCGGTGGCTGATGCACCCTGCCCTCGAACTTGTCAGCAAGGCCGGCATAGAGGAAGAGCCGCTCGATGGACTGTTCTACTTCCTCCCGCGCGGCCTTGGCGTTGGCGCCGGTCAGTTCGGTGAGGCGGGCGGCGAACTCGCCGGTGCGGCCGGACAGGTTTTCGGCGAGATAATAGAGCACCTGGGAACGGTTGTAGGCGGTCGCTTCCGGCCAGGCCTTGCAGGCGCGGGCGGCGGCAACGGCGTCGCGGATGTCCTTGCGGCTGCCGAGGCCGACTTCGCCGGCGAGCTTGCCCTTGGCAGTGGCTATCGCCAGCGAATAATTGCCGTCGGGCCGCACCTGCTTGCCGCCGATGAACAGCTTTGCGGTACGATCGATGGCGCCGCCATCCGATTGCTCGACCGGCTGCGCCGAAGATGCCGTCGGCTTGATCACCGGGCCGAGCGGCAGCTTTGCCGAGAGATACTCGAACATGCCCTCGCGCCCGCCCTCGCGGCCAAAGCCGCTTTCGCGGTAGCCGCCGAAGCCGCAGGCAGCGTCGAACATGTTGGTGCCGTTGACCCAGACGACGCCGGCCTTCAGCTGCGGCGCGACATGCAGCGCGAGATTGATGTTTTCGCTCCACACCGAGGCGGCCAGCCCATAGCGCGTGTTGTTGGCAAGCTCGATCGCTTCCTCGGTGTTGCGGAAGGTCATGGTGGCCAGAACCGGACCGAACACCTCTTCCTGCGCCAATATATTTGCCGGCGAAACACCGGTGGCGAGCGTCGGCAGGTGGTAGTAGCCGGAAGACGGCAGCACCGCGTCGGGCTGCCAGCAGACGGCGCCCTGCCTGGCGCCTTCGGCGACCAGACCCTTGACGCGGTCGAGCTGTGTGGCGTCGACCAGCGGTCCGATATCGGTGTTCTTGTCGAGCGGGCTGCCGACGCGAAGCCGGCTCATCCTGACCTTGACCTTTGCGATCAACGCGTCGGCAATGCCTTCCTGCACCAGAAGCCGCGAGCCTGCGCAGCAGACCTGGCCCTGGTTGAACCAGATGCCGTCGACCAGTCCTTCGACGGCGCTGTCGAGATCGGCGTCCTCGAAGACGATGAAGGCCGATTTGCCGCCAAGCTCCAATGACAGCTTCTTGCCCGATCCAGCCGTGGCTTTCCTGATGATCTTGCCGACCTCCGAAGAGCCGGTGAAGGCGATCTTCTGGATGCCGGGATGGTTGACGATGGCGACGCCCGCTTCCGGCCCGCCCTGGACGATGTTGACGACGCCCTTGGGCACGCCGGCACGCTCGCAGATCTCGGCAAACAGGATGGCGGTGAGCGGCGTGACCTCGGCCGGCTTCAGCACCACCGTGCAGCCGGCGGCGAGCGCCGGCGCAATCTTCCAGGCCAGCATCAGCAGCGGGAAATTCCATGGGATGATCTGGCCGACGACGCCGACACCCTTGTGGCCTGGGAAATCCTTGTCCAGCGCCTGTGCCCAGCCGGCATGATGGATGAAATGGCGGATGGCCAGCGGCACGTCGATGTCGCGGCTTTCGCGGATCGGCTTGCCGTTGTCGATTGACTCAAGCACTGCGAACAGGCGCTGATGACGCTGCATCGCGCGGCCAATGGCGTAAAGCACTTTTGCGCGCTGGTAGCCCGAGGATGCCGACCATTTCGGCAACGCCCTGATGGCTGCGGCGACGGCTGCGTCGATATCGGCGGCGCCGGCATCGGAGATCTTGGCCAGCAGCTTGCCGGATGAGGGTTCGCTGGTCTCGAAGGTCTTGCCGCCGCCTGCTGCCTTCCAGCCGCCGTCGATGAACAGCGCCTTGCCGAAATCGCGTCCGGCAAGCCAGGCATCGGCATCGGTGCGGGCTTCCGGCGCCGGGCCGTATTCCATGGCGTGATAGCGTTCGAGAATGTTCATGACGCGCTCCAGATAATCGTCTTGGCAGGCGCTCTGTGGCGCCCCCCTCTGTCCTGCCGGACATCTCCCCCACAAGGAGGGAGATTAGCCTTCGCGCCTGTCGGCTCTGAAACGTCGACAATTGGCGAAATCGCCGACGTTAGCCAATCTCCCCCCAAGTGGGGGAGATGTCCGGCAGGACAGAGGGAGGCGCGAAGGAACACGACGTTCAAGGCCTTCATCCGCCTCACGCCATTGCGTGGCGGTGATTGGCCGAATAATGCCCGGTCAGATGGTGCTCGAGCTGGCGCTCGATATCGGTCAGCAGGCTCGAGGCGCCGAAGCGGAACAGGTCTGGCTCCAGCCATGGCCGGCCGAGTTCCTCCTTCATCAGCACCAGCCAGTCGAGCGAAGCCTTGGCTGTAGAGATGCCGCCGGCCGGCTTGAAGCCGATGAGAAAGCCGGTCTCCTCGAAATAGGCTCGGATGGCGCGCACCATGGCAAGGCCGACGGGCAGCGTGGCGTTGACGCTTTCCTTGCCGGTCGAGGTCTTGATGAAATCGGCGCCGGCCATCATCGCCACCATCGAGGCCAGCATGACATTGCGCAGCGTGGCGAGGTCGCCGGTGCCGAGAATGACCTTGAGATGCGCATCGCCGCAGGCTTCGCGCATCGAGACGATCTCGTTGTAGAGCTCCTGCCACTTGGCGCCGAAGACCAGGCCGCGCGGGATGACGACGTCGATCTCGTCCGCGCCGTCGCGCACCGATGCCTCGATCTCCTGCAGGCGGGTCGACAGCGGCGCGAGGCCGTGCGGGAAGGCGGTGGAGACGGCGGCGACATGGATGCCGGTGCCGCGCACGGCATCAACAGCCGTCGCGACGAAGGGATGATAGACGCAGACCGCTGCCGGGCGGATTTTCTCGCCCTCGATGCCAAGCCCCTCGACGATGTCGCGACGGAACGGGTTGATCGCCTTGGCGCATAGGCGGCGCACCCGCTCTTCGGTGTCGTTGGAATTCAGAGTCGTCAAATCCATGCAGGAGACCGCGCGCAGCAGCCAGGCGGCCTGGTTGTCAGCCTTGATCGAGCGCCTTTTGGTCAGGCTGGCGACGCGGCGCTCCAGCGCCGAGCGATTGACCGAGCGCACCGATTCCATGAAGCCGAGATCGAGCCGCATGCCGGTGTTGCGGGCGATGCCATGCGATTGCGGAACGGGCGTGTTGGCTGCGGCACGCGCCGGCAGCGGCGTGACCTTGGACCCGCCGAGATCGGCTTCGCGGATTGTGCTGCTCATCTCCTGCCCTTTCGCTCGACGATTTTACGTCGTGGTGCGTGTCGTTGCTCCCGGACCGCACGGCGGCTTTAGGCGACGCACACCGACGATAGCCCGTGAAGCATCGCTTCACGAGTCCTTCAAGCGGTCATAGCGGAAAAAGGCGGCGAAAGCAGCTGAATTTTGACCGCATGGTCAAAATTCCAATCGAGAAGCAGGCGCCGAGGCGCCGGCTGATGTCAGCCGACGAAAGCGCGCTCGACGACGAAGGTCGAGGGATGGCTGAGCGAGCCCTCATGGAAGCCAAGGCTTTCGGCCATTTCCTTGACGTCCTTCAGCATGTGCATCGAGCCGCAGATCATGATGCGGTCGGTCTCCGGATTGAGCTTCTCGATGCCGAGGTCGGCGTAGAATTTGCCGGAGCCGATCAGCGCGGTGATGCGGCCCATGCGCGCCGATTCTTCGCGGGTCGTCGAATTGTAGAGGGTGACGCGGCCGCCGGTCAGTTCGCCGATCAGCGGATCGTTCTCGAGCGCCGCCACCAGCTCCTGGCCATAGGTCAGTTCGGCATTGTCGCGGCAGGTGTGGGTCAGGATGACCTGATCGAACTTTTCGTAGGTATCGGGGTCGCGCAGAAGGCTGGCGAAGGGCGCAATTCCGGTGCCGGTCGAGATCATGAACAGGCGCTTTGCCGGGGTCAGCGCGTCGACAACCAGCGTGCCGGTCGACTTCTGGCGCATGATGACGGTGTCGCCGACCTGGATCTTCTGCAGTTCGGAGGTCAGCGGGCCGTCCGGCACCTTGATCGAGAAGAATTCCAGCTCTTCGTCCCAGGCCGGGCTTGCCACCGAGTAGGCGCGGTACACCGGCTTTTCGGCATTGGGCAGCCCGATCATGACGAACTCGCCGGAGCGGAAGCGCAGCGACTGCGGACGGGTGATGCGGAACGAGAACAGGCGGTCGGTGTAATGCTTCACCGAGACGACGGTTTCGGCATAGACGTTGGCCGGAATCGGGAACTGCAGCGGACGGGCGCCGGCGGTGTTGAGTGCGGATGTGGTGTTCATCAATCCAACTCTGTCTTGCCCAAGCCACTACGCGGGCGCCAAACCGTTTCCTGCGCGCCCAGACCCTTCAGGTCCCGGCGTGCCGTTCACACACTCCAAAGCAGTGAGCTCTTGTGTCCCAAATTTATTAGTATACAAACGATATTTGTGTCAAGATACCACGCTAAAACAGCTTTCCAAACTGCGGCATATTCATAGTCCTGGCATTTCGGGTTTCGACAATGAAAGAGAATTTTTCGGTGAAGCAGCCGGATTCCGCGGGCGACGTCGTTGCCGGCATCGATGTCGGCGGAACCTTCACCGACCTCATTTTGATCGACGGCAAAGATGGCGGAAAGGTGCATATCGCCAAGACGCCGACGACGGTCGACAATCAGGCGTTCGGCGTGGTTTCAGCGCTGGGCGCCACAGGCTTTGCCATAGACGGCATCGACCTCATCGTGCATGGCACGACCACCACCACCAATGCGGTGCTGGAACGCAGGCTGGCGAAAACCGGCATGATCACCACGCGCGGTTTTCGCGACGTGATCGAGCTTGGCCGCCGCACACGGCCGCAGCCCTACGGCATGACCGGAAGCTTCGTTCCGATCATCCCGCGCGATCTCCGGCTCGAAGTGTCGGAGCGCGTCGAGGCGTCGGGCGCGGTGCGCACGCCGCTCGACGAGGCCGAGATGCGCGCGGCAGTCAAGGCACTGGTCGACCTCGGCTGCGAGTCCCTGGTCATCCATTTCCTGCATTCCTACGCCAACCCTGGGCATGAGCGGCGCGCCGCCGAAATCGCTGCCGAGCTTTGGCCGAACGGCTACATCACGACTGGCCATGCGCTGCTGTCGGAAGCCCGCGAATTCGAGCGCGGCGTGACCGCCGCGGTCAACGCCTCGGTGCAGCCGATCCTCGAGCGCTATGTCGAGCGGCTGCGCAAGGAATTGGCCGCCAAGGGCTATGCCCGCGACTTCCTGATCATGAACGGCAATGGCGGCATGATCTCGGCCCGTTTCGTCACCAGGGAATCGGCCAAGACCGTGATGTCCGGACCAGCCTCGGGCGTCATTGCCGCGGCCTACACGGGCAAGCGCGCCGGCTTTGAAAACCTCGTCACCTACGACATGGGCGGCACCTCGACCGACGTGGCGCTGATCCGCAATGCGGAGCCCGCCGTCTCCAACGAGATCGAGATCGAATATGCGATGCCGATCCATGTGCCGATGGTGGCGGTGCATACGGTCGGCGCCGGCGGCGGCTCCATCGCCCGCGTCGATGCGGCCGGCCTGATCCAGATCGGCCCGGAAAGTGCCGGCGCCAATCCCGGCCCGATCTGCTACGGCCGCGGCGGCCTGGAGCCGACCATCACCGACGCCAATCTGGTGCTCGGGCGACTGGCGCCGAAAAAGCTGCTGGCGGTCGAAAATCCGGTCACCGTCGAGCGCGTCACCGGCATCTTCGAAGACAGAATAGGCAAGGCCACCGGCCTCTCCGGCGTCGAAGCGGCGGGCGCGGTGCTGCGCCTGGGCAACATGAAGATGGCCGGCGCCATCCGCATGGTCTCGGTGTCGCGCGGCCATGATCCGCGTGATTTCGCACTGTTCGCCTTCGGCGGCGCCGGGCCGCTGCATGCAACCGCGCTGGCGCGCGAACTCGGCCTGCCCCGCGTGCTGGTGCCGGCCCGTCCGGGCATCACCAACGCGCTCGGCTGCGTCGTGGCCGATCTGCGCCATGACTTCGTCAACACCATCAACCAGCCGGTCGCCGTGCTTGATGAAGCCCGGCTTCGCGAGGTGCTGGAACGTCACCGCGGGGAAGGCGAGGAACTGATCGGCAAGGAAGCGGTGAAGCCGGAAACGATCCGCGTTACGCACTCCGCCGACATGCAGTTTGTCGGCCAGACCCACATCATCAACGTGCCGTTGCCGTCTTCATCGGTGACAAGGCAGGAGTTGCAGGTGCTGTTCGAAAAAGCCTATTTCGCCCGCTTCAAGGTCGAGTTGCCGGAGATCCGCGCCAATCTGGTCAACCTCAACACGTCGGTGACGGGCGTGCGGCCGGCGATCGACCTGTCACGGCTGATCGACCCGGCCGGACGTACAAAGACGCTAGACGAGGCGCTGCGCGAAACAAGGCCTGTCTGGTACGCAGGACGCTGGCACGATACGCCGATATACGCACGCGAAAAGTTGCCGCCCGATGGCGTCATCGAAGGGCCGGCGATCCTCGAACAGATGGATGCGACCACAGTGCTCGAACCCGGCGACCGCGCAAGATCGGACGCCGACGGCAACATCATCATCGATATCGGCGAGGCCTGAGATGCAAAAGCTCGACGCCATCACGCTTTCGGTCCTGCAGGCAGCCTTGCAGCAGGTCTGCGACGAGATGGATCTCACTTTCTCCCGCGCGGCCTTCTCGCCGGTCATCGCCGAAGCCAATGACCGCTCCGACGGCATCTACTCGGCCGTCGACGGCTCGCTGATCGCACAAGGCAGCCAGGGCCTGCCGGTGTTCGTCGGCGTCATGCAGTATTCGACCAAAACGGTGATCGAGATGATCGCCGACGGCCGCTGCCTGCCCCCGGAACCCGGCGACATCTACATCGTCAACGATCCCTATCTCGGCGGCACGCATCTGATGGACGTGCGCTTCGCCATGCCGGTCTATCGCGACGGCAAGATATTTTGCTGGCTATCGAATACCGGCCACTGGCCCGATATCGGTGGCTCGGTGCCGGGCGGCTTCTCCGCTTCCGCCACAGCCGTCGAGCAGGAAGGCCTGCGGCTGCCGCCGGTCAAGCTGTTCAAGAAGGGCGTGTTGGACACGGAAATCTACGCCATCATCTGCTCCAACATCCGCGTCGCCGACCAGCGCATCGGCGATATAAGGGCGCAGGCCGCCGCATTGCTGATCGGCCAGGACAGGCTCAATGGAATCCTCGATCGTTACGGCGACGAAACTGTTGTCGAGGCGATCGCCGAACTGCGTCGCCGCGCCGCCGAGCAGATGCGCGCCAACATCTCCGCCATTCCCGATGGCACATACAGTTCGAAGGCCTTTGTCGACTCGGACGGCGTGGTCAACGAGCCGCTGACCATCGCGCTCGCCGTCGACAAGCAGGGCGACACGCTGACCTTCGACTTTACCGGCTCGTCAAAACCATGCGCGGGGCCCATGAACAGCGTGCTGGCGACGACCTTGTCGTCGGTCTATCTCGCCATGCGCCATATTTTCCCTGATGTGCCGATCAGCGCCGGCGCTTTCGAGCCGCTGATCGTCAAGCGGCCGGAAGGCACGTTCCTCGACGCCAAATACCCGCGGCCGGTCTCGGGCTGCGCGGCTGAAGTCTCGCAGCGCATCGCCGAGGCGGTGTTCGCGGCGATGGTGCAGGCGCTGCCGGAAAAGGTGACGGCCGCGCCCGCCGGCTCCAGCGGCAATTTCGCGCTCGGCGGCAACGATCCGGCCCGCGGCCGCGACTATGTGATGTATCAGATCTCCGGCGGCGGCTATGGCGGCAATTCCGGCCATGACGGCCTGACCAATGGCTGCTCGACCATCGGCATTTCGAAATCGCCGCCGGTCGAGATCATGGAGCAGGCCTTTCCGGTTCTCTACCGCCACTATGCCTTGCGCGAAGGCTCCGGCGGCGCCGGCAAGCAGCGCGGCGGTTTTGGCCTCGCCTATGAGGTCGAGATATTGCGAGGAGAGGCGCGCGCGTCCTTCGTCATGGACCATGGCCGTTTCGGCCCGCAAGGCGCGCTCGGCGGCAAGGACGGCGCGGTGAACACGGTGACCGTGTTCCGCGACGGCGAGGCACATGTGCCGCCGCATCTGTCCAAGGAACAGGACATCGCGCTCAAGGCCGGCGACCGCGTGAGGGTCGGCACGCCCGGGGGCGGCGGCTATGGTGATCCGCGTGAGCGCGACCCGAAACTGGTCGCCGAAGACATCAGGCTTGGTTACTACACCGTTGAACAAGCCAAAGAGCTGTTCGGAACCTGACAGCCGACAGGCCCGAGCCGCGTCAGGTCTGCAGCTTGGCCTTCAGCGCATCGGCGAATTTTTGCGCGATCTTCTTGAAGCCGGCGGGATCGGGATGCAGTTCGTTGGCCCAGTCGGCCACCTTCAACGTTCCCTGCGTGTCGACCAGATGGAAATTGTTGTTGGGATCGTCGGCCAGGCGCTTCACCACATCGCGGAACGCCGCCAGCGCGTCGTGAACGATGACCGTGCCCTTGCCGACCGTCCAGTTGCAGAAATCGAGCGACGGTTTCAGCCACGGGCCGACACAGGACGGATGCGCTCCGTTCGGGATCGGAAAATCATAGCAATGGCCAAAGATCGGCACGCCTGGCGCGACGCGGTCGCGCAGCGCGAACAAATCGAGATAGCAGGCCTCGACCATGCCGAGCGCCTTGGTGAAGCGGTTCTTGTTCAGCCCGGGGGCGTGGCCGTCATTGAAGTCAAGGAAGATGCAGAACTGGTCGCCGGCAATGTCGTTGCCACCGGCAGAGAACAGGATGGCATCGGGCTTGCCGTCCAGCCAGTTGGCCTTGTTGCGCAGGGCGGCGATCATGCGCTGCTGCTTGGGCAGCGACATCTCGTCGGTCGCCGCATCGCCATGATGGGCAAGGTTGAGGATGGTCGGCGGCATCGAGCCGATGCGGCGCAGCTGCGCGATCACGTCGGTGTCGACGAACGGAAAGCCGTTGCCGGTGAGCGGATAGTCGAACCAGGAATCGCCCTGCGCCAGCATCACCAGCGGCCGGTTGGCGACGGCCGCCTCGAGATTGCCGGCGCTTTCCCTTGCGGTTTCGAGCCGCTCGATGTTGGCCTGGTGAACCTTGATGCGCTTGGCGATGTCGTCGTCTATGCGCCGCTGCGCGGCTTCCTGCACGAATTCCTGCTGGTCCATCCCCAGGTCCCTCCCACGACCGTCTACTTCCAGCTGAACATGCGCCCATGTCCATGATCGGTCTGTAATTTAGATCACAGTAAGATTCCTGGGGAAGGACGGCTTGCCGCGCCGTGATCGCCGCAGAGCATGTCGTTTCCGTCTCCGTGGGGCCTGCAAAAGACCATAGACTTCTATCCTTGTTTTCGCGCAATTCCGGACGGGAAACCGCCAACACCTTCCCTGGAATTGCTTAGTCAACGGAGATCAGGAACATGCGTCTTTTCGGTCGTTTCGTGCTTGCCGCTTCCGCCGCCCTGCTGCTTGGGACCGGTGCTGCCTCCGCCGAGAAACTCAGGATCGGGACCGAGGGCGCCTATCCGCCTTTCAACTATGCCAACTCGGACGGCACGCTGGGCGGCTTCGACATCGACCTCGGCAAGGCGCTGTGTGCCGAGATGAAGGCCGAGTGCGAATTCTCCGTACAGGATTTCGATGGTTCCATTCCGGCGCTGCAGGCCGGCAAGTTCGACGCCATCATCAACATCACCATCACGCCGGAACGGGCCGAGAAGGTCGAGTTCACCCACAAATATTACCAGACGCCGCCGGCCATCGCCGTGCCGAAGGATTCGACCATCGCCGGCACATCGCCGGACGATCTGAAGGGCAAGGTGCTGGGCGTGCAGAGCGCAACCATCCACCAGAATTTCGCCGAGCAGAAATACTCCGGCTCGACCGTGAAAGCCTATCCGACGGGCGACGACGCCCGCACCGACATGGCCAATGGCCGGCTCGACGCGATGATGGACGGCTCGATCATCCTGACCGAATGGCTGAAGAAGCCCGATGGCGCCTGCTGCAAATTGCTCGGCACGCTGACCGCCGATCCGGCCATTCACGGCCCCGGCGTCGGCATCGCCCTGCAAAAGGGCAACAAGGAACTTGCCGACAAGTTCAATGCCGCAATCGAGGCGCTGCGCGCCAACGGCAAGTACAAGGAAATCAACGACAAGTACTTCGCCTTCGACGTCTACGGGGGTTAATCCCTCAGCCAACCCGACCTCGGCAGCGCCACCCGGCGCTGCCGTTTTCATGAGATGACGGAGAAGTTTCTTGGTTGAGCGGCGCTCCCCTTTCTACACCAGCATCGTTGGCCTCGGCGCCACGATGGGCCGGGTCGGCGGCGACTTCGTCTCGGCCAAAACTTATTCCGGCATCGCCGACGAGCATCTGAACACGCGCAAGAATGTCGGCGTGCAGGATCTCAGCACCATGGGCAAGATGGACATCAAGGGGCCGGAAGCGGAGGCGCTGGTCAACCACGTTATCGTCAACGATGCGGCCGCGATGAGCCCCGGCCAGGTGCGCTATTCCACCGTCTGCCGCGACGATGGCGGCATCATGGACGACCTCACCGTGTTCCGGCTGGCGCCTGAGCATTTCATGCTGGTGACCGGCTCGGTCAACCGGCTGAAGATGCTGCCCTGGCTGCAGCATCATGCTGAAGCGCGAAAGGCCTATGTCACCGACATCACCGCGGCCGTCGCCTTCCCGACCATACAGGGGCCGCGCTCCCGCGAGCTGCTGAAAGCACTGGTTTCGGATGCCGATCTCGATGAGTTGAAACGCTGGGCGTTCACTTCAGGGCGCGTCGGCGAGACCAAAGTCCTGATCTCACGCACCGGGGTGACCGGCGAGCTCGGCTTCGAACTGTTCGTGCCGGCGGACGAGGCGACTTCCGTCTGGGACGCGCTGGTGCGGACCGGCGGCGATTTCGGCTTGAAGCCATACGGCGTGCTGGCCATGTTCACGCTCGGGCTGGAAAAGGCCTATCCGGCGCATGGCATCGACATGGACGAGAGCCGTACGCCCTTCCATGTCGGGCTCGATCGCTGGATCAAGTTCGACAAGGGCGAGTTCATCGGCCGCGAGGCATTGCTCAAAATTCGCGACAAGGGGCTCGACGAACGCTGGACCGGGCTGATTCTCGACGGTGACAAGCCGGCCGCGACGGATGCCAGGGTTTTCGCCGACGGCGAGGATGCCGGCGTCGTCACCTACAGCGATCACGGCTATTCCTTAGGCAAAGTTCTGGCGACGGCGCATTTGCGGCTGCCGTTCACCGCCATCGGGACCGAACTCAGCATCGACATTGACGGCAAGCCGACCCGCGCGGTGGTGGCGCCGATGCCATTCTTCGATCCTGAAGGCGCTCGGCTGCGGGCCTAAATCAGGCTAACTTCGCTAGCAGCCGCATAAACGTGGCCGCTTCCTTGACCGTCAGCGGCGCCAGTGTCTCCTGGGTGATGGCGCGGGCCAACGGGATCAGCCGTTCGATCGCCTCGCGTCCCTCTGGCGTGAGGTTGACCAGCAGCCGCCTCTTGTCGACCTCGTGTTTGGTCAGATCGACCAGGCCACGCGCCTTCAGCCGGTCGATGACGCCCTTGACCGTCGCCGCATCCATGGCGATCAGCGTGCCCAACTGGTTCTGCGAGGTCTCGCCGACATCGTGCAGCTTGGCAAGTGCAGCGAATTGCGGCGGCGTCAGGTCGCTGATCTGGGCGGCAAAGATCGAGACATGGCGCTGATGCGCCTTGCGCAGGATGAAGCCGACCTGCTCCTGCAGGCGGTAGTCATGTTCGTCGGGCTCTTCGGCCTCGACGAGCTTGAGAAGATTGTCCCCGCCGCTCATCGCAAGCCGTCCCAGGCCTTGATGTCGCCGACCGCCAGGCCGCCCATGCGGTCGTGCACGCGGGGGCCGCAGCTCATGGCGAGGCAGAACAGGATTTCGTCGGCGCGCGGCCCGTCGCTGAGACCGACCTCCATGGCGTCGAAATGGCTACGCACATAGGCGGCGTTGGTGTGGCCGAGCGGCACGTCGAGCCGCGAGCCGAAGGCGCCGACCTTGGTTGCCGACGGCACGATCGCCTTGGCGTCGCCCAGCCGCTCGCGCATGGCGTAACCGCCGGGCACATGCCACAGCGCGCCGTGCTCCAGCTCCCCCGACGAGCCGACAATGGTGCCCTTGCCGTAGGCGTCGATCTGCTTGATGTCGCCGCCCAATGCGGCAATGAGCTTGTCGGTGAGCAGCAGGCCAAGCGGCTTCAGATCGTCCATGGCGCTCTGCAGTTCTTCGACGTAGCGGCCGGCGAACGGGTTCTTCACCAGCGCCACGGCCGCCGCGCGGCGGCGCGGCGCAGCTGCGACCGGGCCGCCATCGTGAAAAATCTCTTCGGTCAGAACCGCAATCTTGCGGATCGGAAACTCAGGCATGGGCAACTTCCTTCCCTGGATTTTTGTTGGGCGCGGCAAGCGCCATGGAACCACTGATGCGGGCTTCCCCACCTAGAAACAGCGCCGATGCGGCAATCAGGCCGCGCCGGCGAAAATCTTCGGCGACGGCAAGGCCATTGTCCAGCGCCCGCTCCACATCGCCACGCGCGAGCATGCCGACGGCTTGTGTCACCAGCCGCGCGCCGAGATCGCTGTCGGGCACCAAGTCCTGCGCGGGAATGCGCTTGATGGCGGGATTGCCGGGCAGGTCGACGGCGTTGGCAATGAGTGTCGCGGCCGCATCGGCCTCGGCGCCGGTGTGCGCCAGCACGGTGACGGCGTCGGCAATGCCAAGCGAGAACGAACGGCCGCGCCAGCCGCTGGTGGCGACGCCGCGCACGCCGTCCGCCGAGCGAATGGTGAGGCGGTCGGCCATGCCGTTGCCGGTGCCGGCGATCGCCAGGTTCATCGACTGGCCCTTGCCGATATGGAGGGCGCTGTCGCCGCCATTGTTGACATAGGCCCGGTCGAGTCTGCGACCGGCAAGCAATGCCGAGAGCATTTCGTCGGCTACCGATCCGGCGACGGCGGCCATCGGCGTGATGAAGCATTCCGCCAAGGGCATGACGGCTGCTTCCATGCGCCGCGCCGTCGGGCCGGCGAAGGTGCGCGGCGCCAGGAAAAATGCCGGCAGCCGCAATTCGGGAAGCTCCTCGACCAACTCGATCAGGATCGTCTGGAAGCGCTCGATCGCCTGATCGTAGGCGGCACGACACTCAGCCGCCTCACCAAAGGCTTCGACGATCAGGTCGATCGGCCCGTGGTTGAGGTGCAGCCGCTTACCGTCCTGCAGCCAGTGGACTTGCGGGCCTTGCATCAGGTGGCCCCGTTCGAGCCGACGCGGCGCAATTGCGCGAGCGGCGGCCATGGGTTTTGAGCCTCGGCGGCTGAGCCGCGACGCGGGTTGAGATACTCGCCGCCTTTGGCAACGATATCCTCGACGCTTCGTATCTCGGCCTCGTAGCCGCCCAGCCGGACATAGTCGTCGCGACGCAGCGTGAATTCGATCGGCGCCACCAGTGCCGGGGTCGGGACATAACCGAACGCGCCTTCCGGCACGCGCATGACGTCGACCATCAGCGTGATGCCGCCGCCCGGCCAGACATAGACCGGCGCGCCGCCAACGGTAACATAGGTCTTCAAGCCCTGCACCGAGCGGGTGAGATTGACCGGGTTTTCGGTGACGCCGGCGCGCAGCGAACCGCCGGCGCCGCCGATGAACAGCACGGTGCAGAGCGCCGGCTCGCAATTGTCCTCGATCAGGCCGACCGATTTCTGCAGCCGCTCGGGGAACGGTTTTTCAACCGGCTTCAACTCGTCGTCGAGTTCGTAATAGGCGAACTGCTCGCCGGTGGTCGACACCATCAGCAGCGACAGGCCGGGGCGGGCGCCCTTCTTGGCGTTCCATCCGCCGAGGATCGACAGCGGGTCGGAAATCGAGGTGCCGCCCCAGCCAAGGCCGGGCTCGGAGACCTTGAAATAGCGGCCCGGCGTCGAGCGGCGGCCGATGATCTTGATGCCGGTGTCCTGCCAGCCCAGCACCTTGCCGGCCTGATGCTCGGAGACAACGCCGGTGATATGGTCGTCGACCACCACCACCTCGTCGACTAGGCCGCGCCATTGCGTGGCGAACATGCCGATCGTGGCCGAGCCGCAGCCGACCCGCATACGGTGTTCCTGCTTGCCGTCGATGACAGGTGGTTTGCCGGCTTCGACGATGATGGTGGCGCCGCCATCGATGGTCAGTTCGACCGGCTTGCGATTGCACAGACTGAGCATCGCGTCACAGGTTGCCCGGCCTTCGGCCTTGGAGCCGCCGGTCAGATGATGCACGCCGCCCAGCGACAGCATCTGCGAGCCATACTCGCCTGTCGTGACGTGGCCGATCGGCTCGCCTTGCGCGCGCACGATTGCCGTTTCGGGACCGAGATGGCGGTCGGTGTCGATCTTCACCTTGACGCCGCAGTACGAAAAAATGCCTTCGGTGACCACGGTCACCAGATCGACGCCCTCGACCTCCTGGCTGACGATGAAGGGGGCCGGCTTGTAGTCGGGATAGGTGGTGCCGGCGCCGATCGCAGTGACGAAGCGGCGGCCGGTGTTGACCAGTTCGCCGTCCCATTGCTCGCCCTCGGCGGTGAAGGGCACGACCGCGGCGCCACTCTCTGCCGCATGGTCGAGGATGGTCAGCGGGTCCATACGCACGATGCGGCCACCGACATTGCCGTAGCGGTCGCAGGCGCCGGTGCGGCCATCGGCGATGTAGCACATCACCGGACAGGCATCGCAGCGGATCTTTTCCGCCACCAGCTTTTCGCCCGGATCGTGGGTTTCGAAGCGTTCGGCAAGCTCGCTCATCGGCGTGCCTCCTTGTCGCGGATGCCATCTTTTTCGCGGATGGCGGCGCGGATGCGCGTCGGCGTCGCCGGAACCTTGGTGATGAGAACGCCGGTGGCGTGGCGTATGGCGTTGAGGATGGCGGGTGCGGTCGGGATCAGCACATGCTCGCCCAGGCCCTTGGCGCCGAACGGTCCCTCCGGATCGGGAACCTCGATCAATATGTGCTCGATCTCAGGCACATCGCCGATGGTCGGGATGAGATAGTCGTGCAAATTCTCGGTGCGACCGGGGATGTATTCCTCCATCAGCGCCATGCCGATGCCTTGCGCGATGCCACCTTCGATCTGGCCTTCGACCAGCAGCGGGTTGATAGCCTTGCCGACATCGTGCGCGGCGGTGATTTTCAAGAGCTTCACCGTGCCGAGCTTGAGATCGACTTCGAGTTCGGCGATCTGCGCGCCATAGCCATAGACGGCGTAAGGCTTGCCCTGGCCCTTGGCATCGAGCGGCAGCGTCGGCGGATCGTAGGTCTCCTCGGCGCGGAAGACGAAACCGCCCGCATCGACATCGAGGGCGGGGAGATCGATGCGCCGAGTGGCTTCGCCCTCGCGAATGACGATCACCGGACCGTCCAATTGCAGGGCCGCGTTCTCCGAGACATTGGCAAAGCGCAGGATCTTTTCGCGCAAGGCGCGGCCGGCTTTTTCGGCCGCCTTGCCGGTGACAAAAGTCTGGCGCGAGGCCGATGTTTTGCCGGCGTCCGGGCTGATCGCGGTGTCGGCGCTTCTCAGCTTGAATTTTTCCAGCGGCAGGCCAAGTGCGTCGGCGCAGATCTGGGCAATGACGGTGTTGGAGCCCTGGCCGATATCGACGGCGCCCTGATGCAGGATGACCTCCCCCTCTGGCGAGATACCGACCCGGATGGTCGACGGATTGGGCAGCGAGGTGTTGCCGCAGCCATACCAGCAGGACGCGATGCCGACGCCGCGCTTTTTGCTCGTATTGGCATTGTTGAATGTATCTGCGTCGGCCTTTGCGCGAGCCCAATGCGGTCGCAAGGAGTCGAGGCACTCGAAAATGCCGACGCCCGACTCCAGTCGCTGTCCGGTAACCGTTTCGGATCCGTTCCGAAGGCAGTTCTTTAGCCGAAAATCGAGCCGGTCCATGCCAAGCTTGCCGGCGAGCTCATCATAGAGCGTCTCCTGCATGATCGTCGCCTGCGGCACGCCGAAGCCACGGAAGGCGCCGGAAATCGGCCCGTGGGTGTGGATGGCGCGGCCTTCGGCGCGGTAGTTCGGCGTCGCATAGGGACCGGAGGCATGCACCGGCACGCGGTTGGCGACGGTCGGGCCCCAGCTGGCATAGGCGCCGGTGTTGAAATCGCCTGTGAAGACCATGCCGGTGACATGGCCCTCGGCATCTACGCCGATGGTCGCCTTCATCTCGGCGGGGTGGCGCTTGGTGGTCGACATCATCGATTCGGTGCGGGTGTAGGCAAGCGCCGCCGGCCGGCCGGTTTTCAGTGCCACAAGGCCGATGAGCGGCTGCAGCGACACGTCGAGCTTCGAGCCGAAGCCGCCGCCGGTCGCGGTCGGCACGATGCGCACCTTGTCGACGGCAAGACCGAGCACCTTTGCCGTTTCGTCACGGTCCATATAGGGGGCCTGGGTGCAGGCGACGACGACCAGCGTGTCGCCGTCCATGTAGGCATGGCCGGCTTCCGGCTCGATATAGGCGTGCTCGACATAGGAGGTGTCGATGGCACCGGACACCGTGTAAGCAGCCTCGCCAAGCGCCGCCTCGGGGTCGCCGCGCTCGACAAAGCCCTTGGTCAACAAATTGGCCGAGCGGTTCGCGTGGATGAGCGCCGCCCCTTCTGCCTGCGCGTCGCCGGGCTGCAGAAAATGCGGCAGCTCGGTCCAGCGGACCGGGAAATCCTGGAGGTCGAGATCGAGCATGGCCTCGCGCTCGCCGGCGACCAGCGCCACTGCCTCGCCGCGCAGCCGCGCAAAGCCTTCGGCCAGCGCCGGCTGGTCGGCAAACGGACCGATGACGCCGAAACAGTTTTTTCCCGGAATGTCGGCGGCGGTGAAGACGCCGACGGTGCCGGGATGCGACTTCACCCAGCCCTCCAGGTCGCCGAAGGCGAAGCCGGCATGATAATGCGGCGAGCGGACCACCAGCACAGCCAGCGCATCGGCGGGAAAGGAATCGCCGCCGAATTTTTCAGCGCCGGTGACTTTTGGCACGCCGTCGAGCCGGACCGGGGAGGCGCCTACAGCATTCCCTGTGGTTGGCATTCTACGTTCAAAGTTGAATTCCAACGAATGACGTTGGCGCTGCCCCTCACCCTTACCCTCTCCCCGTGAAGAACGGGGAGCGGGGAGCGTCGGCGCTGGAGCACTTCCCTTCTCCCCGTCACTATACGGGGTGAGGGTGCCGGCAGGCGGATGAGGGGCAGCGCCGTCGGTCGACGTCTCGAACCGTCCCGCATCCATCACTGCCGCGATGATCTTTCTGTAGCCGGTGCAACGGCAGAGGATGCCGCCCAGCGCATCCTGCACCTCGGTCTCGGTCGGATTCGGCGTGCCATCCAGCAGCGCCGTTGCCGCGACCAGCAGCGCCGGCGTGCAGATGCCGCATTGCGCGGCGCCATGCGCCAGGAAAGACGCCTGCAGCGCCGACAGCCGGCGATCGGCGAGGCCTTCGACGGTCGTTACGGACGTCCCGGCTGCGGAGGCCGCCGGCATCAGGCAGGCGCAGACGGCGTCGCCGTCGACCAGCACTGTGCAGGCGCCGCAATCGCCGGCATCGCAGCCAACCTTGGTGCCCGTCAGCTGCAATTCGTCGCGCAAAACCTGCGACAGCCGGCGCAGCGGCGGCACATTGACCGAGACGGCGGCGCCATTGACGGCGAAGGCGATCTCGGCGCGCTCGATGCCGAGGCCCGGCACGAGGTCGGGCAGGGCTTCAATCATCTCAGAGTGGCTCATGCCGCCACCATGCTGTTGTCGTTCGTCAGCCCGCAGGCCCCCAGCACGGCGCGAGCGACAAGCTCGCGCGCTGCGTCGAGCCGGTATTCGGCGCTGCCGCGCACGTCGGCAATCGGCGAGAGCTCGGCCATCGGCGCGGACAGGAGAGCATCGGCGAGTGCCGGGCCGACAGGCTTGCCCACCAGCACGGCTTCGACAGCGGCGAGCCGCCTGGCGACGGCCGAGCAGGACCCGACCGCGACAGCGGCTTCCATGACTATGCCACTCTCGGCAACGAGGCGCGCCGCCACCATGGCGATGGAGATGACGAGGTAGCGCCGCGCACCGAGCTTGACGAAGGCCGACGTGCCGGCAGAGGCCCGCTTCGTGATGCGGATGGCGGTGACCAGTTCGCCCGGCAGCAAAGCGGTGCGGCGGTTGCCGAGAATGAACTCCTGCAGCGGCAGATGACGCGTCGCGGCTGCAGAGCGCAGCTCGACCTCGGCGTCCAGCACCAGCAGTCCCGGAACGCCATCGGCGGCAGGCGAAGCATTGCAGAGATTGCCGGCGATCGAGGCGACATTCTGGATCTGCAGGGAGCCCACTTCGCGCGCGGCCTGCTTCAGCGCATCGAAAGCCGCCGGCAATGGATGGCGGACAAGGTCGGTCCAGGTGGTGCGGGCGCCCAAAACCCAATGGGTTTCGGTCTCGGCAATGCCGCGCAGCGAGACCAGGCCGTTAATATCGAGAACATTGTCGCGGAACGGTTTGGCGCCCTGCGCCGGATAGAAATCGGTGCCGCCGGCAAGCACGCGCCAGGCGCCCTCGCCCAGCAGAGCGAGCGCCTCGTCGAGCGTGGCGGGTTTCGCGTAACGGATCACGCTTTGCCTTCCAAAAAAATAGGCCTTCCCATTGGGACCTTCAAAAGGTGGGGTCTTCCCGAACCCCGCCAATGTCTGATCAGGCCAAATTCATTCGTATGCAAATGATATCAAGCTGGCGGAAATTGTCAAAGCCGGAGTTTAAGGGAACCCGGCCGCCAAGCATTTCTTACGCTTGCAGAGGTTGACGCAGGCGGCCATCCGGTCAAGTTTCAGCATCCGGTCGCATCAGCGGCGTATTTCACTCGATCCCCCGTTCGAGACTAGAAGAGGAGAGGCGCCATGGCCGACGAAGCGCTTGTTGTCATCGACCTGCAAAACGACTTCTGCCCCGGCGGCGCACTGGCGGTTGCCGGCGGCGACGAAATCGTGCCGCTGGTCAACGATCTGATTCGGCATGCCGAGCATGTCGTGCTGACGCAGGACTGGCACCCGGCCGGACATTCGAGCTTTGCCTCCAGCCATCCGGGGGCGCAGCCCTTTAGCGCGATCGAGATGCCCTATGGGCCGCAGACGCTGTGGCCGGACCATTGCATCCAGGGCAGCCTCGGCTCGGATTTTCACTCGGGGCTCGCCTGGACCAAGGCCGAGCTGGTAATCCGCAAGGGATTTCGCCCTGATATCGACAGCTACTCCGCCTTCTTCGAGAACGACCACAAGACGCCGACGGGGCTCGCCGGCTACCTCAAGGAGCGCAGCATCGACAGTGTGACCCTGGTTGGCCTGGCGACCGACTTCTGCGTTGCCTTTTCGGCCCTCGACGCGGTCAAGCAAGGCTTCAAGACGACGGTGCGGCTCGACGCGTGCCGCGGCATCGATCTAAACGGTTCGGTCGAGGCGATGCTGAAGAGGATGCGCGATGCCGGGGTGAAGCTCGAAGACCCGATCTCGGAGTGACTGGATCGTGACGCATCTAGGGGGCTGCACACAGTTGGGGAAGGCTTTCGCGGCAGGTGTACTCGCTTCCGCTGTGTCTCCGCAAATGGCCTTCGCGGCCGAGACCCGCGGCCTGCCCGATGCTGCCATGTCGCTGTGGTGGGCGCTGCCTTTCGCCGGCCTGCTGCTCTCGATCGCCACCGGACCGCTGCTGTTCCACCATGTCTGGGAGCATCATTACGGCAAGATCGCCGCCGGCTGGGGAGCGCTGGCGGTCATCCCGCTGATGGTTGCATTCGGCGTTCCGGTAGCCGGTGAAGCCGTGCTGCACACGCTGCTCACCGAATACATGTCCTTCATTATCCTGCTGTTCGCGCTCTACACCATTTCGGGCGGCATCCTTGTCGCCGGCAACATCCATGGCACGCCGCTGGTCAATGCCGGGCTGCTGCTCGTCGGGGCGATGCTGGCCTCGGTGATCGGCACCACCGGCGCCTCGATGATCCTGATCCGGCCGATGCTGCGCGCCAACGACAACCGGCAGTTCAACGCCCATGTCGTCATCTTCTTCATCTTCCTGGTGTCTAACATCGGCGGCTCGTTGACGCCCTTGGGCGACCCGCCATTGTTCGTCGGCTTCCTGCGCGGCGTCGACTTCTTCTGGACGTCGGCGAACCTCTGGCTCGAGACGCTGTTTACCGGCGGCCTGGTGCTGCTTGTCTTCCTGGCCATCGACATCATGCTGCATCGCCGTGAAGGCGGCGCGCCGAAGATCAAGGATCCGACTCCGGATACGAAGGTGCGCCTTCGCGGCCTGGCCAATCTGCCGTTGCTGGCCGGCGTCATTGCCGCGATCCTGCTTTCAGCTGCCTGGAAGCCGGGCGTGACTTTCTCCATCCTCGGCGTCGGCCTCGAACTGCAGAACCTGGTGCGCGATGCCATCATCCTGGCGCTCGCCGGGCTGTCGCTTGTCGTTTCCCTCAAGAGCCATCGCGAGGCCAACGGCTTCACCTGGGGCCCGATCGCGGAGGTGGCAAAACTGTTTGCCGGCATCTTCATCTGCATCGTGCCGGTCATTGCCATCCTTCGCGCCGGCCATGACGGCGCGCTGGCGCCGCTGGTGGCGCTGGTGACGTCACCCACCGGCCAGCCCAATGATCTCGCCTATTTCTGGCTGACCGGCGGGCTGTCGTCCTTCCTCGACAATGCGCCGACCTATCTGGTGTTTTTCGAACTCGCAGGCGGCGACGCGCGGCACCTGATGACGGAGGCGGCCTCGACGCTGGCCGCGATCTCGGCCGGCGCGGTGTTCATGGGCGCCAACACCTATATCGGCAATGCACCCAACTTCATGGTCTACGCCATTGCCCGACACCGCGGTGTGAAGATGCCGGGCTTCTTCGGCTACATGGCGTGGTCGGGCCTGGTGCTGATCCCGGTTTTCCTGATTGCGGGTTTTTTGTTCTTTGCGTGATGCGAAGGGCGCTGGGCCCTTACCTACCCCGTGTGGGGAGGTCGGACCGAAGGTCCGGGTGGGGGTCGGTGCCGCCCCCACCCGGCTGCTTCGCAGCCACCCTCCCCACAAGGGGGAGGGTAATCTTAGCCGACGCCTACATATCGGCGCACCGCCGACGGATCGGCGCGAAGCTGTTCGACATCCACCGTCTCGCGGTTACGGCCGTTTTCGATGAAGCAGACGCGGTCGGCGACGGACAGCACGGCGTCGACGCGCTGTTCGACCAGAATGGTGGAGACACCTAGCTCACGCAGCTTCACCACCGTCTCGCGGATCTTGGCGATCATCGACGGCATCAGCCCCTCCGTCGGCTCGTCTAGCAACAGCACCTGCGGCTCAAGGCAAAGCGCACGGGCCATGGCCAGCATCTGCTGCTCGCCGCCGGACAAAGTGCCGGAGCGCTGGCGCAGCCGCTGGCGCAGCAGCGGGAAGAGATCGAGCACGCTCTCGCGCGTCGCTCTGCCCTTGCCGCGCGCCATCAGACCGATCTCGATGTTTTCCGCCACCGTCATCTCGGCGAACAGCCGCCTGCCTTGCGGTACATAGGCGACGCCGGCCTTGGGCACCTCATGCGCCGGCAGGCCTGTCAATTCCTTGCCGGCGAGCCGGATCGAGCCGGCGCTCGACGGAACCAGCCCCATGATTGCTTTCAGCGCCGTCGTCTTGCCGGCGCCGTTGCGACCGAACAGGCACAGCACCTCGCCCTTGTTGAGCACGAGATCAAGCTCGTAGAGCACCTGAACCTCGCCATAGAAGCAATCGAGCCTGGAGATGGTCAGCGCTTCAGTCTTGTGGGCTTCAGTCTTGGGGGCCTCAGTCTTGGGGGCCTCAGTCTTGGGGGCTTCGCTCATGGCGCCGTCCCCAGATAGGCTTCCTGCACCTGTGTGTTGGCGCGAACCTGTTCGGGCGTGCCTTCGGCCAGGATCCTGCCGGCGTTGAAGACCGTGATGCGGTCGGCCAGCTGCATGACGACCGGCATGTTGTGCTCGATCAGGAGCACGGTGGCGCTCTTGGCAATCTCGCGCACCAGTCCGATGAAATTGTCGATCTCGCTGTCGGCCAGCCCCTGCGTCGGCTCGTCGAGGATCAAAAGCCGCGGCTTAAGCGCCAGGCCCATCGCGACTTCCAGCAGGCGCTGGTGGCCGTAGGAAAGTTGGCCGGCCGGCATATGGGCGCGGCCGGCAAGTCCGGTGCGTTCCAGCGCGGCCATGACGCCGGTGCGCACCGCACCTTTCGAGCGGCCATCGGTCAGCGTGCGCTGCACCGGCAACGCGACATTATCGTAGGCAGAGAGGTTGGCGAAGACGCTGGTGATCTGGAAGGTGTAGGCGATGCCCCGGCGCACCCTGAGATAGGCCGGCTGGCTGGTGATGTCGGCGCCGTCGAAGACGATCATGCCGGACGATGGCTGAATGCGGCCGCTGACCAGGCTGACGAAGGTGGTTTTGCCGGCGCCATTGGGGCCGATGACGGCGCGGATCTCGCCCGGCATCAGCTGAAAATCGACACCGTCGACGGCGCGCAGGCCGCCGAAACTGCGCGCCAGGCCTTTGGTAGTCAGCAACGGCATCATGGGAGCCACCCGAGCCAGCGCTGGCGGATGGTGCCCAGAATGCCTTTGGGGAAAAACAGCACCAGCAGGATGAGCGCAATACCGACGATCAGGAGATAGGCGGAGGTGTAGCCGCTGGCGGTGTCGATGACATAGTACATGAACACCGTGCCGAGCAGCGCGCCCAGCGTCGTGGCGGCGCCGCCGAGCAGCACCCAGAGCAGCGGCAGGATGGAATACTGCACCGAGGCAAAGCTCGAGCCGACATAGCCGAACAGCAGCGCATAGGCCGCACCCGAGGCGGCGCAGATGGTGCCGGAGACGACGACGGCGATCAGCTTGTTGGAGAAGGTGTCGTAGCCCAGCATTTTCGTGCGCTCCTCGTTCTCGCGCACCGCGACCAGCACGCGGCCATAGCGGGAGCGGACGAGGGCGAGGGTGATCAGCAGCACGACCGAGAACAGCGCCAGCGCGCTCATGTAGCGCACGGTCGGGTTGGTTAGGTCGAGCGATGTCGCGCCGAAGGCCAGAACCCGCGCGGGCTGCGGCACGACCAGACCCTGGTCGCCGCCGGTCCAGGCGGCGAAATAGAGGATGACGAGGTAAAACACCTGCGCGAACATCATGGTAACGATCATGAAGGCGACGCCGGTGGTGCGCAGCGCCAGCAGGCCGATCACCAGTGCCAGCAGCGCGCCGCAGGCGATGCCGGCGAGGAAAGCGAAAGGCACGTTCCAGCCGAGATGGATGACGGCGAGACCAGCGCCATAGAGCCCGGCGGCGAAGAACATGGCGTGGCCGAGGCTGAGCAGGCCGACATAGCCGAACAGCATGTTGTAGCCCATGGCGAACACCGCCAGCACCATGATGCGGGCGACGAGGCCGTGATGATAATCCGGCAGGACGAAGCTCAGGGCGAACAGCAGCGCGATGGCGCCGATGTGCAGAGCATAGGCTTTTGCCAGCGAAGCTTCGCTCATCGCGGCGCCTGCCCGAACAGGCCTTGCGGCCTGAACACCAGCACCATGGCCACCAGCAGCGTGGCGATGATCTTGGCCAAAGTCGGCGAGAAGAACACCGAGATGATGCCGTCGGACAGCCCGATCAGCACGGCGGCGACGACCGTGCCGCGCAGCGAGCCGAGGCCGCCGATGATGACGACGATGAAGGACAACAGCAGCGGGTCCTGCCCCATCAGGTAGTGCGCCTGACTGATCGGCACGATCAGCACGGCGGCGATGGCCGCCAGCATGGCGCCGAGCGCGAAGACGCCGGCATAGACGCGGGCGACCGGAATGCCGAAGGCCTGCGCCGTCTCGCTGTCATATTGGGTGGCGCGCATGATGAGGCCGATCTTGGTGCGCGTCAGCACCAGCCAGGTGGCGATGAGCAGAAGGGCCGAAGCGGCAATGATCGACAGCTTGTAGCCGGAATAGCCGAACCAGGGCAAAAGGATGCGGTAGCTGAAGGGCGGCTCCACCGGGCGCGCTTCCGGGCCATAGAAGCTCAACGCCAGCTGCTGGATGATGTAGAGCATGCCGATCGTGGCGACGATGGTGGCTTCCGGATTGTAATTGACCCGGCGCAGCACAAGCCGCTCGGCTACCAGCGCAATGGCGCCGACAATCAGCGGCGCAATCACCAGCGCCGCCAGGAAGCCGAGCGTGGGATGGCCGGGTATCGCCGTCGAGATCGCCCAGGCCAGCACCGCGCCCAGCATGAAGAACTCGCCATGGGCGACGTTGACGACGCGCATGACGCCGAACACCAGCGACAGCCCAAGCGCCGTCAGCGCCAACACGGCGGAGGTGACAAGGCCTTCGAGGGCGGCGAGGAGGAGGTGGGGTCCGAAATGCATTCAGGGCGCCCTTACCCTCCCCTTGTGGGGAGGGTGACCGCGCAGCGGTCGGGTGGGGGTTGGGCACGGGCCGTCGCGACCCCCACCCCGTCTCGCAAGCTTCGCAAAAGTGCGAAGCTTGCGTGCCGACCCTCCCCACAAGGGGGAGGGTAAGGCGCCTCACAGCGCCTGCGTCGTATAATCCCCTTCGGCCTCGTAAAGCCCGTCCTCGATCTTGGTCTTGTGGACGACCTTCATCTTGCCGCCTTCGACCTTGGAGATGTTCTGGATGCCAAAACACTGGTGGATCTTGCCGTTGAAGGTCTTGGGGCCTTGCGGATGCTCCGGGCCTTCGGCGAATTCGGTCAGAGCCTCGGTCGCCTCTACCAGCTTGGCGCGGTCTTCCGGGCCCTTGTAGCCGGCATCTTCCATCGCCTTCTTGACGACATAGAGCGTCTCCCAGCAGCCGAACATGTGGGCGGCGGTGGAGACGTCCTTGGGGTCGCCGACGGCAGCCCCATTGTCGTCGATGCCGACAGCGGCGCGGTAGGCTTTCTGGGCGGCCGAGTCATTGGCCTGCGCATAGCGCGGCGAACCTTCCCAGAAATGGCTGCCGTCCAGGAATTCGAGGCCGGGGCTGTTGATGTCGGTGGCTTCGAGCGAATCGATGAAGCCGAACAGCTGCGGCCGGTTGGAGCCGTAGAACTCGCCGAGTTCCTTGACGAAGGTGAGCACGGCCGGGCCGACCATCACGTGGTAGATGACTTCGGTCTCGGCGGGTATCTGCGGGAAGTATTTCGTGAAAGATGACTCTGTCGGCGGGATGGCGATCTGGGCGATGACCTCGGCGCCTTGCGCCTTCAGCGCCGGCGGCAGGTAGTCGCGATGGTCGTAGCCGAAGGCGAAATCGGGGAAGATCTGCGTCACCTTCTTGCCGGCATTGGCCGCGATCCATGGCGCCATCGACTGGATCTGGCTCTTCACATCGGTGATGCCAGGCTGGAAGACATAGCGGTTGAGCTTGGTCGAAGCGACGTGGTGGCCTTCGCTGACGACGAAATACGGGATCTTGTTTTCGCCGGCGGCCGGCGCCGAGCCGATCACCACATGCGAGAACAGCGTGCCGAAGACGATGTCGGTCTTGTGCTGGGTGGCGAACTTGCCGACCACCTCGGCGCCACGGCCGGGATCGGTGCCGTCATCCTCGATCACCAGTTCGACAGGTCGGCCATTGATGCCGCCGGCGTCGTTGATCGCCTTGACCGCGGCGGCACTGGTCTTTTCATACCAGCGGCCATAGGCGGCGCCGATGCCGGTGCGGTGCGACTGGAAGCCGATCTTGATTGGCGCCGAACTCTGCGCCTGGCTGTAGCGGACGAAGCCGGGCGCGAGCGTCAGCCCGGCGCCGGCGGCGAGACCTTTCAGCGCGGTGCGGCGGCTAAGGGTGGATTTGGAGAGATCGAAAAACCCATTCTTGTCAGTCACGGCAGTTCCCCTGTTTTTGAGTTTTGACTGTCTGTAACGAGGCAAGGCCACTCCCTTGCAGGAGGGGCAGAAATTGCATGTGTACAAACTAAATCACCAAAGCACAGAGCTTGCAAGCGGGCTTTCCGCAAAGGCATGTGGATCAGCTTGTCTCATCCGGCCGTCGGCGTGGCAAGCAACCACAGGCCGAAGATCGTGTAGGCAATCATCAGCATGGTGAGCGGCAACTGGCTGAGGGCGGCGCGCGATGGCGCCTGGTGCAGTCGCCAGGCCAGTCCATGGGCAACGAGCACCGCCAGCATGTGCCCGGCGATGATGATGCCGGCCTGCAGGTTCCACAGCCACCAGGCGGAGTGGGCCCCGGCGACGAGGCCGGCCTCGATCTGCATGTCGGCGGCGCCGAACAGGTTCCATCCCAGCGCGAACGGGTCGGACAAAGCGGCAATCGCATACTGGCCGTCGACCAGCAGCGCCGTCAGATAGTGCGCGACATGATAGGCGAGCGCGATCGGTACGATCGACCAGACCAGCAGCCCGGCGGCCTCGCCGTGGGAATGTCGGCTGCCGGCAAGGCGCTGGCCGAGTATGACGGCCAGCAGGAATGCCGCCGCGAGCAGGACGAAGGTCAGCACGAGGCCAAAGCTGCTTATGCCGATGAGCGCCGTGCGGCCGGGATATTCCAGCGGGTTGATGCCGAACAGGCCGAGCCAGAAGAAGGTTTTCGACAGGCCGTCGAAGGACACCGATGACAGGCTGAGCAGCAGGAAAGCGATGCCGCTTGCCGGCAGGGGTGCCGCGCCGAGCAGTTTTGAGCCCGGCCAGCAGAGAGCGAGCCGCCCGTGTTCATCGCGCTCAACAAGGGCGAAGCGCGCCACCATGGCGAAGAACACCGTCAGGAATTCGCCGCGCCGGCTCCAATCGCGGTAGCCGAAGGCGAGCATGGCGATGAAGGTAAGCAACCAGTAGAGGCCGGCGGCATAGGCCAGCCGCGCCGGGTCGTCGGGCGCCGGGTCGATCAGCTCGAACCAGGCGAAGGCGAAGAACAGGATAACGGCCGGCCAGCAGCCGAGCCATGAAGGCAAACGCGATTCCTGTCCCTCACCGCCACGAAGCTTGAACAGGCGGCTTACGATCCGCCACGGGCCATACCATGGGTTCAGCCACGACCAGAGATCGCCGAACAGGCCTTGCGCGATGGCAAGGCCGACCCAGAGCAGCGTCCAGATGGTTAGCGGCAGCGGATTGGAGAGCGGATCGCGGCTGCCGAACAGGCCGGCGGCGTTGAGCGTTGCGAAGCCGGCAAAGGAGATGAGGCTGATGATTGTGCGAGGGGTGTCGGCGAATGGGAAGAGCGGCAGGCGGCGGCGCCAGAAGCGGTCGAGGGTTGCGGGTGGCAGCAGGGCGAGGACGAGGAAGCTGACGGCGACGGCGAGCGCGCCGCCGGCGATGTAGTAGCCGGTGGGCAGGAGGAGGACGTGGCCGCGGTCGGAGGCGTGGGCGAAGGCAGGGTTGGGGAGGAGTGTGAGGGTGGTGGTGATAAGGGTTGGCCGGTGACAGCCGCGCTCTACGACGCCCCCCTCTGTCCTGCCGGACATCTCCCCCTCAAGGGGGGAGATTGGCAGTTGCCCTGCCGGCGCTTCCTTTGCAACGTCGGAGATTAGCGAAGGCGGAGATGACGGGGTAATCTCCCCCCTTGCGGGGGAGATGTCCGGCAGGACAGAGGGGGGTGGGCGGGAACTCACGCTATCGCGATTTCCATTTCGTCCAGCAAGGCACCCGCCGACCCTCAAACCTTGACCAGCTGCTCCACGCGGTCCTTCGCCCCAAAAATCCGGAGATAGCGCTCGATCTCCTTCTTGTCGCCCGTCGCTTTCGCCGGATTGTCCGACAGCTTCACCGCCGGCCGGCCATTGGCCTCCGTCACCTTGCAGACCAGCGATATCGCATCCAGGCTGTTGGTTTCGGTCGGCGCGCAGCCTTCGAAATCGTTGGTGAGGTTGGTGCCCCAGCCGAAGGACATGCGCACCTTGCCCTTGAAGTGCTTGTAGGTCTCCTCGATGGTCTCGACCTCGAGCCCGTCGGAGAAAATCAGCAGCTTCTGCCTGGGGTCCTTGCCCTTCTCGCGCCACCAGTCGATGATTTTTTCGCCGCCTTCGATCGGCGGCGCACTGTCGGGGCGGAAGCCGGTCCAGTCGGCGACCCAGTCCGGCGCGTCGCGCAGGAAGGATGCGGTGCCGAAAGCGTCGGGCAGCACGATCAGCAGGTTGCCGCCATAATAGCGCTGCCAGTCCTGCAGCACCTTGTAGGGCGATTCCTTCAATTCCTTTTCCGACTTGGCAAGGGCGGCAAACACCATTGGCAATTCATGCGCGTTGGTGCCGAGCGCTTCGAGGTCGTTGTCCATCGCCAGCAGCACGTTGGAGGTGCCGGTGAAGGCTTCGCCAATGCCTTCCTTGAGCGCCTCGACGCACCAGCGCTGCCACAGGAAGGAATGGCGGCGGCGGGTGCCGAAATCTGAGATGCGGATGCCGGGCAGCGCCTTCAAGCGTTCGGTCTTGGCCCACATCTTCCCCTTGGCGCGTGCATAGAGCACGTCAAGCGCGAAGGGACCGAAGGCGCGCATGGCGGCGCGGGAACGAAGCTCATTGATGATCGCCAGCGCCGGGATTTCCCACAGGGTGGTGTACATCCAGGGACCGCTGAAGGAGAGCTCGTACTGACCGTCGCGCTTGGACAGCTCGTAGTCGGGCAGCCGAAAACCTTCCAGCCAGGCGAGGAATTCCGGCTCGAAGATCTGCTTGCGGCCATAGAAATTGTTACCGCCAAGCCAGATCATCTCCTTTTTGGAGAAGCGCAGCGTGCGGGCATGGTCGAGCTGGTCGCGCAATTCGCCTTCGTCGATGTCGTCGGCCAGGCGCACCGAGGTGGTGCGGTTGATCAGCGAAAAGGTGGCGTCGACCTTGGGGTACATGCCCCAGATCATCTGCAGCATCAGAAGCTTGTAGAAATCGGTGTCGAGCAGGCTGCGGACGATCGGGTCCAGCTTCCAGGTGTGGTTGTAGACGCGCCGCGCTATATCGGTTCTTGCCATGTCCTGCCGTCGCCTTCGCTGCTCACGTCTTCTTACGCAATTCCGGACGGGAAACCGCCGCACAGTTTTCCTGGAATTGCCGGCAAGAGCTTATTAGCATTGAATTTTTGAAAGCGCCTCCCGCTTTCCGGGCTGGCCCGACAAAAAGCAGCCGCTCAGGTCCAGCCTCAACTCTTGGCGCCCACCATCCGCAGCGCCGGACGCTTCCTGCGGCTGCCGATGCGGCCGGCCACCGGCGCGTCGGCCCGGCTGTCGGCCTGTTCCTTTTCGGCGAACAGCCAGTCGACGAACAATTGCACGATAGGCGCCGAACGCATCTCGTTGCGGCAGACGACGTAGAAATCATCGACCGCCGGCACCGACAGGCTGAACGGCGCCACCAGCAGGCCCCTGGCGAGCAGCATGCTGGCGGTGACGGAATCGCCGAGCGCCACGCCATGTCCGTGCACCGCGGCTTCGATCGCGGTGCGGGCGTCGCCGAGATGGTGGCGGCGGCCACGTTCGAGGTCGAGCCCATCGGCGGCGGCCAGCCAGGTGTGCCATTCGCGGCCATCATCGCCATGCAGGATGACATGGCCAGCAAGATCCCGGCAGATGCGGAGCGGCCGGTTGTTGATCAGCGTCGGGCTGACCACCGGGAACAGTTCGAGGCCCGACCATTTGCGCATCCAGCAATCGGTCCAGCTGCCGTCGCCATAGAGCACGCAGACATCGACCTGTGGGGCGCGGATGTCCTTGGGGTCGTTGGACGGGATCAGCGTCAACCTGATATCAGGATATTGCGCCATGAAGCTGCCGAGCCGCGGCGTCATCCACAGAAGCAGCAGCGCCGGCACGCAGGAGACCGACAGCGTACCGGCGCTGGCTGGCCTGGTCATGCGCTGGGTGGCTGCGGCGATGCCGTCGAAGGCGGTCGAGACCGCCGGCAGCAATTCGGCGCCGTGCGGGGTGAGCTTTACCCGCTGTCCGGTGCGTTCGAACAGTTTTACGCCGAGTGATTGCTCGAGCGCCTTGATCTGGTGGCTGATTGCGCCGTGGGTGACGTTGAGCTCACTCGCCGCCTTGGTCAGCGAGGCATGCCGCGCCGTCGCCTCGAAGGCGCGCAACGGATTCAAGGGGGGCAGACGCTTGGCCATGAGCAACCGGATACTCTGTGAGATTTTCTCACAATCAGCACCGTAACAATATCAATTGATTTTTCAATGCGGCTGCCGGACACTTTGGCAGGTCAACAGCATCAATGACGTAAAATCTACAGGCAGCCAGCGGGACAGCGACCCGGCCGGATGATGGTCAGTTCGCAGATGTCGCCACGGCCGCATGCATCAGCCCGCAGGAGGAGACCGACATGGGTTATGACAGAGGCAAGCTGGAAGCCTTGCGCCGCAAGTATGGCGAGAGCCATGGCGGCGAGATGTTCGACCCGAAGTTCCGCAAGGTCGCCGACAAGATCTTCTCCAAGAGCGGCACAAGGCTGGCGCCCTATGCCGGCATCCCCACCTTCCTCGCCGCGCCCTACCGTGAAATCGCTGCCGACAATCCGGATTTCGGCGATTTGCAGGTGGCGATCATCGGCGTGCCGATGGATCTCGGCGTCACCAACCGGCCCGGCTCGCGCTTTGGACCCAGGGCGCTGCGCGCCATCGAGCGCATCGGCCCTTACAATCATGTGCTGGAATGCGCGCCGACGCATGAGCTGCGCGTCGCCGACATCGGCGATACGCCGTTCCGCAGCCGCTACCGGCTGGAGGTCAGCCACGAAGACATCGAGCGCCGCACCAACCAGATCGTCGATGCCGGCGTGCTGCCGCTTTCGGTCGGCGGCGACCACTCGATCAGCCATCCGATCCTGAAGGCGGTCGGCAAGAAGGCGCCGGTCGGCATGATCCACATCGATGCCCATTGCGACACAAGCGGGCTGTTCGACATGACCAAGTTCCACCATGGCGGCCCGTTCCGCAACGCGGTGCTGGACGGCGTGCTCGACCCCACCCGCACCATCCAGATCGGCATCCGCGGCTCGGCCGAGTATCTGTGGGAGTTCACCTACGAATCCGGCATGACGGTCGTGCATGCCGAAGAGGTGACGGGTCTCGGCATCCCCGCCATCATCGAGAAGGCGCGCAAAATCGTCGGCGACGGCCCGACCTACATTTCCTTCGACGTCGACAGTGTCGATCCGGCCTTCGCGCCAGGCACCGGCACGCCGGAAATCGGCGGCCTGACGACGCGCGAGGTGCTCGAACTGCTGCGCGGCTTGAAAGGCCTCAACATCATCGGCGGCGACGTCGTCGAGGTGGCGCCGCAATATGACGCGACCACCAACACCGCCCATGTCGGCGCCCAGGTCCTGTTCGAGATCCTGAGCCTGATGGTGTTCAGCTCGGCGATCACCGGCAAGGGGGCCTGACGGATTTCACACGCAAAGGCGGCCGCCGCGCTGGAGCCGGCGGCCGTTTCCAAAACAAACAAGCTTCCAGAAGGGGAATACCAATGACAATCCAAATGAAATCAACCATCGCCGCCGCGCTGATGCTCGCCGGCCTCGGCTTCGCCTCCCAGGCCCATGCCGATGCCGTCGACGACATCACCAAGGCCGGCGCCATCAATGTCGGCATCTTCTCCGACTTTCCGCCCTTCTCCTCGGCCAGCGCCGATATGAGCATCAAGGGTTACGACGTCGACGTCGCGCAGGCGATCGCCGATTCACTCAAGGTGAAGCTCAATCTGGTCAGCGTCACCGGCCAGAACCGCATCCCGTATCTCACCGACAAGCGCGTCGATATCCTGATGAGCGTCGGCTATTCCAAGGAGCGCGAGGAGGTGATCGATTTCGCCGCCGCCTATGCGCCCTACTACATCGCCGTCATCGGTCCGGCAGCGCTTTCGGTCAAAGGCAAGGAAGATCTCGCCGACAAGTCGATCGCCGTCAATCGCGGCACGCTGGAGGATACGTCGCTGACCGAGGCGGCGCCGGCATCGGCCGACATCAAGCGCTTCGACAACTACAACTCCGTCATCCAAGCCTTCATCTCCGGCCAGACGCAGCTGATGGTGGTCGGCAATGATGTCGGCGCGCAGGTGCTGGCCAAGCAGGACGCGCTGAAGCCGGAGCAGAAGTTCCAGCTCTTGACCTCGCCTTCGCATATCGGCCTCAACAAGAAAGAGGACCGGCTGAAGACGGCGGTCAATGATGCGGTTGCCAAGATGCTGGCCGACGGCAAGCTCGATGAGAGCTCGAAGGCCTGGCTGAAGACGCCGCTCAATCCCGACAACCTCAAGGATTGAGTTCTCGTGGCCTTTGCCTGGCTCCCAGGTGCTGTGGGCGACATCGCGCGCGGCGCGGCCACGACGATCCTGTTGATCGTCGTGACCACGCTCGTGGGCACGCTGCTCAGTATCCTGGGCGCTGCCGGCCGGCGCAACGGCCCGGTATTCGTGAAGCGCGCCATCGCGGTCTATGTCGAGGTGATGCGCAACACGCCGTTCCTGGTGCAGCTGTTCTTCATCTTCTTCGGCCTGCCCAGCCTCGGCATAAGGCTCGATCCGATCCTGGCCGCCATGCTGGCAATGACGCTCAACATGGCGGCCTACACGATTGAAATCGTCGGCGCCGGCCTCGATGCCGTGCCCGGCGGACAGACGGAAGCCGCCTTGGCACTCGGGCTTCGGCCACGCCAGGTGTTTGTCAAGATCGTGCTGCCGCAGGCGCTCAAGGTGATCTACCCGGCGCTGACCAGCCAGATCGTCATCATGATGCTGGAATCGGCCGTGGTGTCGCAGATCGCCGTGCGCGAGCTGACCTATGAGGCCGACATGCTGCAAGCCCGCACCTTCCGGTCCTTCGAAACCTATTTCGTCGTGACCCTGGTCTACCTCGTCCTGTCCATGGCCTTGCGCCGGCTGCTGGTCACAGGCGGGCGCCGCGTATTGGGGGCAGGTGTCACATGATCGAATTCACCTTCTGGGACATCGTTCGCAATCTGCTGCTCGCCGCCCGCTGGACGGTGCTGTTGTCGCTGGCCGCCTTTGTCGGCGGGGCGCTGGTCGGGCTGATCGTGCTGTTCTTCAGGATCGCAGAGAATAAATGGAGCCAGCGGGTCGCTTCCGGCTACATCGCCCTGTTCCAGGGAACGCCGCTGTTGATGCAGCTGTTCCTGATGTTCTTCGGCCTGCCGATGCTCGGCCTGCGCATCGAGCCATGGACGGCAGCGGTGCTCGGCCTGACCTTCTTCGCCAGCGCCTATCTGGCCGAGATCTGGCGCAGCGGCGTCGATGCGCTGCCGTTGGGACAGTGGGATGCCGGCGCCAGCCTCGGCCTGCACCGCCTGCAGGAGCTCAGGCTGATCATCCTGCCGCAGGCGTTCTCGATCACAAGGGCGCCGATCGTCGGCTTCCTGGTGCAGTTGATCAAATCGACGGCGCTGACCTCGATCATCGGCTTCGAGGAGCTGGTCAGAACCTCCAACGCCATCAACAACGCCACCTTCGAACCGTTCAAGGTCTACGGGCTGGTGGCGCTGATCTTCTTCGTCATGTGCTTTCCACTGACGCAATACGCCCGTACGCTCGAACAACGAGCGGCGGCCCACTGACGCCAGGGGGCGACAGTGCGTGAAGGGAACCTGCCGGGAACGGCATCAACTGAGGAGAAACCAGATGAACAGACTGATCGGAAAATCCCTGACACGGCGCGGCGTGCTTGGTGCGGGCCTCGCTACAGCCGGCGTGCTCGCCATGCCGTCGATCCTGCGCGCGCAGGACAAGTCGCTGAAGGTCGGCGTCTATGGCGGCTATTTCAAGAAATCCTTTGACGAGCACGTCTTCCCAGATTTTACCAAGGCCACCGGCATTGCAGTGGAATCGGTCGCCGAGCCGACCGGCGAAGCCTGGCTGGTGCAGCTCGAACAGGCGTCCAAGGCCGGCCAGGCGCCGGCCGACCTTTCGATGATGTCGCAGACCTCGACGCTGAAGGGCCAGTCGACCGAATTGTGGACGCCGCTCGATACGTCGAAGTTCAAGCACTACAACGACCTCTTGCCGCGCTTCGTCAACAAATATCCGGATGGCCGGGTCGCCGGCATCGGCGCCGTCGCCTGGTGGATCACGCTGGTCTCCAACACCGACGTCTACAAGGATGCGCCGACCTCATGGGAGACTCTGTGGGACAAGGCCAATGAGGACAAGCTTGGCCTCCTGGCACTTGCCTCGAACTCGTTCCTGCTCGAAGTGACAGCCAAGACCTTCATGGGCGGCACCAATGCGCTCGACACCGAGGACGGACTGAACAAGGCGTTCGAAAAGCTCGCCGAGCTCAAGCCGAATGTCCGGCTGTGGTATCGCGACGAGGCGCAGTTCGAGCAGGCGCTGAAGTCGGGCGAGATCCCGATGGGCCAGTATTATCACGACGTCACCGGCCTCGCGGTCGCCGACGGCTTCCATGTCCGCTCGACCTTCCCGAAGGAAGGCGGCATCCAGGATTCCGGCAATTGGGTGCTGTCGCGCGCCTCGACCAAGGTCGACGAGGCGCATGCATTCATCGACTATATGAGCCAGCCGTCGATGCAGGGTCTGATGTCGCGCAAGGTCGGCACCACGCCTACGCTGAAGAAAGAGGTGCTCGACCTCAAGCCGGAAGAGTTCGCCGCGGTGTCGTCGGATATCGATCCGATCATCCCGCGCTATGACCTCTATACGTCGAAGGCCGACTGGATCAACCAGAAGTGGACCGAGCTGATCGTCGGCTGAGCCGCCCGTTCCGCTTGAAAACTGATCGGCCGCCGGATTTCCTCCGCCGGCCATTTCCTGGAATTGCTCCAGCGCACAGCCTGAGAGGGATGAGCATGTCCGGACTAGATATCAACGCCGTCACCAAAAAATTCGGCAACTTCGCCGCCGTCGACAATGTCCAGCTCAACGTGCCGCATGGCACGTTCGTGTGTCTGCTCGGCCCATCGGGCTGCGGCAAGACCACGCTGCTGCGCATGATTGCCGGACTGGAGGAGCCGACCAGCGGCGCCATCGTGCTCGACGGCGAGGACATCACGCCTTTGCCGACGCACAAGCGCAATCTCGGCATGGTGTTCCAGTCGCTGGCGCTGTTTCCGCATCTCTCTGTTGGCGACAACATCGCCTATGCGCTGCGCATTCGCGGCGCCTCGAAGGAGGAGCAGAAGAAGCGCGTCGACGAGTTGCTAGGCCTCATCCATCTGACCGGCTTTGCCGACCGCCCGGTGTCCAAACTGTCGGGCGGTCAGCGCCAGCGCGTGGCAATTGCACGGGCCTTGGCGCTGTCGCCGAAACTGTTCCTGCTCGACGAGCCGCTGTCGGCGCTCGACGCCAAACTGCGCGAGGCCATGCAGGTGGAACTGCGCCAGTTGCAGCAGCGGTTGGGCATCACCACCATCGTCGTCACCCACGACCAGCGCGAAGCCATGACCATGGCCGACCTCGTCGTCGTCATGGGCCACGGCAGGATCCTGCAGGCGGCGCCGCCGATCGAGATCTACCGCAAGCCGGCCGACGCCTTCGTCGCCGACTTCATCGGCATCACCAATCTGCTGCCGGCCGAGATCGACAGCACCGGGCGCACCACCATTCTGGGCACAGCCATTCCAGGTCTTGCCATGCCGGCGGGTCAGACTAAAGCGTCTGTATCGGTCCGCCCCGAGGATGTGCATCTCGGCAGCCCCGGCGGCTCGGCCATCACCGGCGAGGTGAGTTTCGTGCGCGATCTCGGCGGCACCATCGAGACCTTCGTCGACGTCGGCGGCACCAGCATCATTGCGGTGACGACGCCGCGCGAGCGGCATGACGTGCCGGTCGGCGCCAAGGTCGGCGTCACACTGCCGCCGGCAAGCTGCGTGGTGCTCGGCGCATGAGACGCGAAGCGCCGAAGTCGATAGCCGACTACACGCCGCTGTTCTTTCCGGCGCTGATGCTGATCGTCTTCTTCGTCGTGCCGTTCTCGACGATGATCGCGGTGAGCTTCTTCAAGCGCAACCCGTCCGGTTTCTACACGCCGGATTTCGTGTTCGACAATTACGCCCGCTTCCTGTCGGTGTTCTTCGGCGGCGTGCTCGGCTTTTCGCTGCTGCTGGCGGTGCTGGTCGCCGTCTGCTGCGTGGCCATCGCCTTTCCCTTCACCTACCTTTTGACCCGTCGGCCGCGCCGTGTGCAGACGCTGTGGCTGGTCGGCCTGCTGTCGGTGCTGTCGCTGTCGGAAGTCATCATCGGCTTTGCCTGGTCGACGCTGTTTTCGCGCACCGCCGGCATCACCAATCTGTTCGTGGCGATCGGGCTGATGGACAAGCCGGTGGCGCTGCTGCCGACTTTTGGCGCGGTGCTGACCGGCATGGTCTACCAGGCGCTGCCCTATACGATCCTGGTGCTGTACCCCGCCCTCGTGCGCCTCGACCCGACATTGCTCGAGGCAGCGCGCACGCTCGGCGCCTCGCCGATCCGCGCCTTCTTCACCGTCGTCGCGCCGGCACTGCGCAACACCATTGTGGCGACACTGATCATGGTCTTCGTGTTCGCCCTCGGCTCGTATCTTTTGCCGCAGATTCTGGGACGGCCGCAACACTGGACGCTGTCGGTGCTGATCACCGACCAGGCGATCTACCAGTCCAACATGCCGTTCGCGGCCGCAATGGCGGTGTTCCTGGTGCTGATCTCGCTGGCGCTGGTCGGATTGACACTGCTCGTCGGACGAAGGGAGAACGCCCTATGACCGCGACCTTGCTGCGCCGTGTCTATTTCACCATCGTCGCTTTGTTCCTGGCGGCGCCGCTGATCGTCGTCGCCGGCGTGTCGGTCAATTCGCGCCAGGAGCTCAGCTTCCCGCCGGTCGGTTTCTCGCTCGCCTGGTACGCCCAGATCTTCACCGATCCGGAATGGCGGCTGGCGCTGATCCATTCGGTGACGCTGGCCGTCTGCTCGGCAGCCATTGCCGTGGCGGTCGCGCTGCCCCTGGCTTGGTTCCTGTGGCGGCGCATCGCGCCATGGGCGAACATCTTCCAGGTGCTGGGGCTTGCCCCCTTCATCCTGCCGCCGGTCATCACCGCGCTCGGCTTCCTCTCCTTCTGGGCGACGGTCGGGCTGTTCGGCCAGTTCTTCACCGCCATAATCAGCCACGCCATCTTCTTCGTGACGCTGCCGCTGGTGACGCTGTCGCTCGGCTTTGCCTCGATCGACCGCTCGCTGGTCGAGGCCGCGGCGACCATGGGCGCCGATGACCGCACAGTGCTGAAGACCGTGGTGCTGCCGTTGATCCTGCCCTACCTCGTCTCGGGCTACGCCTTCGCCTTCGTCTTGTCGCTCAACGAATACATCGTCGCCTACATGACGATCGGCTTCACCACCGAGACGCTGCCCATCAAGATCTTCAACGCGCTGCGCTACGGCTACACACCGACCATGGCTTCGGTGTCGGTGTTCTTCGTCGCGGTGGCGGCACTGGTGTTCGGCTCGATCGCCAGGTTCGGCGATATACGCAGACTGCTCGGCGCGATGTCGTCGGACGGGAGCTGAGCGCAGCCACGCCAAACGAGAACGGCCGCCGAACCCGGCGGCCGTTTTGCTTTTAATGGCTGAAGACGAGCGGCGGCGCGATCCGATCCCGCCGCAGCCAGCGCGCGAGCAGCAGCACCGCCACCACGGCCAGACCTGACGCCAGGCCGATCCAAATGCCGACGCCGTGCAGGCCGAAATGGAAGGCGAGCAGCACGCCGAGCGGCAGGCCGATGCCCCAATAGCCGATCGCGGCATAGATCATCGGCACCTTGGTGTCGTGCAGGCCGCGCAGCATGCCGGCGGCAACGGCCTGCGCGCCGTCGAAGATCTGGAACAGCGCCGCAAAGGCAAGGAACGACACGGCCAGCGCGATCACCCTGGCATTGGCCGGATCGGTCATGTCGATGAAGGCGCCGATCAACAGATGCGGCCACAGCACCATCACCAGCGCCATCAGCGCCATGGACGAGACGCCGATGACGAAGGCGGTCCAGCCAGCGCGCGAAACGCCTGCCGGATTGCCGGCGCCATGCGCCAGCCCGACACGCACGGTGACCGCCTGGTTGAGGCCGAGCGGCACCATGAAGGAGATCGAGGCGATCTGGATGGCGATGGCGTGCGCGGCGAGCGAATCCGCATCGATCAGGCCCATCAGCAGGGCTGCGGCGTTGAAGATCGTCACCTCGAAGGCGAGGATGCCGGCGATCGGCATGCCGAGCCGCACCAGACCCTTGAAGCGCGGCCAGTCGGAGCGCCAGAAGCGGCCGAACAGGCGGTAGCGGCGGAACTTCTTCTCCAGCATCACCACGGCTGCCAGGCCGCAGAACATCAGCGTGCTCGACAGCGTGGTCGCCAGCCCCGAACCGGCAATGCCCATCGAGGTGACGCCGAGATTGCCGAACATGAACACCCAGTTGAAAAAGGCGTTGCAGGCGACGGCGACGAAAACGATGACCAACGCCCAGCCTGGCCGCTCCAGCGCCGAGATGAACGAGCGCAGCACGATATAGCCGTAGAACGGCAGCACCGCCCATTCCAGCCAGCGCAGATAGATGCCGGCCTGGTGGGCGAGCGCCGGCTCCTGGCCCATGGCCAGCAGAATGGCCTCGCCATGCCACAGCACGATCCAGATCGGGATCGAGATCAGGATCGCCAGCCACAGCCCTTGCCGCACGGTACGGCGCAAATCGCGCACCGAATAGCGCCGGCGGCCAAGCTCGGTGGCGATCATCGGCGAGGTCGCCAGCATCAGGCCGAGGCCGAAGATCAGCGGCATGAAATAGAGATTGGCGCCAAGCGCGCCGCTGGCCAGCGTGTCCGCGCCCAGACGCCCCATCATCATGACGTCGGTGGCGGTCATCGCGGTCTGGCCGAGATTGGTCAGCACCATCGGCCAGGCCAGCGCCAGCGTCGCCCTGATTTCCTGACGCCAAAGATTTTCCGGCGCACGAGCGCCGGCTTCGATCGCAGACATTGTCCTGCTCTTTCCGATTGCGGCGCGTCGGCAACGAGGCCGGAAGCCGCACTTCCAAACGGCAAAACCTTCGGTTTCGCAGCGTTTGCGTCGTTCTATTGGACGAAATGCGGCATGAAGGCAAGGGAGGACGGGCAGCCGGCGATTGAGCCAGAGGCGGGAACCCTCCTATCCGGCTGCCCTTATTTGTTTTACGCAATTCCGGACGGAAAACCGTTACACACTTTTCCTGGAATTGCTCTAGATCAGCCGATGCTTTCGCCGCCGTCGATCACCAGTGCCTGGCCGGTCATGAAGGATGAGCGGTCGGAGACGAGGAACAGGATCGCTTCGGCGATCTCTTCGGCGCTCGCCCAGCGGCCCATCGGAATCTTGGTGCGGACATAGGTCTCGATCGCCTCGCGTCCGCCCATCTGGGCGATGAACGGCTCGTTGAAGGGCGTGTCGACCCAACCGGGGCAGAGCGCGTTGACGCGCACATTGTGCCGGGCATAGTCGAGCGACATCTGCCTGGTCATCGCCACAACCGCATGTTTGGAGGTGGCATAGGCGATCATTTCGCGATCGTAGAACACGCCGGAATTCGAGGCCGTGTTGAGGATGACGCCGCCGCCTTGCGCGACCATTGCCGGCATGACCAGCCGCGCGGCCAGGAACTGCGCCCGTACATTGATGCGCCAGGACGCATCCATACCATCGACTTCGACCTCGGTCAGCGTGCCGCCGACCTGGATGCCGGCGTGATTGTGCAGAATGTCGATGCGGCCATTTTTGCCGAGAGTGCCTGTGATGAGCTGCCCTACCGCCGCGTCGTCAGAGACGTCGGTGACAATGGCCTCGGCCTGCCCGCCAGCCGCGCGGATACTCGCCGCTGTCGCCTCGCCGCTGGTCTTATCCCGGTCGGCGATGACCACCAGCGCGCCTTCCCTGGCCATGATCATGGCGCCGGCGCGGCCGATGCCGGAACCGGCGCCCGTCACCACGGCGATGCGGTCTTTGAGGAGCATGAATTTGTCTTTCAGCTGGATGGCTTGTTCAGTTTGACGGCTGGCGCTGGCGCAGCTGCCATTGGGCAAGCACCACCAGAAGAACCGAGGCGACGAGCACGATGGTGGCGATGGCGTTGATTTCCGGCGTCACGCCGCGCCGGATCGAGGCGAAGACATAGATCGGCAGCGTCGTCTGCGCGCCGGCGACGAAGAAGGCGACGATGAAATCGTCGAAGGAGAAGGTGAAGGCGAGCAGGAAGCCGGCGATCACCGCCGGCATGATCTGCGGCAGCACGATCGAGCGAAACGTCGTCAGCGGCGTGGCGTAGAGATCGCTCGAGGCCTCGACCAGGTTGCGGTCGAGGCTGGCGAGACGCGTGCCGACGATTATCGTCACCAACGCCATCGAAAACAGGCCGTGGGCGGCGATGATCGATCCATAGCCGAGAGACAGGCGCGGCGGCTGGTCGTTTGGCCAGATCGAGGCGAGGAACGGGTTGAGCACGCCAAACAGCTGGACCAGCGCGACAAGCGTCGAGATGCCGATGACGACGCCGGGAACGACGATCGCGGCACCCATCAGCGCGTCGAAGACGGCGCGGGTTCTGGGCCCGACCCGCGCGAGGCCGAGCGCTGCTGCCGTGCCGCACACCGCCGCCAGAAGCGCGCTGGTGGTGGCGATGAACAGGCTGTTCTTCAGCGCCTCGACCAGGAACGGGTTCGACAGCGCGGTGCCGTACCACTGCACCGAAAAGCCCGTGAACTCGCTGGCATGGCGGCCGGCGTTGAAGGAAAACAGCACGACCAACGCAATCGGCAGATAGAGGAAGGCGAAGACGGCTGTGACGAAGGCGCGCATCAGATCAGATCCACCCTGCGGGCGCCCGACACCCGTGTCGAGATACGGTTTGCCGCGATCAGCACCACCACCGAAACCGCCACCAGCGTGATGGCGATGGCCGATCCGAACGGCCAGTTGCGCGACTGCAGGAACAGGTCGACCAGCGCATTGCCGATGAAGAACACCTTGCCGCCGCCAAGCAGCGTCGGGATCAGGTATTCTCCGAGCAGCAGGATCATGACCAGCGAGAAGCCGGTCATCACGCCCGGCAGCGACAGCTTCAGCGTCACCCCCAGAAAGGTTGAGAGCGGGGTCGCGCCGAGATCGGCGGAGGCTTCCAGCAGCCTTCGGTCGAGCCGCTCGAGACTGACATAGATCGGCAGGATCATGAGGGGCAAATAGCCATAGACGATACCGAGCAGCACGGCGCCCGGCGTGTTGATCAACCTGACATCCTCGATGCCGACAAAGGCCAGCAGTGCGGGAATGCCGCGTCCGCCCAGAATGTACATCCAGGCGTAGGTGCGCATCAAAAGGCTGGTCCAGAACGGAATGACGACGAGCGCAAGCAGGATCAGCCGCCAGCGCTCCGGCGCCTTCAGGGCGAGATAGTAGGCAACCGGGTAGGCGACGAGCAGGCAGGCAAGCGCGCCCACAGGCGCCAGCATCATCGTGTTCCAGAAGGCGGTCGCCCTTGCCGGGAGATTGGCGTATTGCGCCAGCGTGAAGGCGGCCTGATAGCCGCCCTCCGGCGCCCGCTCGCCGACGCTGAACACGGCAATGGCGATGAACGGCAACACCAAAAACACCACCAGCCACGCTGTAGCCGGAGCGAGCAGCAGCGCCGTCAGGATGTTATACCGAAATCTGTTGCCGTGCATGGAAACCGCCCCGATGCCGGCGGACATAGGCCCGCCGGTTTTCCGTTTGCGTCAGGCCAGCCTCAAGCCGACTTGAAGCGCGCCATCAGTTCGGCGCGGCCGGGGTCGGTCAGCGTCGCCGCCGCACCAAACTCCAGCGGTGTCAACAGGTCGGCCGCCGGGTAAAGGATCGGATTGTCGAGCACTTCCTTGGGCAGCAGTTTGTTGACCCGCGCGTCGGTCGAGGGCGCGCCATTGGCGAGATGCTCCTTCACAGCAACCTCCGGGGTCATCAGATAATTGAGCAAGGCATAGCCGGCCGGCTTGTTCGGCGCGTCCTTCGGGATGGCGTAGAAATCGGTCCAGATTTCGCCGCCCTCCTTGCCCAGCACGTAGGCGATCTCCGGGATATCGCGATGCAACTGCGCGCCGTCATTCGTCCAGCACATGGTCATCCAGGCGTCGCCCGCCCGCATTCCCGGCTGGTAGTCGGACGAGACCGCGAACAGATGCGGCTTGACCTTGAGCAGCAGCTCCTCGGCCTTGGCGAGCTCGTCCTGCTTCAGCGAGTTGAAGGAATAACCGTAATATTTCAGCGCGTTGCCGATGGTGGTCAGCTGGTAGTCATGCACCATGGTGCGGCCATCGCCCTCAGCCATGGCGATGTCCCAGAACTCCTTCCAGCTCGTCATCGGCTTGGCCAGCTTCTTGGTGTTGACGGCGAAGCCGGTGGTGCCCCAGTTCTTCGGCACCGCGTAGGTCGTGCCGTCGATCGTGCCTTCCGAGGTGAAGCGCGGGTCCTCCTGGGAGCCGTCGAAATTCGGCAGCTTGGCCATGTCGAGCGGATCGATGATGCCGAGTTTCTTGTAAGTCGAGATCGTGTAGTTGGTCGGCACGAACAGGCTCCAGCCCGAGGCGCCGGCCTGCAGCTTGGCAAGCATCTCCTCATTGGAGCCGAAGACGTTGACCTCGACGGCGACGCCGGTGTCCTTCTTGAAATTCTCGAAGGTCTGCGGGTCGTGATAGTTCGGCCAGGTGGCGATCGACATGCGGTCGCCGAGGTTTTCGGCGGCGAAGGCCGGCGTCGGCATGATGCCGAGCTCGCGCGCCATCACCGCGGTTGCGATGCCCAGGCCGGTGAGGCCGAGGAAATCGCGGCGGCCGATCGAGCCGCGCTTCAGGCGCATCAGCTGGTCGACGAAGTTCTCGGGGCTAATCGGCAGTCCGTCACGATATGATTTCGACATTTTTTGCTACCCTCTGGTTGGTCCCGTTGTTCTTGTTCTCCGGAAACGCCAGCGGCGTCCCAGAGGCAAAGCCGATGGCGACGGGTTCGCCCGGCTTGAAGAGATTGCCATGGCCGATCACATGGTCGGCCTTGGCCAGCAGCGTTCCGATGCCCTGCACCTCGATGGCGTATTCCGCCGTCGAGCCCAAGAAGATCCGGTTGCGCACGATGCCCTTGAAAGGGCTGCCTTTGGTGGAGCCGAGGCTTAGCGATTCAGGACGCAGGCTGACAGAAACGGTCTCGCCCTGCTGCAAGGCGGTTCGTTTGCGCGCGGCAATGACGGTTCCGTCCGTCAGCGCCACATTGACAAGATCGCCTGTATGCCCGGCAACCTTGCCGCTCAACAAATTGGTCTTGCCGACGAAGTCGGCGACGAACAGGTCGGCCGGCTCGTCATAGATCTCGCTCGGCTGGCCGAGCTGTACGATGCGGCCGCCATTCATGACGCAGACGAAGTCGCTCATCGACAGCGCTTCCTCCTGGTCGTGGGTGACCAGCACGAAGGTGATGCCGATCTCGCGCTGCAGGTTCTGCAACTCGATCTGCATATCGGTGCGCAGTTTCTTGTCGAGCGCCGCCAGCGGCTCGTCGAGCAACAGCACGGCCGGCTTGTTGACCAGTGCGCGCGCCAGCGCGACGCGCTGCTGCTGGCCGCCGGAGAGTTCGTGGATCTTGCGGCGGCCATAGCCGGCGAGCCGCACCATTTCGAGCGCCTCGCCGGCGCGCCGGCCGATTTCCTGCGACGACAGGCGCGGCCGTGCCTGGCGCAACCCGTAGGACACATTGGCTTCCACATCGAGGTGCGGAAACAGCGCGTATTGCTGGAACACCATGTTGACCGGCCGGCGATAGGGCGGCGTTCCGGCCATGTCCCGGCCACGGATGAACACCTGGCCTTCGCTCGGCTGCTCGAAGCCGCCGATCATGCGCAGGCATGTGGTCTTGCCGCAGCCGGACGGTCCGAGAAGGGCGACAAAGGCGGAGGGCGGCACAGCCAGATCGATGCCGCTGACGGCGGTCACGGCGCCATAGCGCTTGGTGACGCCGCGAAACTCGATGTCGGGCACTGCGGTCAAAGTGCTGGCTCCAGCAACAGGGCTATTCCAGGACGCTACCAGAGCCAATGGCGTCTAGTATATACCTCGCTGGTGGTATATCTGATCTATTTTCTCGTTTAAGGGGGTATAGATTGAGTGCGTCCCGCACCGACGAATACAGCCGGCTCGCAGCCCTTGTCGCGGCGACGCGAGAGATCAGCGGCGACCTGTTCGGCAAGGCAATGGTCGGCTGGTTGAGCCAGCATGTCGGCTTCGACCACTGCGTGATCTTCGGTTACCGCGGCGCCTCGCGGCCGCCGCTGCTGTTCGAAACCTTCTCGCCTGACGAGAGCCATGTCTTCGTCACGCTCTATCAGGAAGGACCTTATCTGCTCGACCCATTTCATCACGCGGCGGTGGAGCGCAAGGAGGGGTTCTGGCGCATGCGCGAACTGGCGCCCGACCGCTTCTATGCCAGCGAGTATTTTCGCACCTACTATAGCCAGACAAGGCTGGCCGAGGAGGTCGGCTTCTTCGTGCCGCTGCCCGGCAAGGATGCGCTGGTGCTGTCGCTGATGCGATTGCACGCCTCGGGTCCCTTCGGCACCGCCGATGCCAGGCTGCTGCGCGACATGGCGCCGGCGGTCATCAACTTCGCCCGGTTGCGCTGGCCCGCACTTGCGGCCGAGGAGCAGGACGAAGCGGAGCAGGGCGAGACGATCGCCGCCGTCAACGAGTTCGACCGCGCCCACATTTGGGAAAGCCTGTCGCTGACCCCGCGCGAAAAGCATGTCGTCGATCTGGTGCTGCAGGGGCATTCCACCGAGTCGATCGCAAGAGCCATGCGCATCGTGCCGGGAACGGTGAAGGTCCATCGCCGCAACATCCATCGCAAACTCGGCATCAAATCCCAGGCCGGGCTGTTCGCCCGCTTCATCGAGATCATCGAGAGCCGGCGTTGAAATCGCTGAGGCAGACATCGTTCACTTGCGGGCAACAGACTGCTACGGATTACCCGAAACCAGTCGCTTCCTCATACGCCCCGGAGAGCAGACGATGGCATTCAGGCGCAGAAAGAACACGGCCGCGATCCCTCGCACGGTGCCGGCTTTCGAGCACATCGTCACCGAGGCGAGCGACAGTTTCCTGTGGCGGCTCGACGACTATCCCTGGGAACGCAATGTCTGGAATTTTCATCCGGAATACGAGATCCATCTCCTGAGGAAGTCTTCCGGGGTCGCGCTGGTCGGCGATCACATCGGCGAATTCGGGCCGGGCTACCTGAGCATCGTCGGCGGCGGGCTGCCGCATGACTGGGTGACATCGGTGCAACCCGGCGAGCTGATCGAAGGACGCGACATCGTGCTGCAATTCGATCCGCAGCGGCTGCGCGGCTCGGCGGGACTGCTGCCGGAGCTGCGCGAACTAGAACCGTTCCTGGAGCGATCGCTGCGCGGCATCGTCTTCCATGGCCGCGCCGCGCTCGACGGCGCTGCGCTGATGGAACGGATGGGCACCGTGCACGGGCTCGCCCGGTTTTGCCTCTTCCTCGAACTGGTCGATCTGCTGGCCAGGACAGACGAATACGAGCTTTTGTCCTCGCCGGATTTCTCACCCGCGCTCGACGCAACCTCGCTGGACATCATCCAGCGCACGCTGACCTATCTCTTCCAGCACTTCGCCGAGGACCTGAAGCTGCCGGAGGCGGCGAAGCTGGCGGGGATGAGCGAAAGCACGTTTTCGCGCTTCTTCCAGAAAAACACCGGTAACAGTTTCAGCGACCACATCGCCAAGCTCCGGCTCTGGCAAGCCTGCAAGCTGCTGGCGGACACCGATATTCCGATCACCGACATCTGCTTCCAGGTCGGCTACATGAACATCTCCAACTTCAACCGCGCCTTCCTGCGCAAGCACCGGATGACGCCGTCATCCTACCGCAAGCTGTCGAAGCAGCGGATGACGATGCGCGCCTGAAAACCGGCCTTCCTCACTCCATCGGTACTCATGTGACAGAGGCCGTGCAGGCGGGCCTGATTTTGCAGCGCACAATGCATAAAAGTACAGGTCTGCTGCAACGGGGCTTCTAGCGCGGCCTTTAGCAACTCCTCATTTTGGCGATGGGTGGCTTGTCGCTCGGGCGATGGCGAGGATCGCGCAACCGAAGACTTCCGCTTCCTGCGACTGTTCCTGGAGGAGAAAATCAATGAAACCAATTCGGCTCGCTGCGAGCATAAGCGCAGCTTTCATGCTTACCACGACCCTCTCGACCATGGCGCTGGCGGCGCCGGTCTGCTCGGCGCCGGTCAAGGTGCTGGCGCAACCGCGTGACGGGCTGACGCTGCTGGAGGCGTCCAAGGACGAGTTCCAGAAACTGGCCGGCGCCAGCTTCCAGATCGACTATCTCAACGAGAACGACCGCCGGGCAAAGTCGCGCGCCGATGCGTCCACGGTCGGCAACTACAACGTCTACTATGTCGACGAAGCCAATGTCGCGCTGTTCGCCTCGTCGAAATGGATCGTGCCGCTCACCGACTATTACCCGGCTGACTACGACTACGCCGATTTCGACCCGGGCCGGCAGAAGGTCGCCACCTATGACGGCAAGGTGTGGTTCGCGCCGCTGACCGGCGGCGGCGACCTGATGGTCTACCGCAAGGACATTCTGGAAGCCGCCGGCATCCAGCCGCCGAAGACGCTGGACGAGTTGATCGCCGACGTGCCGAAGCTGACCGATCCCGACAAGGGCATGTACGGCATCGCGCTGCGCGGCGCGCGTGGCTCGGGCGCCAATGTCTGGCGCTGGATGCCGTTCTTCAAGGCCTATGGCGGAAAATGGTTCGACGGTGACAAGCCGGCTTTCAACTCCGAAGCCGCGGTCAAAGCGACCGAGACCTATCTTAAACTGTTCAAGGATTCAGCGCCCGGCACGCAGACCGGCAGCTGGGATGAATCGACCGGCGCCTTCCTGTCGGGCCAAGTTGCCATCTTGGTCGAATCGACGCCGCTGTCGGGCATGGCGGTCGACCCGAAGACCTCGCAAGTGGTCGGCAAGATCGGCTTCCTGCCGCCGCCCTCGCCACTGACCGGCGGCGGCTACGGCCACGGCCTCGCCATCGCCGCCAAGGCCAATGCCGATGACGCCGCGAAGCAATGCGCCGGCCTGTTCATCGCCTGGGCGACGTCGAAGGAGAACGAGAAGCGCCGGCTCGACGCGCACCAATTCGGCGAGCTCAACCGCACCAGCGTGCTGTCCAGCAAGGAGTTCGCCGACATTTACGGCGCCGATCTCGGCCAGGCGCTTGCCGATACCGGCAAGGTGACGGCGGTGAACTTCTGGCAGGATCCGCGCTGGCCGGATCTCGGCGACCGCTGGGGCATCATCCTGGAAGAGCTGGTCACCGGCACGCGCACCGACGTCAAGGGCGGCCTCGACGAACTCGAGGCCTACGCCAACGAGCTGGTGAAGAAGAAGTAATCCTCCCGCCCGCGGCGCGCGTACCCGGCCTTGGCCCGGTGGCCGGGCGGGGGCGCCGCGGGTCTCTCCAAAAAGGCACAGCCCGAGGATAGGCAATGCGCCGACGCTCTTCCCTGCCCGTGACGTTTCTGGTTCCGACGCTCGCCATTCTCCTGGTGCTGTCGATGGTGCCGACGCTCTACGCCATCGTCATTGCGCTGCAGAACCGCGAGCTCAGCTCGTCGGACTATTCCTGGGTCTGGCTGTCGAACTTCATCGACCTGTTCGCCGACCGGCGTTTCCTCAACGCGGTCTGGGTTTCGGTGAAGTGGGAAATCGTCACCGTGGTGGCAACGATGATGGTGGCGATCGGGCTCGGCGTGCTGATGTTCGAAGTGGCGTCGCCGCGGCTCCGCAACATCTACTGCCTGCTGTTCATCATCCCGGTGCTGTTGCCGCGCGTGTCGGCGGCTTTCGTGTGGAAGTTCGCTTATCATCCGCTCTACGGCATCGCCACCTACCCCTACCGGCTGATCACCGGCGGGCTGATCTTCGACCCGCTTTCGAAGCCAGCGACGGCCCTGTTTGCCGTCGCCTCGGTCGATGTGTGGCAGTGGGGACTGTTCTTTGCCGTCATCGTGCTGAAGCTTCTGGAGACCTTGCCGCCGCAGCCGATCGAAGCGGCGCGGCTCGACCACGCCAAACGCTGGCAGATCCATGCCTATGTGACCTTGCCTATGCTGAAGGCGCCGCTGATCAGCCTGATGTTCGTCAAGATGATCGAATCGCTGCGCTCCTTCGACCTGATTTATGTGATGACGCGCGGCGGGCCGGGCGTGGCGACCGAGACGCTCGACATGTACGCCTTCTCGCAAGGCTTCATCGAATCCGGCAAGGTGTCCTATGCCTCGGCCATGGCGGTGCTGATGATGATCGCGACTGTCATCACCTTCACCATGCTGTGGAAGCGGGTGCAGGCATGAGGCCGTATCGCATGAGACCGGGCCGCCTCATCGGCAAGATCATCCTGGCCTTCGCCGGCTTCATGGCGGTGTTTCCGCTCGCCTGGACGGCGGTCAATTCGCTGAAGAACAATGTCGACATCATCACCCGCGTGCCGCGCCTGGTGTTTACCCCGACCTTCGACAATATCAGCTACATCATCGGCCGCGACAGCGTCATGACCGGTCTCTATAACTCGGTCATTTCCTGCGGCGTCGCCGTGCTGATCGGCGTCATGCTCGGCCTTCCGGCAGCCTATGCGGTGGCGCGCTATCCCAATCGCTTCGCTGGCGACATCCAGTTCTTCGTGTTGTCGCTGCGCTTCCTGCCCCCGGTGGCAGTCGCCATTCCGCTGATGGTGATCTGGCTGCAGATCGGGCTCTACGACACCTTGCCGGCGCTGATCGTCACCTATTCGCTGCTCACCATCTCGGTGATCATGTGGCTCGCCATTCCCGCCTTCCAGGCCGTGCCGAAGGAAATCGAGGAAGCCGCTTTCGTCGACGGCTACGGCGCTTACTCGGTGTTCTGGCGCATTGCGCTGCCGGTAGCGGCGCGCTCGCTGATCGGCGCCGTCGCCTTCAGCTTCGTGCTGGTGTGGAACGAATTCCTGATCGCGCTGATGCTGTCCAGTTCCAACGCCAAGACATTGCCGATCGTCGCTTCCGAACTTTCACAGCAAGGCATGAACGTGCCGTGGGGAATCCTCAACGCCTCGGTCGTGCTGTTGTCGCTACCGCCGCTGCTGTTCCTGGGCGTGCTCAGCGGCTTCCTGAATTCCGTTTTCCGGCAAAAAAAGACTTGATGCGAGGACTTACCGATGCGGGCACTGGTGCTTGAGAAAAAAGGCGAACTGTCGTTGCGCGAGATCGCGCTGCCGCTCGACGTCGGACCGGGCGATGTCAAGATAGCCATCCACACGGTCGGCGTCTGCGGCAGCGACGTGCACTATTACACGCATGGCGCGATCGGCAGCTATGTGGTGCGGGCTCCGATGGTGCTTGGCCACGAAGCCGCGGGAACGATCGTCGAGGTCGGCGCCAATGTCGGCACGCTGAAGGTCGGCGACCGCGTCTGCATGGAGCCGGGCGTGCCGAACCTGTCGTCGCGCGCGACGAGGCTCGGCATCTATAATGTCGATCCCGATGTCAGCTTCTGGGCGACACCGCCGGTGCATGGCGTGCTGGCGCCCTATGCGGTGCACCCGGCCGCCTTCACCTACAGACTGCCGGACAATGTCACCTTCGCCGAAGGCGCGATGGTCGAACCCTTTGCCATCGGCATGCAGGCGGCGAGCCGCGCCCGCATCGTGCCTGGCGACGTCGCCGTCGTCGTCGGCTGCGGCCCGATCGGCATCATGATCGCGCTGGCGGCGCTGGCCGGCGGCTGCTCGAAGGTGCTGATCTCCGATTTTTCCGCACCCAAGCTCGAGATTGCCGCACAATATCCCGGCATCGTGCCGGTCAATATCAGCGAGCAATCGCTGGTCGACGCAGTCTCCGCCGCGACCGACAATTGGGGCGCGGATATCGTGTTCGAGGCGAGCGGCAGCCCGAAGGCATTCGCCGACCTGTTCGATGTCGTGCGGCCGGGCGGCGCGGTGGTGCTGGTCGGACTGCCGGTCGAACCGGTCAGCCTCAACGTTCCGGCGGCGATCTCCAAGGAAGTGCGCATCGAGACGGTGTTCCGTTACGCCAACATCTTCGACCGCGCGCTGCAGCTGATCGCCTCGGGGAAGGTCGACCTCAAGCCGCTGATCACCGGCACTTATGATTTCTCGGACAGCATCGAGGCCTTCGAGCGGGCGGCGCAAGGCAAGCCGCAAGACGTCAAGCTGCAAATCCTTCTTACCGGCGAGAAGGGCTGACCATGTCCGCGATCGTTTGCTCCCATGTCGACAAGGCTTACGGCGCCACTACCGTCATCCGAGACCTCAATCTCTCGATCGAGGAGCACGAATTCGTCGTATTCCTCGGCCCGTCCGGCTGCGGCAAGTCGACCTTGCTCAGGATGCTGGCCGGACTGGAGGATATCAGCGGCGGGGAAGTGTCGATCGGCGGCAAAGTGGTCAACGATCTCGAGCCCGGCGAGCGCGGCATTGCCATGGTTTTCCAGAACTATGCGCTCTACCCGCATATGACGATCTTCGACAATATCGCCTTTGGGCTCAAGCGACAGAAAGTGCCCCCGGCCGAGATCCGGAAGCGGGTCGAGGCGGTGGCAACGACGCTCGGCCTCGAACCTTACCTCGCCCGCAAGCCGACCGAACTTTCCGGCGGCCAGCAGCAGCGCGTGGCGATTGCGCGCGCCATGATCAAGACGCCGAAAGTGTTCCTGTTCGACGAGCCGCTGTCGAATCTCGACGCCAAACTTCGCAACCATATGCGGGTCGAAATCGCCCGCCTGCACCAGTCGCTGAAGACCACTACCGTCTATGTCACCCACGACCAGCTCGAAGCGATGACGCTGGCCGACCGGATAGTGCTGCTCAGGGATGGCGTCATCGAACAGATCGGCTCGCCGGCCGAGATCTATCGCCAGCCGGGCAATCTGTTCGTCGCCGGCTTCATCGGTACGCCGAACATGAATTTCATCGACGTGGCCGTCGGGCGGAAGGACGAACGCTGGACGCTGACAGGCGGCGGCTCGACCTTCTTCATAGAAGGCCTGGGCTTCGATCTGCGCGGCGTCCATCGCGCCGTGCTTGGAATCCGACCGCCGGACCTGAAGACCGCCGGTGCTCAGAGCATCAATCTTCTGCAAGGCACCGCCGACCTCATCGAGTTCCACGGCAATGACGCGCTGGTGACGTTCGCCTGCGGCGGCAAGGAGGTCGGCGCGTTGGTATCGGCCCGCGAATGCCCGGCGTTGCGCGCGCCTGTGCGCTACACATTCGAGGAGGAGAGCGTGCATCTGTTCGACGCGGCGACCGGCGCATCCTTGCGCCGGCGAGAGGAGGCCTAGATTTGGTACGCAATTCCGGACGGAAAACCGTTTCACGCTTTTCCTGGAATTGCTCTAGTTGATGGCGTCGAGCGCCTGCCGCTGGCGGTGCATTTCGAGGAAGATCCTGTAGTCGCGGTCGAAGCGGCCTGACGCGGTCGGGTTCGAGGTGCGCGCCCTGCCGCCTTGCTGCATGGCGACGCAGGCGGCATTCAGGTCCGGGAACAGGCCAGCGGCAGTGGCGGCGACCATGCCGGTGCCGAGCAGAACGGCTTCGTCGGCCAGCGGCTCGATCACCGCGCAGCCGGTGGCGTCGGCATAGAGCTCCATCAGCAACGGGTTCTTGGTGTGGCCGCCGGTGACATGCAGCGTGTCTATGAGATAGCCGTTCTCGTTCAGCGCCTCCAGCACATGGCGCACGCCGAGCGCGATGCCGACGGCGGTGCGCCAATACAGCTTGCACAGACTGTCGAAGGAGGAATCCAGCGTCAGCCCGCTGACCACACCGACCGCATGCGGATCGGCAAGCGGCGAGCGGTTGCCATGGAAATCCGGCAGCACATGCAGCCTTGCCGCCAGCTTGTCACCTTCGGTGCTGCGCAGTTCGGCGACGCGCCTGGCGATTTTTGCATGCATGGCCGCGTCCGGCTCGCCGCCGGCGCCGTGCCAGCGGATGATATGGTCGAGCAGCGCACCGGTCGCCGACTGGCCGCCTTCCGACAGCCAGAGTTTTGGCAGTGCGGCGCCATAGTATGGACCCCAGACGCCGGCGAAAGGCTGCGGGTCGGGCGACATCGCCATGACGCAGGACGAGGTGCCGGCGATCAATGCCAGATGGCGGCCGATATTCTGCTCGTCGCCAGCAAAGCCGCCGAGCACGCCAAGCGCGCCGGCATAGGCATCGATGACGCCGGCGCCGACCCGACAGTTTTCGCTCAAGCCCAACTCCGCCGCCGCTTCAGGGGTGAGCGTGCCGATGTCTGCGCCGACAGCACTTGCCTTCTCCGGCAGGCTGCCGTGTTCGAACAGATCGCCAAGCCCGACCCTGTCGAAGAAGTCACGGCGCCAGCCGGTTTCCTCATGCGCCAGATAGGTCCATTTGGCGGTCAGCGTGCATTGCGAGCGCGCCAGCGACCCGGTCGCCTTCCAGGTCAGGAAATCGGTGAGGTCGAATAGGTAGCCGGCTTCATGCCAAGTTCCCGGCAGATTGCGCTTCAGCCACATCAGCTTCGGCGTCGCCATTTCCGGCGACATGACGCCACCGATATAGTCGAGTACGGCGTGGCCGCTATCGGTGCATTCATCTGCCTCGGCGATGGCGCGATGGTCGAGCCAGACGATGGTGTCCCAGCGCCGTTCGCCCGTCACCGAGACGCTGAGCTGGCCGGCATTCCTGTCCAGCACCACCAGCGAGCAGGTGGCGTCGAACGACATGCCGACAATATCGTCGGCTGACACACCGGCCTTTTCGCGCGCGGCACGCACCGCGATGCACACAGCCGACCAGATATCCTGCGAATTGTGCTCGGCGTGATCGGCCTGCGGCTGGTTCATGACGATCGGATGCTCGGCGCGGCCGAGCAAGGTGCCTGACGTGTCGAGAATGCCCGCGCGGGCGCTCCCGGTGCCGACATCGACCGCGCAAACGAAGCTTTTCGTCAAGATGCTTTTACTCTCGCTCCCTAGAGCCGGATGATTTCAGGTCTGTTCGACCTGAAATCTGAATCCGTCTCTAAATCAAAGAAGTAGAGCATGATGTCGTCCGAAAACCGCTTCACACTTTTCGGCATCATGCTCTAGCCTGCAATCAGATCGGGCAATTGCAGCATGTCCGCGAATATAAAGTCCGGTTCACTCGACGCAAGCCGCGCTTTCAAGGCCGGGTTGCCGGCGTGCGAACCGCCGGTGAAAGCAAAGACGCGCATACCGGCCGCACGCGCCGCCGCGATGCCGGCAGGGCTGTCCTCGATTACGATGCAATTACCGGGATGCGCGCGCATAGCAGCGGCGGCATGGAGAAAAAGATCCGGCGCCGGCTTGCCGCGCGCGACCATGGCAGCGCTGAACAGATGGGGCTCGAGCAGGCCGAGCAGGCCGGTAACGTCGAGCGCATAGCGAATGCGGTCGAGCGTGCCGGAGGAAGCGACGCAGCAGGGCACGCCCAGCCTCGGCAGGATGTCGCTGATGCCGGGAATCGGCTTCAGCTCCTCGCGGAATTTGCGCATCAGCTCGACGCGCATATCGGTCAGGTGCACGTCGGTGATGTCGATGGTGAAATCGCGAAGAAGTATCTCGCGCACGCTCTTCATGCTCTTGCCGAGGAAATGCTCGTAGGCCGCATCCTCGCTGACCGAGCCCCCGGCGGCAGAGATCATGCCGAGCAGAGCCGAAACCGACAGCGCCTCGCTGTCGACCAGCACGCCGTCACAGTCGAAGATGACCAGTTCGGGCGTCATTGCGGCTGGCGTCAGAGCTTGCCGGAGATGTAGCGCGTCAGCGTCGCGCGCGTGCCATTCGCCCACAAGACGTTGAGCGCATGGGCAAAGGCCTCGGCGAACGCCGCCGAGCGGCCGACATCGCCATAGATGTCCTCCATCGCAAGCCAGGCGCCGGGCGCATCCTTCGCCGCCTTGGCGGTTGCCTGCAGCCGGTCCCAGCTGGGATCGTTGGCTTCGATGTCGGCGCCGCTGTCGGTGGTGCCGAAGCAATAGCGGCACCACAGCGCCGATTCCAGCGCGAGACCCGCAACGCTCTTCCCGGCTTTCAGCCGGTCGGCGATGGTCGGGATGATGAATTTCGGCTGCCGGTTGGAACCGTCGAGGCAAAGCCGGCGGATGGTGTCGCCGATCTTCGGGTTGGAAAAGCGGTGCTCGATGAGCTGGTAATAATCCTCCAGCACGGTGTCCGGCACCGGCGGCACGGTCGGGATGATCTCGTCATGCTCGAGCTTGGCGAGGAAGCCGCGCACCAGCGGCTCCTGCATCGCCTCATGGACGAAATGGATGTCCATCAACCCTGCGGGATAAGCGATCGTGGCATGACCGCCATTGAGGATGCGGATCTTCATCAGCTCATAGGGCGCGACATCCCTCACGAATTGCACACCGACCTTTTCCAGCGGCGGGCGGCCGTCGGTGAAACGGTCTTCCAGCACCCATTGCTTGAACGGCTCGCAGAACACCGGCCAGTTGTCCTCGAGGCCGAACTCGGTGGCGAGAATGCCGCGCTCGCGGTCGGAGGTGGCGGGGGTGATGCGGTCGACCATGCCGTTGGGAAAGGCGACATTGTCGCTGACCCAGTTTGCCAGATCCTCGTCGATCAGCCGGGCGAGGCCGATGACGCCATCCGAGGTGACATGGCCATTGTGAGGGATGTTGTCGCAGGACATGACGGTGAACGGCACGATGCCGTCGGCCCGGCGGCGCATCAGCCCGGCCAGGATGAGGCCGAACACCGTCTTCGGCGTCGTACCTGCCTGCGCGTCGGCAACGATATCAGGATGGGTCGGGTTGAACTTTCCCGAGGCCGGATCGATGAAATACCCGCCTTCGGTGATGGTCAGCGAGACGATCTTGATCGCCGGATCGGCGAGCTGGTCGATGATCGCATCCGCATCGCCGGGCGTCAGGAAATCGATCATGACGCCGGTGACGCGGGCGCTCATATGGTCGGAATCCTGCTCGACCACGGTGGTCAGCCAGTCCTGCTCCTGCAGCTTGGAACGACCGATTTTTTCGCCCTCGAAGACCCCGGCGCCGACCAGCGCCCAGTCATGGCCGATGCCTGCATTGAAGAGATCGTCGAGGTAGACCGCCTGATGCGACCGATGGAAATTGCCGACGCCGAAATGGACGATACCGGGTTTGAGCCTGGAGCGATCATATCTGGGACCGGCGACCTTGGCGGGGAGTTCCGAGAGGATCGAGGAGGAGAGTTTCACGGTCATTTTTCTACCCTTTTGGCCGGGCTGCGGCCTTCGTGATCCCGGCCCATCAACTCATCCATTGGCCGCCATCGACATTGTAGGTCTGGGCGACGATGTATTCGGCGTCGTCGCTGGCCAGGAAGACCGCCATGCCGGTCAGGTCCTCCGGCTTGCCCATGCGGCCATAGGGCACGCCCTCGCCGACCAGCCGCTTCTTCTCGCCCTTCGGCCGGTTCTCATATTTGGCAAACAGCGCATCGACCTCATCCCACATATCGCTGTCGACGACGCCGGGCGCGATGCCATTGACGTTGATGCGGTGCTTGATCAGGTCGAGCCCGGCGGACTGGGTCAGCGAAATCACCGCGGCCTTGGTGGCGCAATAGACGGCGACCAGCGGCTCGCCGCGCCGTCCTGCCTGGCTGGCGATGTTGATGATCTTGCCGCCCTTGCCCCTTGCGATCATCGAACGCGCCGCTGCCTGCAGCATGAACAAAGTGCCGGCGACGTTGACGGAGAACAATTTGTCATAGCTCGCTTCGGTGATCTCGACGATCGGCGCCAGGTCGAACAAGGCAGCATTGTTGATCAGTATGTCGAGGCCGCCGGTCTTTGTTTCGACCGCCTTGACCGACGCCTGGATCGAAGCAAGGTCGCTGACGTCGAGCCTGACCGGATAGGCGTTGGCGCCAATCTCGGCGGCCGTGTTTTCGGCAGCCGCCAGATTGATGTCGGCAATGGCCACCGTGGCACCCTCGCGCGTATAGGCTTCGGCAAAAGCCCTGCCGATGCCGCGCGCGGATCCGGTGATCAGCGCCGATTTGCCTTTCAGTCTCACTGCGTCAGCGCCTTTCCGTCGGGGCCGAAGCGATGCATGCGGACCTTGTCCGGCGTCAAATAGATGGTGTCGCCGTGGCGTACGGCCAGTTCGCCATCGGCGCGTACCGTCAGCGGACCGACGCCGTCGGCCTGGACATGCAGGAAGGTGTCGGAGCCCAGATGCTCGGCGACGCCGACAAGGGCTTTCCAGTCACCCGCGGTGGTCGATATCCCCATATGCTCAGGACGAATGCCGATGGTCTTGGCGTTGTATTTGGCCGCCGGCGCACCTTCGATCAGGTTCATTTTCGGCGAACCGATGAAGCCCGCCACGAACAGGTTCTTCGGCGACTTGTAGAGTTCCATCGGCGAGCCGACCTGTTCGATGTTGCCGGCGTTGAGCACGACGATTTTGTCGGCCATGGTCATGGCTTCGATCTGGTCGTGGGTGACGTAGACCATCGTCGTCTTGAGCTGATGGTGCAGCTCGCTGATTTCGAGCCGCATGGTGCCGCGCAGTGCGGCATCGAGGTTGGACAGCGGCTCGTCGAATAGGAATGCCGAGGGCTGGCGCACGATGGCGCGGCCGATGGCGACGCGTTGCCGCTGGCCGCCGGAGAGCTGGCCGGGCCGGCGTTCGAGATAGTTGGTGAGGTTGAGGACCCGGGCTGCGTCCTTCACCTTCTTGTCGATCGTCGCCACATCCTCGCCCGCCATCTTCAGCGGGAAGCCGATGTTCTTGGCCACCGTCATATGCGGATAGAGCGCATAGGACTGGAATACCATGGCCAGCTTGCGCTTGGCCGGCGCCTCGCCGGTGACGTCACGGCCATCGATGTTGATGGTGCCCCCGCTGGTGTCCTCGAGCCCGGCGATGAGGCGCAGCAACGTGGACTTGCCGCAACCCGACGGCCCGACGAAGACGACGAACTCGCCATTCTCGATGACCAGGTCGAGGCCTGGAATGATGACCGTCGATCCGAAATGCTTGGAGACGTTCTTGAGCGTGATGTTTCCCATGGTTTCCTCCCCGAGGGGTTATTTGGCCGGATTGCTTCAGGCAACGTCCGTTATTTTACCGCACCGAAGGTCAGCCCGCGCACCAGCTGCTTCTGGCTGAACCAGCCCATGATCAGGATGGGCGCGATGGCCAGCGTCGATGCCGCCGAAAGCTTGGCCCAGAACAGGCCTTGCGGGCTTGAGAACGAACTGATGAAGGCCGTCAGCGGCGCCGCCTCGGTGGTGGTCAGGCGGATGGTCCAGAACGCTTCGTTCCACGCCAGGATGATGTTGAGCAGCATGGTCGAGGCGATGCCCGGCACGGCCATGGGGGTCAGCACATAGACGATCTCGCCCCACAGGGTGGCGCCGTCCATGCGTGCCGCTTCCAGGATCTCGCCGGGGATTTCGCGGAAGTAGGTGTAGAGCATCCAGATCACGATCGGCAGGTTGATCAGCATCAGCATGATCATCAGGCCGATGCGGCTGTCGAGCAGTCCGGCATCGCGGAAGATGAGGTAGATCGGGAACAGCACGGCAACGGCCGGCATCATCTTGGTCGAGAGCATCCACATCAGGATGTCCTTGGTCCACTTGCCCGGCGAGAAGGCCATCGACCAGGCGGCCGGAACCGCGACGATCAGGGCCAGGATGGTCGAGCCGACCGAGAGCAGCACCGAGTTGAAGAAGAACTTGAAGTAGCCGCTCTGCGCCTGGACCTCGGTATAGCTCTCGAACGTCCCCGACGGGATCAGCGCGAAGCCCTGGATGGCCTCCTGCTCCGACTTGAACGAGGTGATGATCGTGTAGAGGATCGGGAAGAAGATCAGCAGCGCGACGATCCAGGCGGCGCCTGTCGCAATGACCTTGTGTTGGGTGGTGACTGCACGTGCCATCGTATCCTCCCTTACTTGTCCAGGTTCTTGCCGACCGCGCGCATGGCGAAGAAGGCGACGATGTTGGCGAGAATGACGGCGATGACACCGCCGGCCGATGCCTGGCCGATTTTGAACTCCAGCAATGCCTTCTGGTAGACGAGGAAGGGCAGGTTGGTGGAGGCATAGCCGGGTCCGCCATTGGTGGTGACCAGGATTTCGGCATAGACCGACAGCAGGAAGATGGTCTGGATCAGGATGACGACGGTGATGGCGCGCGACATGTGCGGCAGCGTCAGATAGATGAAGCGGCTGACGAAGCCGGCGCCGTCCATCTCGGCGGCTTCCTTCTGCTCGCCGTCGAGCGACTGCAAGGCGGTCAGCAGGATCAGCGTTGCGAAGGGCAGCCATTGCCAGGCGACGATGATGATGATGGCAAGCATCGGATGCTGCCCGAACCAGTCGATCGGTTGAGCCCCGAAGAAGCGCGCAATGTCGGCAAAGACGCCGTATTGCGGGTGCATGATCATGTTCTTCCAGACAAGTGCAGCCACCGGCGGCATGACGAAGAACGGAGAGATGACGAGGATGCGGACGATCCCCTGTCCCCACATCGGCTGATCGATCAACAGCGCCAGCATGATGCCGCCGATGACGGTGATCAGCAGCACGCTGCCCACCAGGACCAGCGTGTTGAGGATCGACTGCAGGAATGCCGGGTTTGAATAGAACAGCGAGTAATTCGAGAACCAGACAAACCCGTCGCGGATCGGATTGAGCGGATTGTACTGCTGGAAGGAGAACCAGATCGTGAGTGCCAGCGGCACGATCATCCAGACGAACAGCAGCACCACGGATGGCGCCAACATAAAGCGGGCAAGCGAACGGGTCTGCTGAGTAGCCATGACGGTCACCCTTCAAGGTCAGCCAAATTTTCAGGTGTGTGAAAGGGGCCGCCCGAACTGGGATTCGGGCGGCCGTTGCCGGCCAAGGAGGCGACCGGCATTCGGCACCGGGAGGAGCCTTACTTGATATAACCGCCTTCGGTCATGGTCGCGGTGGCGGCGTCCTGCGCCTGCTTGAGCGCGTCGTCTACGCTGGTCTGGCCGGCGAGCGCCGCCGAGAAGAGCTGGCCGACCGTGGTGCCAAGACCCTGGAACTCAGGAATGGCGACGAACTGCACACCGACATAGGGCACCGGCTTGACGGTCGGATGCGTCGGGTCGGCGGCATTGATCGAGTCCAGCGTCATCTTGGCGAACGGAGCCGCCTTCTGATACTCGGCATTGGCGTAGAGCGAGGAGCGCGTGCCCGGAGGAACGTTGGCCCAGCCTTCCTTCGAAGCAACCAGTTCTGCGTAGTGCTTGCTGGTCGCCCAGGAGACGAACTTCTGTGCGGCGTCTCCCTTCTGCGTGCCGGCCGGGATGGCCAGCGACCAGGCCCACAGCCAGTTGCCGCGCTTGCCCAGACCATTGTCGGGGGCCAGTGCGTAGCCGACCTTGTCCGCGACGGTCGAGTTCTTCGGGTCGGAGACGAAGGATGCGGCGACGGTGGCGTCGATCCACATGCCGCACTTGCCCTGCTGGAACAGCGCCAGGTTTTCGTTGAAGCCGTTGGACGAGGCGCCCTCGGGACCGTCGGCCTTCATCAGGTCGACATAGAACTGCAGCGTGTTCTTCCATTCCGGCTGGTCGAATTGCGGCTTCCAGTTCTCGTCGAACCAGCGGGCGCCGAAGGAGTTCGACATGGCGGTGAGGAAGGCCATGTTCTCGCCCCAGCCGGCCTTGCCGCGCAGGCAGACGCCGTTCACGCCATTGGCGCGGTCGGTCATCTTGTCGGCGGCCTGCTTGATGAAGTCCCAGGTCGGGGCGTCGGGCATCTTCAGCCCGGCCTTCTCGATCAGGTCCTTGCGGTACATGACGAACGAGCTTTCGCCGTAGAAGGGCGCGGCATAGAGCTTGCCGTCTACCGACAGGCCGCCGGCGATGGCCGGGATGATGTCCTTGGCGTCATAGTCGTCGCCGAGCTTGTCGAGCGGCAACAGCCAGTTCTGCTTGGCCCAGATCGGAACCTCGTAAGTGCCGATGGTCATAACGTCATACTGGCCACCCTTGGTGGCGATGTCGGTGGTGACGCGCTCGCGCAGCACGTTCTCTTCGAGCGTGACCCAGTTGAGCGTGACGTCGGGGTTCGCCTTGGTGAAGTCGTCCGTCAGCTTCTGCATGCGGACCATGTCGCCATTGTTGACCGTGGCGATGGTGATGGATTCGGCGTGTGCGGCAAAAGCGAAAGCGCTGGCCGACAACAAGCCCAAAGTGAGCGTGCGCAGTTTCATCAAATTCCTCCCATGAACCAAGATGAGCATTTGCCTTGGTAATGGGCAATTACTCACTTGGCATAAATTATGTCAAGCCAGATTCGATGCTGCAGCGCAGCACGCAAGGCGGAGCGCGGCGTTGCGCGCGTAGAGGATATTGAATGGATTTGGGAAGCTGTTTGCACGGGATGTGAGAGCGGGTTGATGCCGACCCATCGCAACCCAATCATGGCGCCAAGGGAGCGATAGGGCCCAGCCCGTCAGCCGTGGGACGGGTAGCTTCCGACGGAATATTCGAAAACCCTGCCGTCGCGTGTTTGCTTGGCTCTGGTCAGCACTTCCGTCACCTGGATCCAGCTGGGCTCGTCCTTGCGCAGCCTAACTTCCCGGCCGATTGCCTTCACGGCAGCTTGAAACGGCGTAAATGCTTCGATCACCTGCGTCGTGCGCACGGTGTTGTTTTCGATTTCTTCGACGCGATAGACTTTCATCAGCCGGCTGATCGACCCTGTTTCAATCTGCAGACGATTGATCCTGCTCAATTGGGTCGTCACAAGCACAAGCCTATGCCGGGCGAGTGATATCGACAGCGTTTTTGTCAAGCTTGGTTAACCGGGTGGCCCGATCGCAGCTGTTTGTCCGCGAAAGCGAGGATTCGTCGCGGATCCAGGGCTCGCTTTGCATCTCGGAAATCAATCCGCGAGTCGCTCGCCCTCAGGCGCAGGCGATCTCGGCCAGGATCCAGTCCCGGAAGGCTTTTATCTTCGGCACGTTGCGACGCGCCGTCGGGTAGACCAGCCAATAGGCGTGGCCGTCGTCGCCGACCAGGTCGAAGGGCTGGATCAGGCGGCCGGCGGCGAGCTCGGTCTTGAACAATGCGGTGGTCAGGATCGCCACACCATGGCCGGCGATGGCCGCGTTCGCCTCATAGGCCTGCGCGCCCATGCTGGTGCCGGTGCGTCTGGCAAGTTCGTCCGCCGGGACGCCGGCAAGGGCGAACCATTCCCGCCACCAGATGTCGCCGGGATCGAGAATGGGCAGCTTGAACAGGTCGGCGGGTTCGTGGACGCCACCTATGGTGGCAGCGAGTGCCGGGCTCAGCACCGGGGTGAAATCGGCCTTGAACAAAAGATGGGTCTCCACTCCAGGCCACTTGCCGCTGCCGGAGCGGATAGCGATGTCCATGTCCTCGCGGGCAAAATCGATCACCCTGTTCGAGGTATCGACGCGCACCGCCAGCGACGGATGCGCGACCTGGAAGGAGCCGAGATGCTGCGCCAGCCAGTTCGAGGCGAAGGTCAGCAGCGTCGAGACACACAGCACACCATCGGCGCCCCCACGCGCGGCGGAATAGGCGCTTGAGAGCAGGCTGAACGCCTCGCTGACGGCGGGCGCCAGGCGCTGGCCGGGTTCCGTCAGCACAATCTGTCGCGGCTGGCGCAGGAACAGCGGCGAACCGATGCGCTCTTCCAGAAGCTTGATCTGATAGCTGGCGGCGGCCTGCGTCATGCCGAGTTCCTGCGCGGCCTTGGTGAAGGAGAGATGCCGCGCGACGGCTTCGAACACTCTGATGGCCTGCAGCGGCGGCAGCTGGGCGAGCTGCGGTGCCTTGAGATCGGGCATAAGCCCTCCTTATGGGTCTTGATCGACGTTTGATTGGAAGCCGGAGCCGATCAGACTGATATTTGGTGTCGAGGAACAATCCAGTTCAAGCATAGCGGAGGCTGAAGATCATGACCACGGTACAGGAAAAGCTGCATTCGGCCCCGGCGCAGAGCTGGTTTTCCCTGCTGGTGCATGAATTTTCCCTGCTTGTGCACCGCCGGCGCGGCTACGTCGACGTCCGGGAGTTGTCGCCGCATCTGCAGCGCGACATGGGTTTTCTCGACGGCAACGACCCGTCCGGGCGCTGCAAATAAACGTGTTGGATTTTATCGATGGGCCGCTTAATCTATCAGGAACCGTCGAGCAAGGCCGTGGCGGTCCGCTCGTCGGTGATGAGGCCATTGACCAGCCGGCGGTTCACAGCGGCCAGGATGCCCGGCAATTTGCGCTCGCCCATGGCGAGCGCAATGACCAGCGACTTTTCGCGTGACGGCAAGGCTGCCGACGATACCCGGTCGTTGGTGATGCCCTCGATCATGCGGCCTTCCCGATCGAACACCCAGCCGACGATCTCGGCGACGCCGCCAGCCTTTTGCAACGCCTTCAGCTCGCTTTCCGAGATAAAACCGTCCTCGTAGAGCGGCGCCTTCGGGCCGAGATCGCCGATGCCGACAAAGGTGACGTCGGCTTCCGCGGCCAGCGCCAGCGTCGGTTGGATCATCGGCTGGGCAAGCAGCATCTCGCGCTCTTCCGGCGACGAGGCGATGACCGGCAGCGGCATCGGGAACGAGCGCGCCTTGACCCGGTCGGCCATGGTGAAGATGACGTTGTAGAAGGCGGCCGAACCGTCGGGCGAGATGTTGCCGGTCAAGGACACAACCTTGTGCTGCGAGCATTCCATCGGCGGCAATTGCTCGATCGCCGCCTTCAGCGTGCGGCCGGTGCCGATGGCCAAGACGATGGGCGTCGGTGACCGCAGCCGCCGCTCGATCTCGGCCGCGGCCGCCTCGGCAATGCCGATCGTGGTCGAGGATGAGGTTGGATCGCTCGGCACCACTTCGACGAGGTCGAGCGCGAAGCGTGACTTCAGTCTAGCTGCGAGATCAAGGCAATTGGCGATCGGGTGATCGACGCGAACCTTGATCAGCCCCTCCGACACCGCCAGCGACACCAGCCGCTGCGCCGTCTGCCGGGAAATGCCGAGCGTGGCGGCGATCTGGTCCTGGGTGTTGCCGGCAACATAATAAAGCCAGCCGGCGCGCGCTGCCTCGTCCAGCCTGCTGCTGCCGCCGTCCTGCCGCGAATTCAAAATGTGCCTCCAGCCCTGCCCCTTTGCCTGCCCTCGGGCGAAGCGTCATAGTCTTGCAGGGAATGTGTCGGCGCGCAATTGTCTATTGGCAGGGCAATTGCTTGCTGCTTCCGATCCGACTGCCGCGTGGCAATCAACCCAGCGAAAATCGCCGGCGAACGGGCTCGGCGGTTTATCTCCTGATACAAACGCTTTAAGGGGATCGGCAAAAGGAGCCTCGCATGACGCCGAAAGCGGTTTTCTGGGATATGGACGGCACGCTGGTCGACAGCGAGCCGCTGCATGAGGCGGCCTTGGTGGCGGCGCTGCGCAGCGTCGGTATCACGCCGCCGGCCGACCTGCATGAGCGGGTGCTGGGCGTCGCCGCCGCACCGGTCTACGAGATGCTGCGCAGCGAGTTCGGCCTCGACCTGCCCTTCGACGACTGGATCGTGCGCAAATACGATCACTACATGCCGATGGCAGAGACGCTGAAGCCGCGCCCCGGCGCGATCGAAGTGTTCAACGAGTTGCGTGCGCTCGGGGTGCAGCAGGCGGTGGTGTCCAATTCCGACCGGGTGATCGTCGATGCAAATCTGAGCGCCGTCGGCCTGATCTATCCCGGCATGCACACGATCAGCCGCAACGACGTGCGCGAGGGCAAGCCGCATCCCGAGCCGTTCCTGCGCGCCGCGTGGCTGGCCGGCGTCGATCCTTCAGACGCGGTGGCCGTCGACGACAGCGTTACCGGCGCCACATCAGGCCTGGCCGCGGGGGTGCGGACGATCTTCTGGCCGGAAGCGCCGATGGCAGGACCGGAGGGCGCTGTCGTGATCAACAGTGCGGAAGAGTTGCGGGCTCAGTTGGGACTCTGAGTGAGCCTATGAACGTCGGCGCTGCCCCTCATCCCCCTGCCGGGGCCTTCTCCCCGTGAACGGTGAGAAGGGTGAACTCATTCAGCTCCGGTACACCGGCTCCTCCTCGTCGAGGATCGCCTTCAGCTCGGCAAGGTGACGCTCCGCCTGGCCGGGATAGTCGTCCATTTCGCTGGCGGCCTTTTCGGCAATGGCGTCGGGCAGCGTGCGCAGCGGACGGCCGGTCCACAGCGCCTTGATGTAGTTCTCGGCGGCACGCTCGAAATAGAACATGCGGTTGAAGGCGTCGGCAACGGTGTCGCCGATGACCATGACGCCGTGATTGCCCATCACCATCACTTTGACCTTCGGGTCGGTGAGCAGTTGCGAGCAGCGCTCGCCCTCTTCCTCGAAGGCCAGCCCGCCATAATGGGCGTCGACGACGTGGCGGTTGAAGAACATGGCCGAGTTCTGGTCGATCGGCGGCAGAGTCGAGTCGGCCAGCGATGCAAGCACGGTGGCATGAATGGAATGCACATGCATGGCGCAGCGCGCATGCGGCACGTTGCGGTGAATGGCGCCGTGCAGACCCCAGGCGGTCGGGTCGGGCGCATTCGGGCCGGACAATGTCTCGGGATCGTTGGCGTCGATCAGCAAAAGGTCGCTCGCCTTGATGCGCGAGAAATGCACCTGGTTGGGGTTCATCAGGAATTTGCTGCCGTCCTCGTTGACCGACAGCGAGAAGTGGTTGGCCACGGCTTCATGCATGTTGAGCCGCGCCGTCCAGCGGAAGGCGGCAGCCAGATCGACGCGCTCCTCATAGTAGGGCAGGTTGGTCAGCGGCTCTTTCTGCAAACGGGCGATGCTCATCAAAAAATCCTCCATTTCCCCGAGAATGCCGCGCCCAATGCCGACCAGCAACCGGTAAGTACTGGGTCAGGCCGCCGAGCGAGCCGACTGCAGCCCGCCATGTTCGACGATGAAGTCGATGACTTCCTGCAGTCCCTTGCCGCGCGACAGGTCGGTGAAGCCGAACGGGCGCTTGCCCCGCATTCGGGCGGCGTCGCTCTCCATGACATCGAGGTTGACGTTCACATAGGGCGCCAGATCGCTCTTGTTGATGACCAGGAAATCGGAACGGGTGATCGCCGGCCCGCCCTTCCTGGGGATTTCCTCGCCCTGGCAAACCGAGATGACATAGAGGGTCAGGTCGGCAAGGTCCGGCGAGAAGGTGGCGGCAAGATTGTCGCCGCCGGATTCGATGAAGACGATGTCGAGATCGGGGAATTTCCTGTTCAGTCCGGCGATCGCCTGCAAATTGATCGAGGCGTCCTCACGGATGGCGGTGTGCGGGCAGCCGCCGGTCTCCACGCCGACGATGCGGTCCTCGGGCAGCGCCTGCAGGCGGGCCAGCATCATGGCGTCTTCCTTGGTGTAGATGTCGTTGGTGACGACGGCGATGGAGAAATCGTCGCGCAGCGCCTTGCAGAGCTTTTCGGTGAGCGTCGTCTTGCCGGAGCCGACGGGACCGCCGATGCCGATACGCAGGGGACCGTTTGCCTGAGTCATAGCGAAAACTCCGTCATGCCGAAAACTCCGTGATGGCGAGGATGGCGAAGCTGAGCCCGATCAACAGGCAGAGCGGCGAATAGAAGCTGATATCGAGCCGCGCAAAAGGCTGTTCCGGCGCCACACGGCGCCACCACGGCGTGAAGCCGGCAATGCCGCGGCCGAGGAAGACCAGCCCTATGAGCAGCGCTGTGGCGGAAAGGCCTTCCCTTGGAAAGGGGGTGGCGAAGACCCCTGTCAGCGCCAGCGGCCACAGTGTCGCCAGGCACAGGCACGCGGCAACGGCGAAACAGGCAAACGGCGTCGGCATCTCGTCGACGCCGCGAAAGCCGACGACGGCGTGGGCGCAGGAGACGCCGTCCCTGCCCGGCCAGATGCCGCCAAGGCCCCAATAGACATGCAGCGCGGTGATCAGCAGCAGGACGGCCGAGAGGGCGAAGGCGAGGACGATCATGAGCGGAACAGCCTGGAATACTGCGTCTCGTGCTTCATCGCCATGATGTCGGAGATGAAGGCGCAGCCGCCGAGATCGTCCAATGTCGAGCCGGCGGCGCGCGCGGCCGTCGACAGCGCCAACGGCTCGAAGCCGGCGAGCAAGGCCATGGCGTCCGTCTGGCCGACGATTCCGAGTCGGATCGCCGCCTGAACGAGGTTGGAGAAGAAGGCCTGCAGGAAGGCCGACATCGCGTCCTGAAGCGCGATGCCGTTGCCGCCGGCAACGGCGCCGACGGCGACACAGTAGGCGCATTCGGCCGGCAGGCGGCCCAATACCGGATTCGCCCACGCCGCTGCCGCTTTCAGGAAGGCGGCGCCTTGCAGCATGGTTTCGGTGTGGCGCTCACGCGAGCCGGCCAGCGCTTCGGCGAGATCGGCAATTTCATGGAGGTCGCCTTCATGGAGGTCGCCGCCGTCGCGGGCGCGGCGCCAGCTTTCCGCGAAGAGCACGGCGTCGTTCCAGCCCGAGCCCATCTCGACCAGCGTCTCCAGCCAGAAGGCGAGGCTGGCGGTATCGGCAACCAGCCCGTCTTGCACGGCAGGCTCGAGTCCATGGCTGTAGGCAAAGCCGCCAACGGGAAAGGCCGGCGACAGCCACGCCATGAGCCGCAGCAAAGCGATGCCGGATGGCTGGTCAGTCATGATCGTGATGATGCCCGTCATGGGAATGGCTGTGCGAATGCGACTCGCTGTGTGCGTGGGAACGTCCATCATGGGAATGCGCTTCGGCGTGCGCATGCGCATGGCCGTGCTCGTGACCATGCGCACCTTGGGCGGAATAGGCGCCGCGCACCGGCTTGAACGGTTCGGAGACTTCGCGCACCGTGGCGCCCAGCCCTTCCAGCATAGCCTTGATGACATGGTCGCGCAAAATCAGGATGCGGCTGGGCTCGATCGCAGCCGCCAGATGCCGGTTGCCGATATGCCAGGCGAGTTCGGTCAGATGCACGGCGTGGCGGGCGCGGATGTCGTAGACCTCTTCGGGTGCGGCAGTGATCTCGATATGTGCGCCATCCTCCAACACCAGCCGGTCGCCATCGTTCAAGGTCACGGGTTTCGGCAGGTCGACCAGCACCTTGCTGCCGTCGGCAAGCTCGATGGCGCGGCGGCGCAAATGACGCTCGTCATGGGGCAGGACGGCACGGCCGGATGGGGCCGTGGTTCCGGCAGTGCCGGCAGGCACCACCGAGACGGCGCGCGGGAACTTGGTGAAGTCGGTGTTCAGGTTGAGTTTCATCGCATGGCTCCACCGTTAGCCTGGGCTCTCGCACGGGCAGGCCCCGCCAGGACGCGGTCGAAATACGCGTTGACGCGCTCGGATTCGATCGGAAATTTTCCGGCGCGGGCCCAGCCGCCCATGTCGCCCAACAGCACGTCGACGGCGGAAAACCGGTCGCCCAGCGCAAACTCCCGATCCCCCAGCCGGCCGTCGAGCGCCTTGGCCTCCGAGGCGAAATCGTAGGCGGCGGCGGGGCCGACATCGACCCGCACGTCCTTCGGCAACAGGAAGCGGTGGCGCAGCTTGTTCCACAGCGGCGCTTCGAACTCGGACTGGGCAAAATGCATCCAGGAATCCATCTCGGCGCGGCCAGCGAGGCCGTGATTGGCGCCCAAACCCTTGTCGGCGTGTTTGTCAGCGAGATAGACGCAGATCGCCGCCGAATCCGTCACCGTCAGTTCGCCATCGATCAGGATCGGCACCTTGCCCGACGGGTTGAGCGCATAGGCTTCCGGCGAGCGCAATTTGACCTCGACGAATTCATAGGGCTGCCCGAGTTCCTCAAGCATCCACAGAACGCGGCTGACGCGGGAGCCACGCGATCCGATAACCTTGTACATGGTCGAACCCTCTTTCCTGCGACCCTAAACCATAGCCACTGTTCAGACGATGGTGTCGAAGAGCCGCAGGATGAACGATATCTGATAGATCAGCGTGCCGACGACGAAGGCAATGTGAAAACGGCGGTCGCGCACCAGTATGGCGGCTATGCACAACACCACGAAAACCGGCGTTCGGAACAGATATTCATTGCCGTAGCGGGCGAAATGCTCGGGACCTTTCAGCAGCGTGTCGACGACATCGAGCAGATAGGTGGTCGCCAGCAGGCCGAAGAACCAGCCGCGGCGCGAATAGAAGAAATCCTCGTAGCTGGTGTAGTCGAGCATCGAATCCGGAAACAGCAGCGCGCACAGCAGGAACAGCGTGATGGCGTAGAAGATCAGGAACAGGTACTTGCCGAAAGTCCAGACCTCTATGGTGTAGAGGCCGAACTCCCACCACCAGAAATGCACCAGCAGCAACAGCATGGAGGCGACCCAGCCGAGGTGCACGGGATAGAGCCTGTACTGGCCGGGATGCTGGACGATGCGCGCCACCCCCGACAGCAGGCGAGCGACGCCAAGTCCGATCACCATGCCCATGACGATGCGGATATGCGGGAAGATGTCGTGGGCGGAGGCTATTTCGGTGGCCATGACCTGCTACGCGGTTTCTTTGAGCCGCATATTGCGGCGGCACCGACCGGCTCGCAATGGAATTTGCCGGGTCGATCAAATCGCCACTCGCCTCAAAACAGGAAATACCGCTGCGCCATCGGCAGCACGGTTGCCGGCTCGCAAGTCAAGAGTTCGCCATCGGCGCGAACCTCATAGGTTTCGGGATCGACCTCGATATGCGGCGTGGCGTCGTTGAGGATCATCGAGTGCTTGCCGATGCCGCCACGGGTATTTTCGACCGCGACGAACTGCTTGTCGACGCCGAGCCTGCCATGCAGGCCGGACTCCAGCGCCGCCTTCGAAACGAAGGTCACCGACGAGTTGGTCCTGGCCTTGCCATAGGCGCCGAACATCGGGCGGTAGTGCATGGGCTGGGGGGTCGGGATAGAGGCGTTGGGGTCGCCCATCGGGGCTGCGGCTATCATGCCGCCGATCAGCACCATGTCCGGTTTGACGCCGAAGAAGGCTGGGTTCCACAGCACCAGATCGGCGCGCTTGCCGACCGCGATCGACCCGATGTCCCTGGACAGCCCATGCGCGATGGCCGGGTTGATGGTGTATTTGGCGATGTAGCGGCGGACGCGGAAATTGTCGTTGTTGCCGGTCTCCTGCGGCAATGACCCGCGCTGGCGCTTCATCTTGTCGGCGGTCTGCCAGGTGCGGATCGCCACCTCGCCGACACGGCCCATGGCCTGCGAGTCCGACGAGATGATCGAGAAGGCGCCGATATCGTGCAGAATGTCTTCCGCCGCGATGGTCTCCTTGCGGATACGGCTTTCGGCAAAGGCGATGTCTTCAGGGATCGACGGCGACAGATGGTGGCAGACCATCAGCATGTCGAGATGCTCGGCCAGCGTGTTGACGGTGTAGGGCCGCGTCGGGTTGGTCGAAGACGGAATGACGTTGGGCAGGCCGCAGACCTTGATGATATCGGGCGCATGGCCGCCGCCGGCGCCTTCGGTGTGGAAGGCGTGGATGGTGCGGCCCTTGATGGCGGCGACGGTGTTCTCCACAAAGCCGGATTCGTTCAGCGTGTCGGTGTGGATCATCACCTGCACGTCGTAATCGTCGGCAACCGACAGGCAGCAATCGATGGCCGCCGGCGTCGTCCCCCAGTCCTCGTGCAGCTTCAGCGAGCAGGCCCCGCCCAGCACCATTTCCTCCAGCGCTGCCGGCAGCGAGGCGTTGCCCTTTCCGGACAGGCCGATGTTCATCGGGAAAGCGTCGAAGGACTGGATCATGCGCGCCATGTGCCAGGGTCCGGGCGTGCAGGTGGTGGCCAGCGTGCCATGCGCCGGGCCGGTGCCGCCGCCGAGCATGGTGGTGATGCCCGACATCAGCGCTTCGTCGATCTGCTGCGGACAGATGAAGTGGATGTGCGCGTCGAAGCCGCCGGCGGTGAGGATCTTGCCCTCGCCGGCGATGATCTCTGTACCGGGGCCGATGATGATGGTGACGCCGTCCTGCGTGTCGGGATTGCCGGCCTTGCCGATCGCCGCGATGCGGCCGTCCCTGAGACCTATATCGGCCTTGAAGATGCCGGCCGTGGCATCGACCACCAGCGCGTTGGTGATGACCGTGTCGACCGCGCCGCCGGCGCGCGACACCTGGCTCTGGCCCATGCCGTCGCGGATGACCTTGCCGCCGCCGAATTTCACCTCCTCGCCATGGACGGTGAGGTCCTTTTCGACCTCGATAAACAGCTCGGTATCGGCCAGGCGCACTCTGTCGCCGACCGTCGGGCCATACATCTGCGCGTAGGCGGCGCGGGTAATTCTAGCCATCAGTCAATGCTCCCCAAACGAGAGTCCGGCCGCAGCCGAACTCCACATCGTCGCCATCCAATGGTCATGCAATGACCCGCTCGGCGACACCTTCTGATCCCATTTGGCCGTTGAGGTGGCCGTGCCACCCCAAACCGCCCGTTTGCCAAACCCTTGGCCAAATCGATGAAAGGAAAATACATGCGCAAAATCATCGTTCTTGCAGCCGCCGCCACGCTGGCCTCCGCAACCGTAGCCGGCGCCCAGCAGCAGCCCACGCCGCAACCGAAGCCGGCGGCGCCCAGCGCTCAGCCGGCGGCGCCGGCGATCCAGAAGGTCAACATCGTCGATATCAGCGAATTGCCCAAGGCCACCCAGACGCAGGTCAATCAGGTGATCGCCCAGCGTGGCGATGCCGGGCTGCAGAAACTGCGCTCTTCGATCGACGCGACGCCGCAGATCAAGTCGGCGCTCGAAGCCAAGGGGCTCACCTCGGCACAGGTGGTCGCCGCCAGCATGACCACCGATGGCGCGCTGACCCTTGTCACCAAGAAGGCAAGCTGAAAGAAGCGCTTGGCGGGCCGGCACCCGGCCCGCCAGCCCACAGGGAACCTTCGACCGACAGGAGGCGTTTCGTTCCTTTGGCGCCGAACGGCGTTGCACAGAAAAGTCCACCAGGAGCGAGCAATGCCTGTCTTTGCCGACACCAGATGGCTCCAGAGCCTTGCTGCCTGCACATTTCTCGCAGCTTTCGGCCCGCAAGCCGCGCAAGGTCTTGAAAGCGCTGACGCCGTCAACCGGGCCGACACCGTCAACAGGATCGTCGGCTCCGATGTCCGGCAGGAGGAGGCGCGGACGGAACCACAGACCAACAAGATCATCACCGCGATCGAGCGGACGCGTGAGAACATCGGCGCCGTGCGCAAGACGTCCAAGCTCGATACTGTGGATATCGTCTTCCTCACCGACGCGGCGCGCAGCGAAGGCGGCCCGCCGCCGGCGGTCGAGAGCAAGGTCGAACAGCATCAGGATGACATTGCGGAACTGCGCAAGGAGATCGACGCCAACGCCTTGCTGTTCAACGCCATCGATTCGCGGCGTGTGCTTACGGAAGACGTCCTTGCGGTGGAATTCGACGGCTCGGCAAGAATCGTCATCTACGCGGCGGCCAGGCCGTCGAACTGACCTCAGGGCGCCCGACCCCGTCGATCTCACAGCCTGCCCATGATCTTCTGCTGAAAACCGTAGACCTCGCGTTTTCCTCCGAACGGCACCAGCGTGACGTCCCGCTCTTGTCCCGGTTCGAAGCGCATCGCGGTGCCGGCGGCAATGTCCAGACGCCTGCCGCGCGCTTTGTCGCGATCGAATTTCAACCCCTCATTGGTCTCGAAGAAATGGTAGTGGCTGCCGACCTGGATCGGCCGGTCGCCGCTGTTGGCCACCTTCAGCGTCACCGTCGGCAGCCCCTTGTTGAGCTCGATGTCGCCGCTTGCCGTGATGATTTCGCCGGGAATCATCGTTAGCCTCACAAAACGCCGAAGACCAGGCCGACGGCGACTGCAGCACAAGCGGCGCCAGCGGCGCGGGCAAGCCCGCGAAAGCGCATGCCGAGGCCAAGGCCGGCAGCGATGCCCATGGCATGGAGAAGTGCGGTGGCAACGGCAAAGCCGGCCATATAGTCAAGTCCACCGGCATTTTCCGGCACTTCGGTGCCGTGGGCATGGCCATGGAACAGCGCGAACAGGCCGATGATGGCGACTCCGGCCGAGACCGGCAGATCGACCGCCAACGCCACCAGCAAGCCAAGCGCGACGACGGAGGCAAGGATGCCCGGTTCGACGAAAGGCACCGGCACGTGGAGCATGCCGAGCGCGCCGCCGACCAGCATGACGCCGACAAAGGCCAGCGGCCAGGCCCAGATTGCCTTGCCGCCCTTGAGCGCCGCCCACAGGCCGACGGCTACCATGACGGTCATATGGTCGAGGCCGGACAGCGGATGCGCGAAGCCCGCCGCGAAGGACGAGGTCGTGCCGATGCCGACATGGGCATAGGCGGGCATCGCCGCCGCCAGCAGCAGGATCGCTGCAAGCGTGGTGCGTTTGGTTGAAGCAGAGATCATCGGTCTTCCCTTCGAAGTCACGAAAACAATCACGCAGCCTTGCGCGGGCCGCAGCCCTCGGCCTTGAGCACGCGTTGGGTCGAGGCCGGATATTTCACCAGTTTCTCCACTGGGCGGATCGGGCGTGCGGAAAAATTGCCGCCGCAGTTCGGGCAGACGCCGCCCAGCACATGTTCAGCGCAGTCAGCGCAGAAGGTGCATTCAAAGGTGCAGATCAGCGCGTCCGCCGCTTCCGGCGGCAGGTCCTTGTCGCAGCATTCGCAATTCGGTCGCAGCTCCAGCATCGTTTTCTCCTCACCTGATCGGTTCGTGAACGGTCACCAGCTTGGTGCCGTCGGGAAAGGTCGCCTCGACCTGCACGTCGTGGATCATCTCGGCGATGCCTTCCATCACCTGCGCGCGGGTGATGACATGGGCGCCGGCCTCCATCAGTTCGGCGACCGGGCGGCCGTCGCGGGCGCCCTCGACGACGAAATCGGTGATCAGCGCGATCGCTTCGGGGTGATTGAGCTTGACGCCGCGTTCCAGCCGCTTGCGCGCCACGATCGCCGCCATGGCGATGAGCAGCTTGTCCTTTTCACGCGGCGTCAGGTTCATGCGCTTTCCTGGATTTGGCCTGTATTTGGCTCAGAGTGACCATAATTTGGGCAGACCCGCCCGCCCGTTGAGCAGTTCGACGAGCGGAACCAGCCGCTTGCGCAGCTGATAGCCGTCCTCGGCAAACAGCCTCGCAAGAAGCTTGCCAGATTTTTTGACGCTCCAGGCGCTGGCATCGCCGTCGGCGCCGACGATGTCGCGGGCCGGATCGAGCAAGGCTTCGGCCTGCGGCGAGACCATCAGCAGCGTCGCAGCGGCAATGGCGCCGCCGGCGACCGCCGGGCGGCCAAGTGCCGCCGCGATAGCCGGCCCGATGCGGAAATCCTCGGCATGAACGAGCGCACCATCCTGGCGGACACGCCAACGGTCGTGGAAATGGCCGTGCGCGGCCTCTTCGCCCATGGCGAGGCGGCCGAATATGGTGGCTTCAAGCAGCAATGCCTCGGCGCCTGCGGCAAGCTCGACCTCGAGCGTGCGGGCAAAGGCCGAGCGGTCGAAGACGATGGTTTCCTGGGGCAGCCAGGCGATACGCCCGCCCGCGCCGACGCTGAGCTTCACCCGAACTTCGGCGCGGTCGCTAGCGGCACGATAGATCTTTTCGCAGGCCTGGGTGGTTATCGAGGCGGAGGCACCTGGCCCGACATCGATTTCCCAGCCGAGCCGATCGCCGCCGGTCAGACCGCCGGCGGTGATGATGAGCACGGCTTCGAGCGGATCGGCCGCAACGGCCGGCATGCGGATTTTGGCCGAGCCGTCCTGATAGAGGCGCAAAAGCCGGGTGCGTCCATCCCTGACGCCGCACGCAAGCCGGGCCGCCCCGGCCGCGCGCTGGGCCGGAAGAGCTGGGATCAAGACATGCTGCAACGTATCCACGGCGCTAACGTTAAGCACTCCCGGCGCTTTGTCGATATGGTGCTTGTTGATATAGCTTGTTGCTTGACAGCGTTTCCGTTTCTATAGAGGGAGCCTCTTTGGAACGGTCATGCTGCGCCTGGCGGGTTTTTGAAGGCGACGGCGATTTCAGTCCAGGCAACAGGGGCGCCAACCAATCGGCACCGCGACGTTATAAAATTGGGGAAGGAATCGAATGGCTGACGAGCTGGCAACGGAAATCATCGCCAAGATCAGGGCACATGCGGAGCCCGGTGGCGAAGAGATCACCACCAATACGGAATTGACCGCGCTTGGCATCCATTCCCTGGAACTGACCGAGATCATCTTCGATCTCGAGGAGCAGTACGGCATCGAGATCGAGATGAACACGGTCGATGCCTGGAGCAATCTCAAGAATGTCGGCGATATGGTTGAGGCTGTTCGCGCGCTGATTGCGAAAAAAGCCTGAGCTGAATGCAAAAGCGCGTCGTCATTACCGGCATCGGCGGCATATGCGGGCTCGGCGCCAATGCGCCTGCAATCTGGAACGAAATGCGGGCCGGCCGATCGGCCATCGGTCAAATCAGCAATCCCGGTTTGCATGATTTGAAGGTCAAGGTCGGCTGCGAAATCAAGACGCTGCCCGACCATGGCATCAGCCACAAGCAGACCGTGTCGATGGACCGCTTCAGCCTTTTGGCGACGATTGCCGCGCGCGAAGCCATGCAGCATGCCGGCCTGACATCGACTGAAGCAACCACCTACCGGATGGGCGCGGTTGTCGGCGTCGGCGTCTGCGGCTGGGAGGCGATCGAGGAGAACTATCGCGCCATCCTGGTCGACGGCAAGAACCGGGCCGGCATCTTCACCGTGCCGAAAGTGATGCCGAGTGCGGCATCCGGCCATGTCAGCATGAATCTCGGCCTGCGCGGGCCGGTGTTCGGCGTCACTTCGGCCTGCTCCTCGTCCAATCACGCCTTTGCCTCGGCGGTCGACCAGATCCGGCTCGGCCGCGCCGATGTCATGGTCGCCGGCGGCACCGACGCGCCGCTGCTTTGGGGCATCCTGAAGGGCTGGGAGGCCCTGCGGGTGCTGGCGCCCGATACCTGCCGGCCGTTCTCGGCCGATCGCCAAGGCCTGTCGCTCGGCGAAGGTGCTGGAATGGCGGTGCTGGAAACGTATGAACACGCCATGGCGCGCGGCGCGACCATTCTGGCCGAATTTGCCGGAGCCGGCCTTTCCGCCGACGCTTCCGATATCGTCGCGCCGACTGTCGAGGGACCGACGGCGGCGATGCGCGCCTGCCTGGCGGACGCCGGGCTCAATCCCGAGGACGTCGACTATCTCAACGCCCACGGCACCGGCACCAAGGCCAACGACCAGATCGAGACGGCGGCAATCAAGCGCGTCTTCGGCGACCATGCCTATAAGCTGTCGGTGTCGTCGACCAAGTCGATGCATGCCCATTGCCTCGGCGCCTCGGGCGGCCTGGAAATGATCGCCTGCGTGATGGCGATCCGCGAAGGCATCGTGCCGCCGACGGCCAATTTCCGGCAGGCCGACCCCGACTGCGATCTCGACATCACGCCGAATGTGGCGCGCGAGCGCAAGGTGCGCGCGGCGATCAGCAACGGTTTTGCCTTCGGCGGCACCAATGCCGTGGTGGCGTTCAAGGCGGTCTGACGGCAAGCGACTGGCCTGAGCGACTGGCCCTGAATGACTGCGAAGACGGTGTGTGCACCTTCGACCGGTTGATCGGCAAAGAAGCCGAGGATAATCCTTCGCAACTCGCCAGACGGCGCGATACCGCGCCAAATTCCCGACCGGAGCTTTCGATGACCGACCTGTCCGCCTTTCCGATCACCAAGCGCTGGCCGGCCAGCCACCCCGACCGCCTGCAGCTCTATTCCGCGACGACGCCGAATGGGGTGAAAGTCTCGATCGCGCTGGAAGAACTCGGCCTCCCCTACGAGGCGCATCTGGTGGATATCGGCAAGGACCAGAGCTGGACGCCGGAATTCCTGTCGCTGAACCCGAACGGCAAGATACCTGCGATCATCGACCCCGACGGGCCGGGCGGCAGGCCATTCGGCCTGTTCGAATCCGGCGCCATCCTGCTCTACCTCACCGACAAGACCGGCAAGCTGATCCCTGCCGATCCGGCGCGGCGCTACGAGACCATCCAATGGGTGTTCTTCCAGATGGCGGCGATCGGGCCGATTTTCGGACAGGTCGGGTTTTTCAACAAATTCGCCGGACGCGAGATCGCCGACAAGCGGCCGCTGGATCGCTACCGCAATGAATCGCGGCGGCTGATCGGGGTGCTGGAGACGCGGCTGAAGGGTCGAACCTGGATCATGGACGACGACTATACCATCGCCGACATTTCGATGCTGGGCTGGGTGCGCAATCTGATCGGCTTCTACGAGGCGCGCGAACTCGTCGGCTTCGACGACTTCCCCACCGTCGCGGCATGGCTGGAGCGCGGGCTGGCGCGGCCCGCGGTGCAGCGCGGCCTGACCATTCCCGCCAGGAATTGACCTCGGCCAGCCGAAGCAGCCGGGTCTATTTCGCCTTGGCCTTGCTTTTCGAGCCGCCCTTGCCGATGACGGACGCAGCGAGCGACGCAGCGCCCCTGGCTGTCGCCGCCACCGCACCAGCGGCGACATTGGCGGTCGCCTTGACGGTGCGCATCGCGCCGCCGGCCACCGAGCCGCTGCTTGCCGGCTTCTTGGGTTTGGCGGTTTTCGCCGCCACCTTCGCCGTCGCGACCGGTTCTACCTTCTTCGGCGCCGCTTTGCCGAAAGCCGGCTTTGCGTCCTTGGACCGCTCGGCGATCGCCGGGCCGGCGCCTGCCTTGGCCTGCGTGGCCTTTGCCTGCCTGGCTTTGGGTTGAGCGGTCTTGCTCTTGGCGGGTGTTTTTGCCTTGGTTGCCATCTGACGGTTCCCTCACGGCGGCACGATTGCCGATGAGAGATAACGACCTGAAAGTCTTAAGGTTCCCGTTCCGAAGTCCAGCGAACTATGCGGGATCGCCAACAACCAGGTCGGCGGACCTGCGACGGCCGAGCACGCGATCGATGTTGGGCATGTCGTTGGAAGCGATCCAGGCGCGGGCGTCTTCGTCGGAGCGGCCATGCTCGTGCCAGCGCACCAAAAGGCGGCGCTCGAGTTCGGCACGCGGCACATCGACAAAGATGGTGAAGTCGAACAGCGGCGCCAGCCGCGACCACGGCTCCTCGTCGAGAAGGAGGTAATTGCCTTCGACCAGGATGAACTTGGTTTCGGCGGCAACGATGGAGGCGGCGGCGCGCGACAATTCCATGCTGCGGTCGAACACCGGAATGGCGATGTCGGGCTCGCCCGAACGGATGCGCTTCAACAGCGTCTCGAAGCCGGCGAAGTCGAAAGTCTCCGGCGCGCCCTTTCTTGACCGCAGGCCGCGCTGGTCGAGCACGATGTCGTCATAGTGGAAGCCGTCCATCGGCACGACTTCAGCCGCGCCCTCCGGCAACAGATCATGCAGGCCGGCCGAGAGCGTCGACTTGCCGGCGCCGGGCGGGCCGGCAATGGCGACGATGAAGCGTTTCGCCTTGCCGGCGCGCTTGAAGATGGTGGCGGCGAGGTGGGCGATTTCGGACATTGGGCGCTTCCAGTTATGCTTTGCATCTTGTCGGCAGTTCGAGGAAATTTCAAACCGCGATTTGGGCAATCTCACGACATCCGCCACGTCAGCGCTGCCCCTCGTCGCCCTGCCGGTGTCAAGCCGATAGATGGGTAACACTTCTCCTCCCAATGCGTCCGCCGCAGCGCCAAGCAGATTGGTTGGCGCGGCGATGCGGCGGACAAGCTCCATGTGCCGTGTGTCGAGGATGCCGGCAGGCAGGTGAGGGGCAGGGCCAGCGTTCGAAAATCAGCCGGGCTGGCCGATCCGCAGGAAATCGCTGTCGAACCTGACATCGCGGGTCGAACCATCGGCTCCGGTGAGACGCATGTGACCTGAGGCTGTCCCGATATCGCGCGGCGGCTCGCCGCTCGTGAGCGGCAGCGTGCCGATGACATGGCGGAAGGAGACTTCGCCGCCGAGGGTAAAAGCGGTCGCGACCCCTTCGCGCTTCAGCCAATTGTCGCCGATCGATGCGGCATGGCCGATGGCGGCGCGGCCGTCCTCGATGCCGAGCACGCCGCGATGGCGGCTGCTCCACGGCGCGTAGTCGCGGCCGCCATTGCTGAACCACAGCATGGTGACCGGCAGCTCCGCCGGGTTCTTCAGCACCAGCACCAGATCCTGTTCGGCCCGGCGCGCCAGCGCCGTCCAGCCCGGACCGTCATGATCGGCTTCGACCAGGGTGATGAAATCCTCGCGCTCATCCTCCATGCGGTAGTCGGTGAGATCGAGCGTGCCGCCGCCAGTGGCTGGAAAGCGCGTCAGATCGGTCGAGCGGGCGGGATAGGAAAGCTTGAAGCGGCCGCGGGCCGGATCGGGCTCCAGCGGTGCGTCCAGTGTCCCGGCAAAGCGCTTCGGCGAAAAGGCCAGCCGGCCGCCATCGCGCATCGCCGCCATCGGATGGTGGGCGGCGGAGACCGCTCCGGAACCGCCGGAAAAGACATGCTCCTGATAGAGAAAGGGATGACTGTTGCGGAGCGTGAAGATCTTGTCGACCGTCGCGCCCATCACCGTGCGGCGCAACCGGAAGACGGCCCGCCAGCCGTCGGATGTCGCTTCGCTGACGGTGACATCCCAGGGGCTGTTGGCCGGCCAGCCATGCAGCGGTGCGGCCTCGATGTCGCTGGCCGAAAACGGTGCGCATAGGAAATCGCCCGACAGCCGCACCGTGCCTTCAGGCAGGTCCGGCGGCAGCGTCTCGCCGGCATCGATCCAGGGCGCGCGGTGCAGCGGCTTCAGCTGGCGGCCATCGCTGTCGACCGTTATGTCGGCGATATGGCCGACAGTGAGATCGAGCGTGACCGAAATGCCCTTTGCCTTGATCGTGACCGTATCCATCCGCGCACCTGCTGATTCTGATGGCAGCGAACAAACCCGCTCCGCGAGGGATGCGCAAGCACAGCGACCGGCATTTTGCATCAGGGCGATTTTTACCCTCCCCCTTGTGGGGAGGGTCGGCGAGCGATCGGAGCGAAGCGGAGATCGATCGACGGGGTGGGGGTAGCGCCCTACGAGGACCCCCCCCCCCCACCGCGGCGCGGGTAGACCCCACCCCCCCCGGGGGGGGGGTGGGGGTGATATAAACAGACGCCCGCCCCGGGCGAA
>NZ_JAMYPY010000014.1:0-167215 GCF_040320605.1 Mesorhizobium sp. M0659
TTTAACCCCGCCCATCATCCGCGCGGGTGGAATTTAGGGGGGGGAGGCGGTATTATACCCAAATATTCCCGTTTAATTAATTGGTATATGGGGGGCCGATTTGCGTACGCCCCTTTCCTATTGGACTGACGATCTCACGCGCCTCTGAGCGTCAGGTGCAAGGTCTCGGCGAAGCGGTCGGGATAGGGCGCAAAGCCCATATGGTCGCCGGGGAAGGCGGCGCGCTTGCTGCCGAGCCTGTCGGCCAGCGCCTTGCCCATGCCGTCGATCGGCTGGCCGATGGACTCTTCGCCGATGCCGACCACGACCGGGCGGCCGCGCAACGCCTCGATATCAGGACGGTAGAGCGACAGCGGCATGACGCCATGCGCCAGCCAGTATTCGAAATTGCCGCTGACCCTGGCAAAGGTCTCGGCCTCTTCGGGCGACGGTTCGAACGAAGGCGGTCCGTCTTGCGGCTCGTGCGGTCCGGCTTCACCCTGGTCCGGCCCTTCCGACAGGCCGTTCTCGCTGAAGAATTTCTGCATCGCCGCCTCGACGCCCTGGCTGCGATAGGTGTCGTGCAGGTCGCGCATGCCGGCCAGTGACGGCGACGGGTCGTCGAGCAGCATCATGCTGGGCGGCTCATGCGCCACCAGCGCACGAACCCGGCCGGGATGGCGGGCGGCGAGGTTGAGCCCGATGTGAGCGCCGCCGCTGGTGCCGAACACATAGGCCGGTCCGGCGCCAAGCGCCTCGATCAATCTCGCGGCATCGTCGCCATGGACATTGAGGTCCTGCTCTTGCTGCTCTCCGTCGAAGGTGCTGCGCGAATTGCCGCGCGGATCATAGGCGACCACCGTGTAGCGGTCGGCGAGGTAGCCCGCGACATCGGCGAAGACGCCGGCATCCTGCGGTCCGCCGGGGATTATCAACAAGTACGGGGCCGGAACCGCGCATCTCATAATAGAGGCTGGCGCCCGGTACTTTCAGCGTCGACGTTTGGGGGGTCATGTCCATCTCTCCTGTTGTTCTCATGTCAAAGTTCGGCTTTGCGCCGGGTCCGATCATTTGCCGGCGACAACCATGCGGTTGCCCTCGCTGTCGCGGAATTCGGCGACCGTGCGGCCCGGCTGCCAAGGCGCTTCCTGCGGCTCGGTGATGATTTCGACGCCGCGCGCCTTCAGGCCCGCGACCGTTGCCTCGACATCGCCATCAACGAGCACCAGCACGGGCTCAGTGCCCGGGGTGTCATCGGCGCGTTTGACGAAATGCAAATTGGTGACGGCGCCGGGAAATGTCAGCTCGATCCAGCGCCAGCCGCTGTCGCCCATCAGCTGGTCCTCCGCCACCTGGCAAGCAAGATGTCCGGTGTAGAAGGCCTTGGCGCGGTCCTGGTCGAACACCGGCAATTCGGCAAACTGGATGTGCATGATGGATCTCTCCTGCTCCTCGATGGCTGCCGCGCAGCCGTCCACGGGAAAGACGATCCGGACGATCGAAAAGATTCGCCGGGCGACGAATCTTTTCGAGGCCGCGAAACGTCCTCTCCGTGCAGAGTTGAAAATAGGAGACGACAATGGGCTACAATCTCATCCGCTACGGCGTGAAGGACGAAAGCATCGCCGAGAACCGTATGCTGGTTGCACAGGTGTTCGAGGCACTCGACGACACGAAGCCGCAATCCGTGCGCTACCTCGTCCTGGAACTGGAGAATGGCGAGTTCATCCATCTTGTCAGCCAGGATGGCGACGGCCTGACGGGGCTCGCAGCCTTCAAGGCCTTCAGCGCCGATCATGCCGGACGCCGCTCGACGCCGCTTGCCAGATCGCCGGCAAAGATCGTCGGCAATTATCGTATGCTGGCCGGCGAGGTCGTGCCGGCTTGAATGCAAAGACCGGCATTTTGGGAACGGACAGGATGAACACAGCAAAACTCGACCGCGTTGCCCTGGAGGCGATGCTCGGCTCCTTGCGACCGAAGCTGCACCGCTACTGCGCCCGCATGGCCGGCTCGGTGATCGATGGCGAGGACATCGTCCAGGAGACACTGATCAAGGCACTGCAGGCCATCGACGGCGACGCCGCCGTCGAGCATCCGGAGCAATGGCTGTTCCGCATAGCCCACAATGCCGCGCAAGATCATCTGCGCCGGCGCCAGCGGGAGCAGGCGCGCATGAGCGAGACCGACATGACGACGATCGAAGACCCCTCCGCCAGCGCCGATGCGAGGCTCGCCACCGCCGCCAGCCTGCGAAGCTTCATGCAGCTGGCAACAGTGCAGCGCAGCGCCGTGATCCTTGTCGACGTGCTTGGCCTCAGCCTGCACGAAACCTGCGAAGTGTCCGGCGCGACCCTGGCTGCGACCAAGGCAGCGCTCCATCGCGGGCGGTCGCAGCTGCGCCTGCTGGCGTCACAGGACGAGCAGGCGCCTGCCCCAAAGCTCGACGCCGGTGACGAGCGGCGCCTGCGCCGCTATGTCGACCTGTTCAACGCGCGCGACTTCGACGCCGTGCGCGCGTTGATCGCCGAGGATATCCAGCTTGAAGTCGTCAACCGCACCCGCATGCGCGGTAAGGCGCAGGTTTCCAACTATTTCGGCAATTACGACCGTGTCCAGGACTGGGCGCTGTCGCTCGGCTTCGTCGACGGCAGGCCGGCCATCCTGATCCGCAACCCGCAAACGGGAGATGACGCCGTGCGCGGCTTCATGCTGGTCGACTGGCAGGATGGAAAGGTCAGCCATATCCGCGATTTCCGCTACGCGCCCTATTGCCTTGCCGATGCGGACATCCGCTTCATCGACGAGTAAGCATCGGCCAGAGAGCGCGGGCTTCGCGCCTCAGGCGAAGCTTTGCAAATTGGCGTCCTGCAGCTTGGAGCCGGCGAGCAAGGCCTCGAGCACCTGCTTCTTGAGCGACAGGCACTGCGAGCGGGCAAGCTTTGCGATGGCCGAGACTTCGGCCAGCTCGCAGGCAAGCACCAACTCCTTCTGCTGGCCGATGATCGCTTGCGTGAAGTCGCGCGATTTGAAGCCGAGATGGAGGACACGCTCCGACTGGTCGAGCGTTTGGTCGAGCAGGCGAACTAGGCGCAGATTGCCAGAGAGTTCAGCCAGGGCCAGGCGAAAGGCGCGGTCGGCCGCTAGAAAGGCGACATGGCTGCGCAGCGTCTCCGGCTTCAGCACCTTCTGCGCCGCCAGCCTGATGTCGTCGAGCCCGCGTTCGGTGAGGTTTGCCGCGGCCACCCGGAACACTTCCGGTTCGATCAGGCTGCGGACGTCGAAGATCTCGTTGACGTCGCGCAGGCTAAGCGGTGCGATGACATAACCGCGGCGCGGCTCGCTCTTGATCAGCCCTTCCTGCGTCAGGCGGGCCAAAGCCGAGCGGATCGTCGCCTTCCTGATCTGGTAGCGGTCGCCGATCTGCTTTTCGGTCAGGCTTTCGCCGGGTTGCAGGACGCAGGCGACGATGTCGCTCTTCAGCTGCTCATAAGCTTCCTCGCTGCGCAATATGTCGGCGGTCGACGGCGCCTTGACGGCGGACGGTGACACTGATTTCGGAAGAGCCATATCTGCCTGCCCGTTTGGTCTGCCCGCGTGGTCTGCCCGCGTGGTCTGCCCGCGTAGTCTGCCCGCGTAGTCTGCTTGCCGGTTTCGACCATCCGGTTGACGGGTCTGTCGGCATTCGCTAGCCTGAGCATCTCAGTTGTATTGGTTGAGCTTCTCAATGGAGATGACGACAAATGTCTCTTGCCGCCAACTCGCCTCTCTACGCCGTAACCGCCGATATCGTCAACGCAGCCAAAGGTGCTCATGCCATCGAACGGGTCAAGGCGGTGCTGCGCGAACACACCGATCGCTTCCATGCATCAGGCGTGCTCGCGCATGAGGAAGACGACGATGAGGTGCTGCTGCATGCCAGCCCTGACTTGACCATCTACCACATCACGCTTTCGCCCGGCCTGCAGTACCCGCCGCACAACCATCTGATGGATGCGCTGATCGGCATCTACAAGGGCAGCGAGACCAACTTCATCTATCCCGTCGACGGCAGCGAGATCGATGCGCCGGAACGCCACGACGTCGCGGCGCCCGCGGTGGTGCATATGAACCCGGATACGGTGCATGCGGTCGCCAACACCGGCAGCGCCCGCTCGGGCGCACTGCATGTCTATCTCGGCAATCTGACGGAGACCCACCGCCACATGTGGAGCCCGGACAGCACCCACGCCGAGCCGTTTGACAATGAGCGGTATCTGGCTGGAGCGAGGCCTATTGGGCCTTGATCCGGGAAAGGTGGAAGAAAAGTGAGCGTGCTGCGCGGCGGCGTGAATGAGCATTCAGCGTCGCTGCGCCCAGATAACGGTCGCCGCGTACTCTCCCGTTTCAAGAACATCGCAGCGCGTTTATAGCGCAGTCAGGCTGACGACTGGGTAATAAATGAAGAAGCCCGGAATAGGCGGCGTCCAGTTCTCCAGCACTCGAATGAGGCGGTGCTCGGCAACGTGTTCCGCGACCTGCTCTTCATATGTGAGCTCAAAGACCGGCTAGCGGATCGCAGGAAATCACAGTTTCGGCGGAAATGGCGCGCCCGAAGAGATTCGAACTCCTGACCCCCAGATTCGTAGTCTGGTGCTCTATCCAGCTGAGCTACGGGCGCGCAACAGGCCATGCTTTACATAGCCCCGCTAACCGATCCTGACGACCGGCCGCGACAAGACGTGTTCCCTAGCGACTGAATTTCCGAAAAGCAAGCCAATCCGGCAAAAGTTTTGTCGCAGCTGCTTTCGACGGTGTCGATCAAGGTGTGCTGAGATTCAGCTAAAGTCCGGCTTCGGCTGAATATCAATACTGCTCAGGCCGGGCGGCGCAGGCCGTTGCGGGCCTGGTCGAGGCGGACCGGCTGGTCGGGGATGGTGACGGCGAAGGTGGTGCGTCCGCCGATCGATTCGACCAGCTCCACCGTGCCGCCATGGGCGCGGATCAGTTCGTGCGCGATGGCCAGGCCAAGGCCGGTGCCGCCGCTGCGGGCCGAGCCGCGAAACGCCGCGAACAGGTTTTCTCGAGCCTTCGCCGGCAGGCCGGGACCGGTGTCGGTGACAATGATGCGGCTTACGCTGCCTATGCGCTCGGCCGATACGGCGAGCCGGCGCACCAGCGCGCTCTCGGCGTCGGCCGCCATCGCCTGGACCGCGTTGCGACAGAGATTGGTGAGCACGCGAAACAGCTGGTCGGAATCGGCATCGACCTCGAAGGCGAGCTCGACGGCATTGACGAATTCGATGCCGCCCTCGATGTCGAGCAGGCCGTGGACGTCGTCGACCAGCTGGCGCAGCCGCAAGCGGCGGCGTGAGGGCGCCGGCTCCTGCGTGCGACCATAGTGGAGCACGCCTTCGGAATAGGAGACGGCTCGGTCGAGCGCGCGCAACAGCTTTGGCGCGAAGGCCTGCACCGTCGGGTCCTTGACCAGGCGCAAGCGGTCGGACATCAGCTGCGCCGAGGCCAGGATGTTGCGCATGTCGTGGTTGATCTTGGAGACGGCGAGGCCAAGGTCGGCAAGGTGCTTCTGCTCCGACAGCATCTTTTGCAGCCGTTCCTGCATCTGCGACAGTTCGCGCTCGGCAACGCCGATCTCGTCGGCGCGGGCGGCCGGGTGGATGATGCGCCCTGGATCGTCGGGCGCCTCGGAGAAGGACAGCATCGAGCGCGTCATGGTGCGGATCGGGCCGATCATGATCAGGTCGATCGCGGCATAGACCAGCATGGCGGTGAACAGCGAGATCAGCAGCGAGACGAAGGCGACGTTGCGCGAATAGCGCAGCATGGCGTTGCGCAGGGAATAGTCGGGCATGATCAGCTCGAATTCCTTGTCGCTGTCGCCGACCGGGCCGAACACCCTCAGCATGCGCTTGCCGCCGAAGAACAGCGTATCCAGCGCCCCGGTCATGCCCTTGATCATGCCGACATTGGCGAGGTCGATATGCTCGTCGACCTGCGGCGGCATCTCGGCCACCACCAGCAGGCGCGAGACGCCGCCGTCGCGCACCGCGATCGCCTTGGCGCCGATTGCCATCAGCACGTCGTTCTGGGCGGCGCGGGAGAGCGAATTGGGCTCGCCCTGCACCAGCACGATCGACACCGCGGCAGCGGTGCTTAGCCGCTCCTTCAGCCAGGCCAGGCGGTAGCTGGCGATCCAGGGCAGGAAAATGAGGACTTCGGCCAGGAGCACGAAGACAATGGTGAGCAAGAGCAGCTTGGTCGACAGGCCGCGCGCCAGGGGCACTGAACGATTGGGCACCGAACGGCTCGCAACCGCGCGAACGGTCGCCGGGCTGGCATCGGCTGTCGCCGGGCCGCTCCCTTCATCCGCTGATGCAACTTCGCTCATTAAGGCCTGTCTTCACAAACGCTTGATCGGTTGAGATTAGGTGATTGCGGCTTTTTTGCCAATTTCATCCTTCGTTGGACGATGGTGCCAGCAATAAAGACCGCCTCGAACTGGGTGTTCGCGCTGCGACGAACTGACGTTCGCGCTGCGACGAACTCATAGTTCGCGCTGGATTGACTCCCAAAACCCTTCTTTCTATAAGCCGCTCACGCTCGGGCCATTCGTCCCGGCGCGGTTTCGATCGCGCCAATGCCGGCCCGGCAAAGCTCCTGTTACACAGTGACAGAATCAAGAAGGGCCGCACCCCGCGGTATTAAAACAAATGAAGCGTACCTACCAACCGTCCAAACTCGTCCGCAAACGCCGGCACGGTTTCCGTGCTCGCATGGCCACCAAGGGTGGTCGCGGCGTCGTCGCAGCTCGCCGCAACCGCGGCCGCAAGCGGCTCAGCGCCTGAACGGAAGACGAGATCGTTGCCCGCAACCGGCAAGCCAGTGGGACCAAACCCCAAGCGGCTTCTGAAACGTGCGGAATTCCTGGCCGTCCGCCGCGGTGAAAAGCGGCGCGGGCGGCTTTTTCTCGTTGAAGTTCTCGACCGCAATGACGGCCTGCCGCCGCGCGTCGGCTTCACCGTCACCAAGAAGGTCGGCAATGCGGTTGTCCGCAACCGCGTCAGGCGGCGGCTGAAAGAAGCCGTGCGCACCCATGCCGCAAGTGACATGGCGCCCGGCAATGACTATGTCATCGTCGGGCGTGAAGACGTGCTCACCATTCCGTTCGGCCAGTTGAAGGCCGAACTCTCCCGCCGTCTCAGCGGAACACGATAGGCCAAGGGCTTTCGATGGAAAACAACCGGAACTTCTACATCACCATCGTCTTGTCGGTGCTGATCCTCGGGCTGTGGCAATATTTCTATGTGCTGCCGCGCAGCGAACAGCAGCGCGAGGCGGCCCGCATCGAAGAGCAGCGGGCGGCGGAGCAGAAGAAGGCGGCCGAGGCCGCCAACCCCGGCGGCACGCCGGCGCCCGCAGCGCCCGGCGCCATTCCAAACGCGCCCGGCACCTATGTCACGACGCCGGAAGGCCGCGCGCAGGAAGTGGCCAAGACGGCCCGCGTCAACATCGACACGCCGAGCCTGTCGGGCTCGATCAACCTCACCGGCGCCCGCCTCGACGACCTAAAGCTCAAGCACTACACCGAGACGGTCGACAAGACATCGCCGCAGATCCAGCTGCTCAATCCGCAGGCGCTGCCCACCGGCTATTATGCCGAGATCGGCTTTGTCGGCAGCGACACGACCGGCACGGTGCCGGGCCCGGAAACGGTCTGGAGCGTCGACGGCAATGCGACGCTGACGCCGGCGACGCCAGTGACGCTGACCTTCACCAACGACAAGGGCCTGACCTTCAAGCGCACGATCTCCGTCGACGGCGACTACATGTTCACCGTTTCCGATGCGGTGCAGAATTCAGGCTCGACCCCCGTCACACTGTCCAATTACGGCCGCGTCATCCGTTTCGACAAGCCGGCCGTCGCCAGCTCCTATGTGCTGCATGAAGGCCTGATCGGCGTCACGGGAACCGAAGGCCTGCAGGAGCACAAATACGCCGACATCGAGAAGAACAAGCTCTATACGCCGAGCAAATCGACCGATGGCTGGCTTGGCATCACCGACAAATATTGGGCGGTCACCCTGGTGCCGACCGAGAAGCAGCCCTTCCAGCCGCACTATGCCTATTACGACAATGGCCGCCCGCGCTACCAGTCGGACTTCCTCACCGACCCGATCACCATTGCCGCCGGCCAGTCGGCGACGGTGGAGACCGAGATCTTCGCCGGCGCCAAGGAAGTCAACAAGATCAACGCCTACGCCCAGGACCGCCAGATCAGGCTGTTCGACCGGCTGATCGATTGGGGGTGGTTCATCTGGATCACCAAGCCGATGTTCTACCTGATCGACACGCTGTACAAATTCTTCGGCAATTTCGGTCTGGCCATCCTTGCCACCACGGTCGTCGTCAAAACCCTCTTCTTCCCGCTCGCCAACAAATCCTATGCGTCGATGGCGAACATGAAGAAGGTGCAGCCCAAGATGCTCGAGATCCGCGAGAAATACGCGGACGACAAGATGAAGCAGCAACAGGCGATGATGGAGCTGTACAAGACCGAGAAGATCAATCCGCTCGCCGGCTGCTGGCCGGTGGCACTGCAGATCCCGGTGTTCTTCTCGCTCTACAAGGTGCTCTACATCACCATCGAGATGCGGCACGCGCCGTTCTTCGGCTGGGTCCAGGATCTGGCCGCGCCCGATCCGACCTCGGTCTTCAACCTGTTCGGCCTGCTGCCCTTCGCGCCGCCGGCATTCCTGCCGCATATGGGCGCCTGGGCGGTGGTCATGGGCATCACCATGTTCCTGCAGATGCGCATGAACCCGACGCCACCGGATCCGACGCAGGCGCAGATCTTCACCTGGATGCCGGTGATCTTCACCTTCATGATGGGCAGCTTCCCGGCCGGCCTCGTCATCTACTGGGCCTGGAACAACACGCTGTCGATCCTGCAGCAGGGCGTGATCATGAAGCGCCAGGGCGCCAAGATCGAATTGTGGGACAATCTGACGGCGCTGTTCCGAAAGAAACCCTCGCCGGCTGAATAAAAGGCGTGGCAATCAAAGCCCCGGCTCGTCCGGTGTTTTTGTGGACGAGGCGCGCATCACGTTCCCGTGAGGCGCGAAACTTGCGGCGTGCAACCGGCGTGGCTGCTGCTTGTACCGCCAAGGCCGATCAACATCGATCAGCCCTAATCCGAAGACCATTGTTTTTGATCCGTGACCCCGTCATGTCCACCGCGGGGATGCGGCGCGTGGAATGGGCATTCGCCTTTAAGTATTTGTTATCATTATCATTTTTTACTCTGCACCGAAACTTTCCCGCAATTGCCGCGTAACTCTTCCCGACAATCGAATCAACAATTGTCGCACCAGAAGGGTTCTCCAATGGCAAAGTCCATCCTCAAGGCATTATGCTTTTCCGCCGGCCTTGCTCTATCGGGCCTCGCAGCGACGACGGCCTATACGCTCGCCAATCCCGCCGTTGGCGGCGCTGCGATGCTGACCTCCAAGAACATCGTCGAGAACGCCCTCAACTCGCCGATCCACAAGACGCTGGTTGCCGCCGTCAAGGCCGCCGGCCTGGTCGACACGCTGGAAAGCGCGGGACCCTTCACGGTGTTTGCGCCGACCGATTCCGCCTTCAAGAAACTGCCGGCCGGCACCGTCGCCACGCTGGTGAAGCCCGAAAATAAGGACAAGCTGACCAAGATCCTGACCGCCCATGTCGTGGCTGGCAAGATCTCGGCCAAGGATATGATGACCAAGGCCAAGGCGATGGGTGGCAAGTATGAAATGAAGACCGTCAGCGGCGACACGCTGATCGCCGAGGTAAAAAAAGGCGCGCTTTATATCGTCGACGAATCCGGCGGCGCCGCCAAGGTAACGGTCGCCGACGTCAACCAGTCGAACGGCGTCATCCACGTCGTCAACAAGGTGCTGTTGCCGAAGTAACGGCTTTACGCAACGGGGAATGACGGCGGGCTGCGACGGGCTTTCTCGGTCTGCCTTCCCACCTCACGAGGAGGTGCCATTCTTTTGAAGCCGTCTTCGACACCACCGGGGTCCTGCTTGTCCTTCGCAGGGCCCCGTTTTTTGGGTTTCAGGGCGCCTTAGCCGACGGCGGCGGTCGACCTGATCGTGATCTGCCGCGGCACGAACTGAACATCGAAGCCCAGCAGGGCTCGCTCATCGGGCGATTGGTGCTATAGGGCGGATCACGCCATCTAGAATGGCGGCTTTAATTTGCGCCACTCTCGACGGATCTCGCCATGGACGGACCCAACCCAGACATCAAACACCCGATCCCGATGCACACCCGCGTCGGCTTCCTCAAGCCCCTGGTCACCGCACCGAATATCGAGATCGGCGAGTTCACCTACTATGACGATCCTGACGGACCGGACAAATTCGCCGAGCGATGCGTGCTGCATCATTATCCCTTCATCGGCGACAAGCTGATCATCGGCAAGTTCTGCGCCATCGCCGAGGGCGCGCGCTTCATTATGAACGGCGCCAACCATGCCATGTCCGGCTTTTCCACCTATCCGTTCAACATTTTCGGCCATGGCTGGGAGCAAGGCTTCGACCCGAAGATGTTGTCGCAGGAAGTGCGCGGCGACACGGTGGTCGGCAATGATGTATGGATCGGCATGGATGCGGTGATCATGCCCGGCGTGTCGGTCGGCAATGGCGCCATCGTGGCGGCGAAATCGGTGGTGACGCATGACGTGCCGGCCTATGCGATCGTCGCCGGCAATGCGGCAAAGGTGGTGAAGATGCGTTTCGACGACAGGACGGTCAGGCGACTGCTTTCCGCGGCGTGGTGGAATTGGCCCGTGGACAAGATCGGCCGCAACCTCAACGCCATCCGAGGCGCCGATATTTCCAGGCTGGAGGCAGCAATTTGAACGCGTTGGGCAACGCCGTCATCGGAACCGACCTGTTCACCAAGGGGTGGATCTTCATCCGCGGCGTGCCGGCGATGAAGTTCCTGCCGCCGGAGGGGCCGCCGGAGATCGCCTTTGCCGGCCGCTCCAATGTCGGCAAGTCGTCGCTGATCAATGCGCTGGTCGGCCATAAAGGGCTGGCGCGCACCTCCAACACGCCGGGCCGCACGCAGGAGCTCAACTATTTCGTGCCGGGCGGGTTTTCCGGCGAAGGCACCGACTTGCCGCCAATGGCGCTGGTCGACATGCCGGGCTACGGCTATGCCAGCGCGCCGAAGGAAAAGGTGGACGATTGGACCAAGCTGGTCTTCGACTATCTCAAGGGCCGCGTGACGCTGAAGCGGGTCTATGTGCTGATCGATTCCCGCCATGGCATCAAAGCCAAGGACGACGAAGTGCTGTCGCTGCTCGACAAGGCGGCGGTGTCCTACCAGATCGTGCTGACCAAGACCGACAAGATCAAGGCCGCCGGCGTGCCGCAGCTGATCGAAGAGACATTACTGAAGATCAAGAAGCGGCCGGCGGCGTTTCCGTTCGTGCTCGCCACGTCGTCGGAAAAGGGCGAGGGTCTGGAGGAACTGCGCGCGGCGATCGTGCTGGCGGCCAATGGCGGTTAAAAGCAACTCCGGGAAAAGTGTGAAGCGGTTTTCCGTCCGGAGTTGCGAAAAAAGACCTTTGGCTAACTAGGCCTTTGCCTTGGACTTCGCCTCGAGCGCGATCATCTGGTGGCTTTCTTCCTCGGCAAGCTTTTCAGTGCCGTAGGACTTCAGGAACAGGCTGACGCCCGACCGCACGATGTGGTCGATCTCATCCTGGCTCGGCGCCTTGGTGCGGTAGGCGAAGATGCACTGGCGAAACAGGCCGGCGAGGCACAGTTCGGTGAATTGATAGGCGGCAAGATCGACATCATCGATCTTGAGCAGGCCGCGTTCTATGGCTGCATTGAGGAACTTGACCACCTTGTCGTGGCCGCGTTTGGGGCCGCGTTCGTAAAACCGCGCGCCCATGTCCGGTATCCTGTCGGAGGCGCCGATCACGGTGCGTTGCGCCTGGATGACCTTGGCCGAGGTGATCTTCATCGACAGCACCTTGCCGAACTTCACCAGCGTCTGGCGCAGATCGTCGGCGCGGTCGAGCATGTCGTACATGTTCTTGAAGATGGTGCCGCGCTCTTCCTCGATCAGCGCCTCGAACAGCTCTTCCTTGTTGGCGAAGTAGACATAGATCGTGCCCTTGGAGACGCCGGCCTCGCGGGTAATGTCGTTCATCGACGCCGCTTCGAAGCCCTTGTCGATGAACACGCGCCGCGCGCCCTCAATGATCTGGCTGCGCTTGACCGGATCCTGGCCCGCCGCCGGGCGGCCGCGACGCGCACTATCCAGCACATCGCACCGATCATTTTCGACGTCGGGTAACGTGTCGGCCATTAAAGTCACACCTCGCGAAATAATTCGAACCGAGCGGTTCGATTGCTCTTGATATGGGCCTGCTTTAGCGCTATGTCAACGTTCGCATCGAACCGAACGGTTCAGTATAACACATTTTCCTTATGTAGCTACGGTAGCGAGATATCATGTCCTCGAACACGCCAACCACCGCCGAAGTCCGCCCCTTTCCCAACGCCAAGGTCTCGCCGGTTATCGAAGCGCCGGAAGCGCCCATCAAGCCTGCCGCCGAAGTTTTGGCCGAGGTGCCGGCCAAGAAAAAGCGGTCGGCTCGCTCGTTCATGCTGCCGATCATCGGCCTCGCTCTGCTCAGCGCCGGCGCCTGGTATGGCTATGATTACTGGACCGACGGCCGGTTCCTGATCTCGACCGACGACGCCTATGTCCAGGCCGACATGTCGTTCGTCTCGCCGAAGATTTCCGGCTATGTCGATCAAGTCAAGGTCTCGGAGAACCAGCAGGTCAAGGCCGGCGATCCGCTGCTGACGATCGACGACGGCGACTACAGAATAGCCGTTGCCCAGGCGGAGGCGCAGATCGCCACGCTGGCCAAGACGCTCGACCGTATCGACGCGCAGACCAAGGCGGCGCAAGCTTCGCTGCAACAGGCGCAGGCGCAGAAGGTCGCCGACCAGGCGGCAGCCGACAACGCCGCTCGCGCCCAGCAGCGCGCCGCGCAACTGGTCAAGACGCATGTCGGCACGCAGGCACAATTGGACGATGCCCAGACCGCTCTCGACCAGGCCAATGCGGCCCTTGTCGGCGCCGACGCGCAGATTGCAGCCGCACAGGCTAATATCGGCGTGTTCGAAGCGCAGCGCGCCGAATCGGCCAGCACGCTGGCTTCGCTGCGGCTGAACCGCGACAAGGCCGCGCGCGATCTTTCCTTCACCGTGCTCAAGGCGCCTTATGACGGCGTCGTCGGCAACCGCTCGGTCGAGCAGGGCGACCTCGTCAGCCCCGGCCAGAAGCTCGCCGTCGTGGTGCCGCTGGACAAGCTCTACATCGTTGCCAACTTCAAGGAGACGCAGCTGGCCAAGCTGGTGCCCGGCGAGAAGGTGCGGGTCTCGGTCGACGCCACGGACGGCCATGATTTCGAAGGCACGGTGTCGTCGCTGGCGCCGGCTTCGGGTGCGGTGTTCTCGCTGCTGCCGCCGGAAAATGCCACCGGCAACTTCACCAAGGTGGTGCAGCGCATCCCGGTTCGCATCGACGTGCCGGCCGATGTGCTGAAGGCAGGCAGGCTGCGCGCCGGCCTGAGCGTCGTCGTCGCCGTCGACAGCCGCACGGCTCCGGCTACGGCGAACTGAGCGAAAGCCGGGAGCAACGCCATGGCAACCGCAACCATAACTGCAGGAGCGGCGCCGGCGCCTGCCATGCCAGCGGTACCGACGACCATCTCGACGCGCCGCCTCATCGCCTTCCTGGCGATGGTGTTCGGCATGTTCATGGCGATCCTCGACATCCAGATCGTCTCAGCCTCGCTGGCCGAGATCCAGGCCGGCCTCAGCGCCAGTTCCGACGAAATCCCATGGGTGCAGACCGCCTATCTGATCGCCGAAGTGGTGATGATCCCGCTGTCGGGCTTCCTCAGCCGGATGCTGTCGACGCGCGTGCTGTTTGCAGGCGCCGCGGCCGGCTTCACGGCGGCCAGCGCGCTGGCCGCGACCGCCACCAACATCGACCAGATGATCGTCTACCGAGCCATCCAGGGCTTTATCGGCGGCGGCATGATCCCGAGCGTTTTCGCCGCCGCCTTCACCATCTTCCCGCCGTCGCGCCGCGCCATGGTGTCGCCGATGATCGGCCTGGTGGCGACGCTGGCGCCGACCATCGGCCCGACCGTCGGCGGCTATATCAGCCATGCCATGTCGTGGCACTGGCTGTTCCTCATCAATGTCATTCCAGGCATTCTGGTGACGGTCACGACCTGGACCCTGATCGATTTCGACAAGCCCAATCTCGGCCTGTTCAGCAAGTTCGACTGGTGGGGCCTTGCCGGCATGGCGGCGTTTCTCGGCTGCATGGAATATGTGCTCGAGGAAGGCCCGAACCATGACTGGCTGCAGGAACAGGCCGTGTTTATCTGCGCCATCATCATGGTTGTCGGTGCGGCGCTGTTCTTCTGGCGTGCCTTCACCGCCGAGGAGCCTATCGTCGATCTCAGGGCCTTCACCAACGTCAATTTCGCCTTCGGTTCGCTGTTCTCCTTCGTCATCGGCATCGGCCTGTACGGTCTGACCTATCTCTACCCGGTGTTCCTCGGACGCATCCGCGGCTACGATTCCTTGATGATCGGCGAAGCCCTGTTCGTCAGCGGCCTGGCGATGTTCGTCACTGCGCCGATTTCCGGCATCCTGTCGAGCAAGATGGATTTGCGCATCATGATGATGATCGGGCTGTTCGGTTTCGCTGCCGGCACATGGTGGATGACGCATCTGACCGCCGACTGGGATTTCTGGGAATTGCTGATCCCGCAGATCCTGCGCGGCAGCTCGATGATGCTGTGCATGGTGCCGATCAACAACATTGCGCTCGGCACCTTGCCGCCGGACCGGCTGAAGAACGCGTCGGGCCTGTTCAACCTGACCCGCAACCTCGGCGGTGCGGTCGGCCTTGCCGTCATCAACACCGTGCTGATCGATCGCAGCGCCTTCCACTACGCCAGGCTGGCCGAGCATGTGGAATGGGGCAGTGCGGCGGCGCAGACCAAGCTGCAGAACATGACGCTCGACTTCCAGCAGACTCCCGGCCTCGACGCCACCAAGGCGGCGATCTCCAAACTGTCGGGCATGGTCCAGCAGCAGGCGTCGCTGCTGTCGTTCATGGATGTGTTCACCATGCTGACCGTGCTGTTCGCGACCATGGCGGTCTTCACCCTGGTCATCGCCAAGCCGGCGCCGCCCGCGGGCAGCGGTGGCGGAGGCCATTGAGCGCGCCGGACCCCCCGCCTGGCGCGCTCATGTGTGACCCCGGAAATCACCCCCGATTTCCGGGGTCACCCTTAAGCATCGATCGTTATCACCACCTATGCCGCGGCAGGCGGCCCAAACCATTTGGTCAGCGAGTCGGTAAGCCCGGCTGCTTCGGGGCCGCCGACCCAGGCCACATAACCGTCAGGCCGGACCAGCACTGCGCGTGGGGCTTCGACTGCCCCCAGCACCGGAAGCTCCCATGCGCCATCGTAGCTGGCGTCGACCAGCTGAATCCGCTCCACCCACGGGCCGATATCAAAAGCGCCGGGCTCACCAAGATTAAGCAGCAGCGGTCGGGCGTCGTGCAGCAGCGCGAAAACCGCCAGCGGCCCGGCAGCGGTGACGAGGTCGAGATCAGGCATGCGACGTCCCAGCAGCGGATGCCCTTCGCCAAGATCGTAGTGAATGTCCAGGCCGGACATCATCCCGGCAAAACGCTTGCGCGGCTCTTCCATGGCGAGCAGTTCCGACACTGTATCGCGCAACGCTTTGGTACGCTCGTCTTCGCGACGCAGCGCGACTGACGCCATGGTGTTTTTCGACACGCGCGCGGCAACCGGGTGGCGTTCTGCCTGATAGGTGTCGAGCAGGCTTTCCGGCGCTGTTTTCGTGACCACCTGGGCAAGTTTCCAGCCCAGATTGACCGCGTCGTGCACACCGGTCTGCAGACCCTGTCCGCCGTCCGGCGGATGGACATGCGCGGCGTCGCCGGCGAGCAGCACCCGCCCCTTGCGGTATGCGGCTGCCTGCCGGGTCATGTCGGTGAAGCGGGCCAGCGATGTCGGATTGTGGACGCCATAATCGGTGCCGTAGACGGCAATGAGCGCCTCGCTGAGATCGCGCAAAGTTGGCTCGCCGCCAGCCCCGACCTCGCGCTCGGTCACCAGCACCCGTACCGTACCGTCTTCCAGTCTGCTGAGGCCGTGAATTCCGATGGCATCGCGGTGGATACCCCATTGCGGCTCTTCTGTTACCTCAATCTCGGCGATCAAATTGCTGGTTGTCGGCTCGGAACCGGGGAACTCTATGCCCCCCGCCTTGCGCACGAGGCTTCTGCCGCCGTCGCAGCCGACAAGATAATCGGCACGAAGCGACCCGCCATCTGTCAGCGCGACATCGACGCCGCCTGCATCCTGCACGAAGCCTGTCACCTCGCGGCCACGGTAGATCGTGACGTCAAGTTCATCGACCCAGTCAGCAAGGATGCGCTCTATGTGCTTTTGCCACAGCGCCAGCCCGTAATTGTGGCGGGTGGGGAAGTCGCTGATATCAAGCGAAACGCCGACGAAGCCTGCGACCTGTGCGGTCTGGCCTTGCGACAGGAACCGATCGGCAATGCCGCGCTGGTCGAAGATCTCGATGGTGCGCGAATGCAGGCCGCCCGAGCGCGCGCCCGCGAGGTCCTGGTTCTCGCGCCGCTCGACGATGGCGACATCGATGCCGGCCAGGGAAAGCTCGCCGGCCAGCATCAACCCGGTCGGGCCGCCGCCGGCGATCACCACGGAATGGGATATTCGCGGCCGGTCCGCATCAACACCGTCGGTCGATTTGGCGGTCGATTTGGGCTCACCGTCGCGAGCCCGTGCTTCAGTTCGTTGCATAGGTTCTGGCCCTCTCGTTAAGGGCTGCGGAATCTACGCATAAAAAGCCGTCTGCCAATTCTTGAAGTTGACTGTTTTCGCCCCATTTCAAGAGATAGGAGGCGGTCGTCACACCGGCGCCAAATCCCCACCCCGCTAAAAGACGCCGAACGGTCAGGCAGTGGCCGGCTTGAAGCAGAGCGCAACGCCGTTGATGCAATGGCGCAGGCCGGTCGGCGCCGGGCCATCGTCGAAGACATGGCCGAGATGGCCGCCACAGCGGCGGCAGTGGACCTCGGTACGGGTCATGCCGAGCGAACGGTCCTCGGTCTTGCCGACGGCGTTGGCAATCTCCTGCCAGAAGCTCGGCCACCCGGTGCCGGACTCGAACTTGGTGTCTGAGGGGTAGACCGACAGGTCGCAACCGGCGCAGGCGAAAATGCCCTTGCGATGCTCGTTCAGCAGCGGGCTGGTGCCGGGATACTCGGTGCCTTCCTTGCGCAGCACGTTGAAGGCTTCGTCGGACAGGATGGCGTGCCATTCGGCGTCGGTCTTGGTGACCTCGAAGGTTTCGGCAGCCTTAGCGGGCCCGCCCATGCGCAACGTTGCCGCCGCGCCGGCCACGGCAGCGATGGCGGCGCCGCTCAAAAGCAAATCTCGACGGTTCATGACAGAAATCCTCCTGCGGATCATTTTGCCAGATTTGGCCGCCACTGGAAAATCAAAAGCCGGTGACGGTTGTCCTGCAAACGAACGCTCCACACCGGCTCCGCGCTTGTTGCGGACGGGATGGAGCGCTCGGTCGTTTGCGCGGCCCGCGAGGGGGGAGCCGCGCAATCAGAGAGCTTACCGCCTGTTCGTCGGCGGCAGGGGCTTTGTTACATCTTCGGCAGCAGGACCTTGTCGATGACGTGGATGACGCCGTTCGACTGCTCGACATCGGCGATCGTCACATTGGCGACATTGCCGTTCTCGTCGGTCACGGTGACCTTGCCGCCATCGGCCTTGAGCGACAGCTCGCAGCCGCCGACCGTCTTGACCTTGTGGGTGCCGCCATCGGCCTTGGCCATCGAGGCGACATCGGCGCCCATCGCCTTGGCGCCGATGACATGGCAGGTCAGGATCTTGGTGAGCTTGTCCTTGTTCTCGGGCTTGAGCAGCGACTCGACCGTGCCAGCCGGAAGCGCGGCGAAGGCCTCATTGGTCGGTGCGAAGACGGTGAAGGGGCCAGCGCCCTGCAGCGTCTCGACCAGGCCGGCAGCCTTGACGGCGGCGACCAGTGTCGTGTGATCCTTCGAATTGACGGCGTTCTCGACGATGTTCTTGTTGGCGTACATGGCGGCGCCGCCAACCATCGGATTCTCGGCATAGGCGATTGTGGCGAGGGCGGAGACGGCAATGGTACCGGCGAGCAAAAGGGTGGCGATTCTACGCATAGTGTTCGAACTCCTCGGGGTTATTGTTCCTCTTTCGGGAACATGAGGAGATACGGAATAGAACTGCCTGAGTTTCCGCGCGCCGGGAAAAATTTATCCTTTATTTTGTCGGCGAATTATCTCCGGAGACGAATCTCTAATCTCCAGCAGCGTATCCAAAACGAAAACGGCGGAAGATCTACTTCCGCTGACTTCATTATCACGTCATGGTTTTACGATCTATCAGATGCCCTTCAGGTCGCCCGCGGCAACGACCGGTCCGGTCGGCTGTCCCGTCGTCGAACCGCCCGTCGGCTCGACGCTGACAGCAAGCACGGCGCCCTGCGCCAGCTTCTGCTGCACGGCCGGGGTAACCGGGATATGGGCGACCTGGCCGGCGGGAATGACACCCATCGAGACGGGAGCATTCTTGCCTTCGATCATCCACAGTTCGAAGTCCTTGCCGGCGGCGCGTTCGCCCGAAACCAGCGACAGGCCGACATCGCGGCGGGAAGCGTCGTAGACGACAAGGTATTTGACATCGCTGCCTTCGGCAGCCAGCGAGGCGACGAGGCGCTCCTGCGGCACGACGACCGGCGACCTGACGTAAGGCACGGCGACATAGAGCACCAGGGCCGCGAGAGCCGCTGCGGTGAGGCCGCGCCAGAAGCTAAGGCTGGACCACAGGCTGCCGCTCGGGGCCGTCGTCGACGCCGCGGTGGAGGAGAACAGCCGGCGATCGATAGCCGGCTTGATGGTGGCCGGCGGCTCTACCTCAGCATAAGCGGCAGCCATCGGCGAGAGATTCACTTCCCAGGAATCGACGAGACGGGCAAAGCCGGTCTCCGCGTCGATGCGTCCGGAGGCTATCTGGCGCTCATCCGCCGGCAGCACGCCGAGAACGTATTCGGCGGCGAGCAGGTCGTCGCCTCCACGTTCCGGTCCATTTTCTTCTGCCAGGGTCATCTTTCCAGACATTCTCTAAGTTTCAACAGGCTGCGGCGCAGCCATGTCCGCATCGTGTTGAGCGGAACCTTGTGACGTTCCGCGAGCTCGGCGTAACTTTCGCCGTTCAAATAAGCACCCCGAACGGCTTGCGCCCGGTCTTGTTCCAACTCTTCAAGGCACTGATAGATGCGCTCGGATTCACCGCCCGCAACAACCATAGCCTCTGGCCCGGGACCGGGGTCAGCCACGTCGAGCGCGGCATCGATATCGGCAGCAGGCTTGCGTCGCGACCGGATGCGATCAATCGCATGATTGCGTGCTATGGCCACCAGCCAGGAGATTGGGCTGAGATCAGAAACAGCGAAACGATCCGCCTTCGTCCACACTTTGACGAAGACCTCTTGCAGCGCTTCTTCCGCATCTCCGCGATCCTTCAATACACGAAGGCACACGCCGAAAAGTTTCGCACTGGTTTGCCGGTAAAGCAGATCGAACGCAGTCCGATCCTTCATCGAGGTCCGGACAATCAGGGTGGAGATATCCTGCGGCGTCATACGGACAAGCTAAGCGATCACGATTTATTTGCAAAGGCAGAAATCTTGTTGTCCACGCAAACCATGTCCGCGCCCGATCGCCAGTAATCGCCGGTCGGTGCCAAGGAAATCGGCTGTCGTTAGCCTCCCGCAGAAAGGGGAACAGCAATGTCGGCCGAACGGATGCTGCGGGAGAACGATGCGACCGGCTTGGCGGAGCTGGTGCATAGAGGCGAGATCTCGCCGCCGGACCTTGTCGATGCTGCGATCGCGCGCGCCGAGGCAACCCGATCATTGCGCATCCGCCGCTTGCCTGAGGCGCCATGGGCCCGAAGGGGGCCGACGAGCTCATCGAAAACCTGCTCGACAAATTGCATCTGACCCGTCTCTTGGAGATCAGATCCCTGTTTGGGCAATTGATGGACAAGAGCCTGTGGTTCACCCACCGGCCGGCGATCCACAATGTCAGCGGCCAGCCGTCGATCGCGCTGCCGGTCCATGTCACCGATGCCGGCCTGCCGCTCGGCATCCAGGCCGTCGGCCGCCCCGGCGACGAGCAGACGGTTTTGTCGCTCGCCGCGCAGATGGAGAAGATTTCCGGGTGGCTGACGCGGCGGGCGCCGCTCAAGGTGCCGGCCTGATCCGGCAGATTTCATCATTGTGACAGCAAAGCTGTTTGCGGCCTGGGCCAATTCCCGCTAAGACGCCGCCGTCCTTACCCACATCCAGGGAACCATGCCGATGACGGAGATCACCGCCACCGCCGAAATGCAGGCCGCCCTGCTCTCGCGGGCCCTGCCCTATATGCAGCGCTACGAGCACAAGACGGTGGTGGTGAAATATGGCGGTCATGCCATGGGCGATATCGAGCTCGGCAAGGCTTTCGCCCGTGACATCGCGCTGCTGAAGCAGTCCGGCGTCAACCCGATCGTCGTCCATGGCGGCGGGCCGCAGATCGGCGCCATGCTGGCCAAGATGGGAATCGAATCCAAGTTCGAAGGCGGGCTGCGCGTCACGGACCAGAAGACGGTCGAGATCGTCGAGATGGTGCTGGCCGGTTCGATCAACAAGGAGATCGTCGCGCTGATCAACGCCGAGGGCGAATGGGCGATCGGCCTGTGCGGCAAGGACGGCAACATGGTGTTCGCCGAAAAGGCGCGCAAGACCATGATCGACCCGGACTCCAACATCGAGCGTGTGCTCGATCTCGGTTTCGTCGGCGAACCGGTCGAAGTCGACCGCACCCTGCTCGACCTGCTGGCGCGCTCCGAAATGATCCCGGTGCTGGCGCCGGTGGCGCCCGGCCGCGATGGCCATACCTACAACATCAATGCCGACACCTTCGCCGGCGCCATCGCCGGCGCCTGCCAGGCGACGCGCCTTTTGTTCCTGACCGACGTGCCCGGCGTGCTCGACAAGAACAAGAAGCTGATCGACGAGCTGACGGTGGCCGAAGCCAAGGCGCTGATCAAGGACGGCACGGTGTCGGGCGGCATGATCCCCAAAGTCGAGACCTGCATCGAGGCGATCGAGCGCGGCGTCGAAGGCGTCGTCATCCTCAACGGCAAGACGCCGCATGCGGTGCTTCTGGAACTGTTCACCGAACACGGCGCCGGCACGCTGATCGTGCCCTGAGGTGCTACTGGCTTGGCGGCCAGTCGATCGGCTGGCCAGCCGTTAGGCAGGCTGGGGCAGGCGCGCGATGACCTTTATCTCGAAGTCGAAGCCGGCTAACCAGTTGACGCCGACCGCCGTCCAATTGGTGTAGGGCGGTTCACCGAACACCTTCAGCCGAACGGCATCGATCACGGGCCATTGCGCTGCCGGATCGGTGTGGAAGGTGGTCACGTCGACTATATCGTCGAACGTGGCGCCCGCTGCTTTCAGCACTGCCGCGAGATTATCGAAGGCAAGCTGGACCTGCTTTTCGAATGCAGGTTCGGGCGACCCGTCCTCGCGGCTGCCGACCTGGCCCGAGACGAACAAAAGATCGCCCGATCGGATTGCAGCAGAATAGCGATTGATCTCGTAGAGAGCCTGCCGGCCGGCAGGAAAGATCGCGTCACGTTTGGTCATTTTCACTCCATTGTCCGGGGCACTCACATACGTCCCGTATGCATGAGGTGGGTACATACGCTGCGTATGTCAATACGCATACGGTACGTATCTATGAATGGCAGCGAGCCTGTCAGGCGCCGGCCGAGATCGCGACAGCCGCTTCGGCCGGCTTGCGCGACGGGCGCATGACGACCATGGATTCCTCATCGGCATCCTGCGGAGCGCCCCAGAACTCAGCCAGCGTCGGACCATCCTTGAGGCGGCGGTCGCGGGCCAGAAAACCCCAGACCTCGCGGAACCACACGCGGCGGCCCATTTGCGTGTACCAGCGCATCGAATGGCGCTGTTCGGGATCGGGGTGGAAGAGAATGCGCGCCAGCGCCTTCGGCCGCGACTGCACCGCGACCTCGATCAGCTTGACCGAGAAGAACAGCATCCACGGTTTCAGCCGCGTCAACTGCAGCACCTGGTGCTTGTAGTCCCACAGCCGGGCATCCGTCTGGATCACCTTGCGGTCCTTGGCGATGCGGAAGAACGGCGTCCAGCGGTGCGGCGTGACATAGAGCGCCTGGATCTGGTCGGGGTCATAGGCAAGCAGCTGGCGAAAGCCGCGCCACAGATCGCGAAAGGTCTCATCCTCGAACCCCGCCACCCAGGTCGCCATGGACAGTATGCCATGCTGGCGGAGCAGCCGGATCGCCTCGCGGTCGGATGAGGTGCTGCCGCCCTTGCGGATCAGTTGAAGCGTCTGTTCGTCGGTGTTTTCCATGCCGAGCAGCCAGCGGATGACGCCGGCCTTGCGATAGAGGTGCAGGATGTCGGCATCGCGCACGATGTCGTCGGCCCGGGTCGAGCCGACGATCAGCACCGGCACGTTCTCGGCGATCAGCGCATCGAGAAAGGCGCGCCAAACCTTCTTCGATACGGTCGGGTTTTCGTCGGCGAGGTTGATCAGTTCGACGCCGTGCTGGCGGTGCAGCCAGGCAATCTCCTGCGCAAATTTCTTGGGGTCGCGGTGCCGCCAGCGGGTCCAGAAACCGCGCTGGCCGCAATAGTTGCACAGATGCGGGCAGCCCCGCGAAAACTGCATGACCACGGCGCGCTTGCCGCCCCAATAGCTGTAGCGGCGGTGATCGATCAGCTCCCAGCTGACGCGGTACTCGTCCAGATTGGCAGTGGTCCCGGCCGGCCGCGTCGCGAAGGGGCGGCCGAGATCGTCGCGATAGGCGATACCCGCGACATCGCCCAGCGGCCGGCGATTGTCCAGTGCCACGACCAGGGCAAGGATGGTTGCCTCGCCCTCGCCGCGCACGATGAAGTCGAAGACATCGCTCGCCGCCAATATGTCGCGCCAGTGATAGGTCGGGAACACGCCGCCATAGATCACCAGCGTCGCCGGCTCGAGCGCCTTGACCATGCGGGCGATCGCGAGCGCGGTGGGATGCGCCGAGGTCGAGCCGGAGTGGCCGATCAGGATGCAATCGGGCTGGCCGCTGAGCGCATCGCGCACCAGCGTTTCCAACGGCATCGGCCCGAATTCGGCATCGACCAGCCGGACTTTATGGCCGGCGTCGATAAGCGGGCCGCCCAGTGCCAGCAGGCCGAGCGGTGGCAGATGGTCATCGGGCACGCGGCTGCCGATGGCGGTGTGCGGCGGATTGATCAGCACGATGTTCATGACGGACCTTTGAGCGACGGTCCGCATGGCGTAGCCGGCGTTTCAGTTTCGCATTTGGGCTCCGTTCAGCAGTTTGCGTGCAGCTTTTCCGCAGAAATGGCGATGCGTGTCCTACCGCCTGAGGTGGGCGAGCGGCACGTGGCCCGGGCCCTTGATGTTCTGCAGCACCAGCTGGGTGTGAACGTCGCGCACGCCGGCAAGGCGCATCAGGCGGTGCATGACGAAGGCGTTGAGTTCGTCGACCGACGGCACCATGACGTGCAGCAGGAAATCGTGGTCGCCGGTCATCGTCCAGCATGACGACACTTCGTCCATGCGTTGCACGGCGGCGATGAAGCTTTCGGGCGAACCGTCGCTGTGGCTAGTGAGGCGCACCTGGATGAACACCTCGACCATCAGGCCGACGGCGCGGCGGTTGAGCACGGCGGCAAAGCCCTTGATGATGCCGGCCTCCTGCAGCGCCTCGAAGCGGCGGGCGCAAGGCGTCGTCGACAGGCCGATCTCCTGCGCCAGTTCGGACACGGGCTTGCGTCCATCGCGCTGAAGAACATCCAGCATCTTGATCTCGAAATCGTCGAACTGAGGCATTTTCACTCTCTTCAGCTTCTGCTTGGTGATTTTTACCTCAAATCATGGACCCAAGCCATCATCAAAGCTGAATTGCCTCGCCGGCCGCCGCTAGACTCTGCGGACAGATTCAAGTGTCACGATCAGGGAGAAGAACCATGACGACGATGAGCGTTGCCGAATATGCCCGTGATTGCGCGGCGCAAGGCCTGCGTGGCGACTATTCAGTGTGCCGTTCCGACTTCACCGTGGCGCAGGGCTACAACTACAGCGCCGACGAACAGGCGGTGTGGCGCACGTTGTGCGACCGGCAGACCAAGCTGACGCAGAAGCTGGCGCACCATTCCTATCTCGATGGGATCGCCGCACTCGGCCTGCTCGACAAGATCCCGGATTTCGGCGCGGTCTCAGACAAGCTGCGCAAGCTGACCGGCTGGGAAATCGTCGCCGTGCCTGGCCTCATCCCGGCCGCGCCCTTCTTCGACCATCTCGCCAACCGGCGCTTTCCGGTGACCAACTGGCTACGCACCAAGGACGAGCTCGACTACATCGTCGAACCCGACATGTTCCACGACTTCTTCGGCCATGTGCCCATCCTGACACAGCCGGTGTTTGCCGACTTCATGCAGATGTATGGCGAAAAGGCCGAGAGCGTGATTGCACTGGGCGGTGACGAGATGATCACCCGGCTCTACTGGTACACCGCCGAATACGGGCTGATACAGGAGGAGGGCCAGAAGCGGAAAGCTTTCGGCGCCGGGCTGATGTCGTCGTTCACCGAATTGCAGTTCGCCGTCGCGAGCCCGGACGCGCACCACGTGCCCTTCGACCTCGAAACGGTGATGCGCACCGGCTACGAGATCGACAAGTTCCAGCGCGCCTATTTCGTGCTGCCGTCCTTCGACGTGTTGCGCGATGCGTTCCGGACCGCCGATTTCAAGGCGATCGTCGCCCGCCGCAAGGGGCAGCCGGCGCTGGATCCAGCGACGGTTTAGCAAATCCTGAAGGGTTTGCGCGGCACCTACCCCCACCCTTAATCCCTCCCCACAAAGGAGGAGGGAGATCTCGTTGGCGCTGATTTCCGAGGGTTTCGACACCAAGGCATGGGTAGCGCCGGCAGCAATCCTGTCGCGCCGTTCGCTTTTTTCACAATCAGACGGTAATGACTTCGTCACACCGTGGATGACTTCGTCACACCGTGATTACTTTGGTCAGATGGTCGCCTAGCCGGCAGGCAAGCGCTGTGATCGTCGTCGTTGGATTGCATTCGCCAGAGGTGCAGAATACCGAGGAACCACCGACATAGAGATTATCCATGCCGTGCACCTTGCAGTTGGCGTCGACCACGCTCTTGACGACATCGGTGCCCATGCGCGTGCCGCCCATGTGGTGGTGGCCGGCCAGTTCCTCATCCGTCGGGTAGTCCTCGCCATTGGTCAGCCAGTCCATGATGCGGACGCGGCCGAGGTCCTTCTCGATCAGCGTCGTTCCGAACAACTTGAGCCCCTCGAGGATGGTGCGGCGCTCCAACGGCGACTTCTTCCAGTGCAGCTCGATGCGCGGCACGCCGGCACGGTCGACATCGGTCTTCGACAATTCGATATGGTTCGAGGCCAGCGGCGCCTGTTCCCAGGCGACGTAGAGCTGGGCGGCGCAGCGCAGGTTCTGGCTGAGCTGGTAGGCGACCCATTCGGCGGCCTCGGGCGCGGTGCAGGCAAGGTCGGCAATCAGGCTCTTGACGCCGGCATAGGGCGTCTCGATCAGGCGTATGCCGAAATTCATGATCTGCAGCCGCTCCATGGCGGCGAGCGTCGGCGAGAAGAACGCCTCGTTGACGGCATCGACCTCGAACTCGCTGTAATCGGCCAGGATGGCATTGCCGCCCTCGAAGGTCGGGTGCTCCATCCAGTAGCGGCCAAGTGCCGTGGCGTTCGGCACCACGCCGCCATTCGAGCGCTGGTTCGACCATAGAAGCAGCCGCGAATTCTCCAGCCCGCCGGCGCAGACGATGAAATAATCGGCGCTGAAGGCGCCGGCATCCTTGCCGTTCGACCACAGCCTGGCGCCGGTCACTCGTTTGCCGTCCCCGGCAAGTTCGGTGGCATAGGTGTTGAGCACGAGCGCTATGTTCTTGCTCTTGTCGAGCTCGTCGGAGAATTTCTCGCCAAAGCGCACGGCCGGGCTCTTGATCAGCTGCACCCAGCGTATGTCGTCTGAAATCGGCACATCGGGCTTGAAGTCGGGAAGCTCGAGTATGTCGTGCAGCTCGGACAGATAGGGCTCGATGTCGGTCCGGGCGATTGGCCAGCCGGTGTCCGGCGCCCATGCCTTGGGCTCAAAGTCCTGCTTGTCGAGCACGCGGCACCAGCCGGCCCAGTGGTTCGACGACCCGCCCATGAAGCGCAGCCGGGTGATGTCGAGATCGAAATATTGATCGCCGACCGTGGAGCCGCGGTAGAAATCCTGCGACTCGTCGCTGAATTCGCGTGCGCCGGCCTCCAGCACCACGACCGGAATGCCGGCGGCGCCGAGCTTTCTGGCAATGGTGGTGCCGGCCGGCCCGGAGCCGAGAATGCAGACCTTGGGCTTGAAATCCGAGGCTCGAAACGCCTCATAGCTGTCGAAGATCATGCCAGGTCGCTCCGCTTCAGGATCCAGCCATTGACCACGACGATCACGTCGGGATCGGCCGGGGGGCGGTCGCTGTCAGGCTGCTTGCGAAAAAGCTGTAGCGCCGGCATCGCAATCAGCGCCTGCACGATGGTGCGGCGCGATATTTTCCTGATGAACAAACTCATGACACGTCTCTGGATGGGGGCTTCGATCCACGCATAGCGTTCCCTGAACGGCACACGTACCGGCCAGACATGCCATTCCCGTGCCAAGCCTTGCGTGTAAACGAGTTACAACCCGGTAAACGGCGCAGTTGCGTGGAAACAATGTCGGCGAACCGTTAACAGCCCCACCACCAACACCTCAGGCAGCTTCGGAAATATCCCGGTCGAGGATCGACAAATTGCGGCCGCGGTGCTTGGCCTCGTAGAGCCGGCGGTCGGCGGCGCGCATCAGGTCCGAGACATCGGCATCTTGCGCACAGGTGATGCCGCCGATCGAGACGGTCAGCGGCACCGTGCGCTCGTCGACCGGACGAAAGCGGACCAGCTCGACTTCACGGCGGATGCGCTCGGCCACGCGCCGGGCTTCGGCTTCCGTAGCGCCGACCAGGAAGGCGCCGAACTCCTCACCGCCAATGCGGCCGAGCACGTCGCCGCTGCGGACGCCGCGCTCGATGGCGCTGGCGATCAACACCAGTGCGTCATCGCCGGTCAGATGGCCGAAACTGTCGTTGATCGCCTTGAAATGGTCGGCGTCGATGATCAGCAGCGCGCCGCGATCGGATTTGCGCCGCGAGCCGTCCAACGCGGCAAAGAAGCTCTCGCGGTTGAGCATGCCGGTCATGTCGTCGCGGCTCGCCTTCGCCGACAGGCGCCGATGCGCGGCGGCGAGCTGGGCATGCGCGCGGGCGAGATCGCGATGCGCGTTTTTCAGTCGGTCGCTCTGCCAGAAGGTGCTGGCGCAGGCGATCCAGGCGAGCGCCAGCGGGCACACCGTCGATGTCAGCCAGACAGTGCGGTCGACCGGAAAACCCATGGCGGGAACGATGATCAGCGTCAGCAAAAGCGAGATGGCTACCGAGCCGAATGCGACCGCGGCGGACTTTAAGACTATGCGACTCATCGCTGGCTCCCACTGAACCGTCTCTGTGCCAGCAAGCCCTGAAGGCCACCTTTCCGTGATGGCTAAAATTTGAATGGTGAGCCCATTTTTACAACTCTAGATGCACATAGGTTGTGGATAAGCTCTACATCAGAAAGGGGTTCGAACGGCAGATATTTCATGCCATAAGGACGCCATGACCACGCTGCCCGATCCCGCCCGCTTCGCCCATGTCACCGACTGGGTGTTCGACCTCGACAACACGCTTTATCCGCACCATTCGAATCTGTTTTCGCAGATCGACGTCAAGATGACGGCCTATGTCGGAGAACTGCTCACGCTGCCGCGCGAGGAAGCGCGCAAGCTGCAGAAGGAACTCTATCTCGAATATGGCACGACGCTGAACGGGCTGATGACGCGTCACGGCATCGACCCCGACGACTTTCTCGAAAAGGTGCATGATATCGACTATTCGTGGCTGGTGCCGGATCCGGTGCTGGGCACCGCTATCCGCCAGCTGCCCGGCCGCAAGTTCATCTTCACCAATGGCGACCGCAGGCACGCCGAGCGCACCGCGCGCCAGCTCGGCATACTCGACCATTTCGACGACATTTTCGATATCGTCGCCGCCGGGCTGACGCCGAAGCCGTCGCGGCAGACCTATGAGAAGTTTGCCGAACTGCACGCCGTCACCGGACACAATGCGGTGATGTTCGAGGATCTCGCCCGCAACCTCGAGGTGCCGAAATCACTGGGCATGACCACGGTGCTGGTGGTGCCGCGCAATTTCGAGCCGACCTTTGCCGAGATCTGGGAACGCGATCCGGCCAATGAGGACGACGTCGATTTCGTCACCGACGATCTCGCGACGTTTCTGACGGGGATAGTGGAGGGGTAGAGGAATTGAGGAGCTGAAGAATTGAAGAACTGGTGAAAGGGAGACCGATCCGGACCTCCTTTTCCTCAATTCTTCAGTTCTTCAATTCCCGGTTCCCCTACTCCCCCAACTTGTAGAAGCGGCTGATGATCCCCCAGGCCTCGTCGGCGGTGTCGACAAAGTCGATGATATCCTGGTCGCCGGGCGTGATGGTGCCTTGTTCGGCCAGGAAATCGAGGTCGATCGCGCGCTGCCAGAACGCCTTGCCGAACAGGATCACCGGCACGCGCTCCATGCGGCCGGTCTGGATCAGCGTCAGCGTCTCGAAGAATTCGTCCATGGTACCGAAGCCGCCCGGAAACACCGCGACGGCCTTGGCGCGCATGACGAAATGCATCTTGCGGATGGCGAAATAGTGGAAGTTGAAGCACAGCTCCGGGGTCACATAGGCGTTCGGCGCCTGCTCGTGTGGCAGGACGATGTTGAGGCCGATCGACGGCGCGCCGACATCGTCGGCGCCGCGATTTCCCGCCTCCATCACGCCTGGGCCGCCACCGGTGACGACGACGAATTCGCGGTAGTAGGACGTGGCCGATTGCTGTGAGCAGAGGCGGGCGAATTTGCGCGCCTCCTCGTAGTATTTGCTGTTTTCCTCGAGGTTTTTCTTCTGCGTCTCGTTCTTGGCGGCCCAGGCCTCGCCGCCGGGCTCGGGAATACGCGCGCCGCCGAACAGGATGACCGTCGAGCGGATGCCGCGCTCGGCCAGGATCATTTCGGGCTTCAAGAGCTCAAGCTGCAAGCGCACAGCGCGCAATTCCCGGCGCGTCATGAAGTCGGGATCGTTCCAGGCCAGCCGGTAGGTTTCGGCGCGAGTCTGCGGCGTGTCGGGAACGCTTTTCGAGCGCTCCAGATCCTCGTCCGAATGCGGCAGCGGCGTCCATCCCGCCTTTTCCATAGGAGTCATATGCTTTCTACCCGTCCCAACAGTTCACTTGCGCCGTCCCATGGCGCACGCGCGATTGACCCCCAATACGCCTTAACATAGGGTCCGCGCGACTTTCAAAACAAGGTTAAGGCCGACGGCCTTAACAGCGTGGTAACGGAGCGAATTCATGTCGAAGCCTGATCTGGCCAGCCTCGAAAAGACGATCGAGAAGGCCTTTGAGGAGCGCGACACGATTTCGACTGCGACTCGGGGCGAAACGCGCGACGCCATCCAGTCCTCACTCGACCTGCTCGACCGTGGCACCGTGCGCGTTGCCGAGCGCCAGGCCGATGGCAAATGGCATGTCAACCAATGGCTGAAGAAGGCGGTGCTGCTCTCGTTCCGGCTCTATCCGATGGAGATCATCAAGGGCGGCCCCGGCCAGGCGGTCTGGTGGGACAAGGTGGCGTCGAAGTTCGACGGCTGGAGCGCGGTCGATTTCGAGAAGGCAGGCTTCCGCGCCGTGCCGTCTTCGATCGTGCGCCGCTCGGCCTATGTCGCGCCGGGCGCGGTGCTGATGCCGTCCTTCGTCAATGTCGGCGCCTATGTCGATAGCGGCACCATGGTCGACACCTGGGCCTCGGTCGGCTCCTGCGCCCAGATCGGCAAGAATGTGCACCTCTCGGGCGGCGTAGGCATCGGCGGGGTGCTGGAGCCGATGCAGGCCGGCCCGACCATCATCGAGGACAATTGCTTCATCGGCGCGCGCTCCGAAGTGGTCGAGGGCTGCATCGTGCGCGAAGGCTCGGTGCTCGGAATGGGTGTGTTCATCGGCCAGTCGACCAAGATCGTCGACCGCGCCACCGGCGAAGTGTTTTATGGCGAGGTGCCGCCGAATTCGGTCGTCGTCGCCGGCTCGACGCCGGGCAAGGCCTTTCCGAACAACGAGCCGGGCCCTGGCCTCTACTGCGCCGTCATCGTCAAGCGCGTCGATGCCAAGACCCGGTCGAAAACCTCGATCAACGAACTGCTGCGTGATTGATCCTGTCCGAGCAACCAGAGCGCTCCAGATTGCCCAACACACCACCACTTCCCTGGCTTTTCTTCAGCCTCTCAGGGCGCGTCAGCCCAAGTGCCTACGTGCTCGCCGGGCTGCTGCTGGTGCTTGCACAGTTTTTCCCGCTCTACCAGTTGTCGAGACTGGAACCCGGCACCGCAACCAGCCAGAACTGGGCACTTGTGTTCTGGGTCGTTTTGCTGATCTCGACATGGTCGAGCTTTGCGGTAACCGCAAAGCGGTTTCATGATTTCGGCAAGCCGACTTATTACGCGTTGATCTCTCTTATCATCGGCCCCATTCTTCTCATCGTTCTAGCGTGTTTCCGCGGTGACCCCGGTCCGAACCGCTACGGCAAACGCAGCAACGCGCCGGCTGAACCATGAGCGCCGACCGGATATCTCGCCATGCGCTACCGCACGCTTGATCCGAAACTGATCATCGACACCGCCGAGCGGCTGGAAGAGCGCGTCGCCGAGCGTTTTCCCGATGCCGGCCTACGCGGCGTCGCCGCCGAACTGGTGTCGCTGTCGCGCGACCTGGCCAAGGCGGCGCAGGCGCTCGAAGCGCCGATCTGGTGGCTGCGCGGCGCCATCGTCGCCGCTGTTGCCGCCGGCGCGCTGATCTTCCTATTCGTCGGCACCATCCTGCCGCTCATCCATATCTCGCAGGCCGACGATGCGGTGCAGTCGGTGCAAGGCATCGAAGCCACGATCAACATGATGATCCTTGCCGTGCTCGGCCTGCTGGCGCTGATCCGCACCGAGGAGCGCATCAAGCGCAAGCGGGTGTTTCGCCAGCTGCATGGGTTGAGATCGCTGATCCATGTCATCGACATGCACCAGCTGACCAAGGATCCGGCAGCATTGTCCGCCAATTTCAGGCCGACCGCGCATTCGCCGGCTCGCATCACCAATGCCGCCGACCTTGCGCGCTACCTCGACTATTGCTCGGAAATGCTGTCGATCACCGGCAAGATCGCGGCGCTGTTTGCGCAGTCCGTCAATGACGATGTGGTCATCGACGGCGTCAACGACGTCGAGAACCTGGCGTCCAACCTGTCGCGCAAGATCTGGCAGAAGATCACGCTGATCGAGAACCACCCGGCGGCGCAGCCCGTGCCGGCGCCAGCCCCGGCGAGCAAAGCGCCGGCTCCGAGGCGCGCACCAAAGCTGTGACGCGGCGGGCCCACGCGCCTCTTTTCGGGCTATGCGGGCCAAGGCCCGAGGCTCGCGGCAAGTAGACTATCCAGTGACGGCTTCCGGCGTCAGCCCGGGTGAGCCGCGCTTTTCCCGCTCGGCCTGCCGCACCAGCGCGGTGACCCGCTTCAGCAGAGGCGCCGGCGTGCCGGCCTTTTCGGCGAGGCTCAGGACGGCCCCCTGCAGGTCACCGATCTCGGTCGGCCGACCGCGCTGGAGGTCGTCCCACATCGACGAGCGCGCCTGCGGGTCGATGGCGAGCATGCGGCGGGCGACCAGCCGGAACAGCCAGTCCGGCAGCCGGAGCAGCTTCGGCAGCAGGCCGGGACGCAAGCCGCCGATCCGCGCCGGCGCGATATGTAACGCCTTCATCGCCGCCAAGGCCTCGTCGATCTGACCGGCCAGGATCCGCCGCCAGCGGCGGTCGGCAAGTTCGCTCGCCAGCGGCAGGCCGGACAAGGCGACAAGCGCGTTGTTGAGGTTGATCAGCAGCTTGCCCCACTGAACGGCTTTCATGTCGGGATGGGTTTCCACGCCAAGCCCTTCGACATCGAGAAGGCCGGCAAGGCCGGTCACGCCAACTTCGATCATGACCTTGCCGTCGCTGGCGCGATGCACGTGAAGCGGCAAATTGCCTATGGCCGACTGGACGACATTGAACGGCACCATGCCGGCGAGCACAGTCCGTCCACCGAGCCCGGCGCGTAACCGGTCGGCATTGCCGACGCCGTTCTGCAGGCTGACCACCACGACATCGCCGCGCGCATGTCCGGCAACAAGCGACGCCATCTCGTCGGTAGCGCCGTTCTTGACCGTCACCAGCACCACGTCGGCGCTGGCCAGGGCAGCGGCGGGATCGGTGGTGACGGACTCCGGCCGGATGGATCGGTCGCGACCATCAAGATCGGTGATGCGCAGGCCACCGTCCAGCAAGGCCGTCGCGATGCCTGGCCGCGCCAAAAACACCACCTTGCGTCCGGCCAGCGCCAGGCAACCGCCGACATAGCAGCCGATGCTGCCGGCGCCGGCAATGACGATGGTCTTTTCGGCGTTGGCCATGCGATTATCTCGTGTTGGCCTGCACTATACGACATGAAAACCATAATGTCGGCTGCAGACCGGTCATCATCTCTGGCCGTGACAGGCCTTTCGCTTTCGATTATCGCTTTGCCCATGAAACTGCCGACCGATCCCGCCGCCAACCTCGCGACCCTCATACGCTGCGCCTCCGTAACGCCCGCCGAGGGCGGCGCGCTGGCTGCCCTGGAAGGCATGCTGAAGCCGTTCGGCTTTTCCGTCGAACGCCCGGTGTTTTCCGAACACGGCACCCCCGACATCGAGAACCTCTACGCGCGCCGCTCCGGTAATGGGCCGCATCTGATGTTTGCCGGCCATACCGACGTGGTGCCGGCGGGCGACGAGGCGTCGTGGACGCATCCGCCCTTTGCCGCTGAGATCGCCAAGGGCGAGATGTACGGCCGCGGCGCCGTCGACATGAAGGGCGGCATTGCCTGTTTCATCGCTGCCGTGGCGCGCCATGTCGAGAACAAGGGTGGTCCGAAAGGCTCGGTCTCGCTGCTGATTACCGGCGACGAGGAGGGGCCGGCCATCAACGGGACGACAAAACTGCTCGACTGGGCGGCGGCCAGGGGCGAGAGATGGGACGCCGCGATCGTCGGCGAGCCGACCAATCCGGACACGCTCGGCGACATGATCAAGATCGGCCGGCGTGGCTCGATGTCGGGCAGTGTCACGGTCAACGGCCGCCAGGGCCATGTCGCCTATCCATTGCTCGCCGACAATCCGGTGCGCGGCCTGATCAGCCTGGTCGACGCCTTGCTGTCGCCCGTCTTCGACAAGGGCACGAAGGATTTTCAGCCGACCAATCTGGAAGTGACCTCGATTGATGTCGGCAACCCGGCGACCAATGTTATTCCGGCCAAGGCGACAGCCACCTTCAACATCCGCTTCAACGACACATGGACTGCCGAGACGGTGCAGGCCGAGATCCATAACCGCCTCGACCAGGCGGCGAAGCGCAAGAAATACCGGACCGGCAAGACGCCGGTCGACTACGAGTTGATCTGGCGCGACCGGCCGAGCCATGTCTTCCTGACGCGCGACGACAAGCTGATCGGGACGCTGCGCGGGTCGATCAAGGCGACGGTCGGCAAGGAGCCGGCGCTGTCCACCTCGGGCGGAACCTCGGATGCGCGTTTCATCAAGGACTATTGCCCGGTGGTCGAGTTCGGCCTCGTCGGCAAGACCATGCACATGGTCGACGAGCGCGTCGCACTGGCCGACCTCGAGACGCTGACCCAAATCTACCAGCGCTTCATCGATGACTGGTTCGAGCAGGGCTGATCATGCTTTCGGTTGACGAGACCTCTTCATCGCTTAACGGCGCCTGGCGGCTGATGCTCGGAAAGGCCGACGGCTTGCGGCTGCTCGACCTTTCGGCGGACGGCTTCTGGAATTCCTTCTTCGCCATCGTCGTCGCCGCGCCGGCGATGATCGTCGGCTGGGTCGGCACGGCCAACGAGATCGGCGATCCCAATGCGTTCGCAGGTCGGCTGGGCATGTTGGTTCGCCTGGCGACCGTCGACCTCGGCTCGTGGCTGCTGCCCCTGGTTGTGCTTGCCCTGGTCGCATCGCGCGCCGGCATCGGCGACCGCTTCGTCCACTATGTCGTCGCCAGCAACTGGGCGTCAGCGATCACCGCCTGGATGCTGCTGCCTTCAGCGCTGATCAGGCTTTTCCTGCCGTCCGGCAACCCGGTTGCCGAATTGGTGTGGCTGGTTCTGGTGGTGCTTTCGCTGGTACTCTCCTGGCGGATGACCAACGCCACGATCGGCAAGGGCGCGGCTGTCGGCAGCGCCGTGTTCGCAGGCATGTTGGTGGTGTCTCTAGCCGTGTTGTTCGGCCTGGTGGCGCTGCTCGGCATCACTGTGCCGACCGCCGCTCCGGCCTAGAACTTTTCCGGATAGTCCACACCGACGAGAAAAAGCCCGTCGGGCGGCGCCACCTGGCCGCAGGCGGCGCGGTCTTGTGCAGCGAGCGCGGCCTTGAGGTCGGCGGCGGTCCAGCCGCCGTCGCCGACGCGTTTCAGCGAACCGACCATGGAGCGCACCTGGTTGTGCAGGAAAGAGCGCGCCGAGGCCCTGACTTCGATCAGGTCGCCCTGGCGGCTTACATCGAGCAGCTCCAGCGTCCGCACCGGACTGTTGGCCTGGCATTGCGTCGAGCGGAAGGTGGTAAAGTCATGTCGGCCGAGCAGGACTTTCGCCGCTTCGTGCATGGCGTCCGCATCGAGCCGCTTCGGCACCCACCAGACCTTGCCCTTTTCCATCGCTGCAGGCGCGCGCCGGTTGAGGATGCGGTAGAGATAGTGCCGTCCGCTCGCCGAGAAACGGGCGTCGAACTCATTGAGGACAACCGTCGCCTGCAGGATGGCGATGCGCGCGCCCGCCGCCTGCAGGTGCGCGTTGACGGCGTCGCGCACCTTGTCGTTTGGCCATGCCTTGGCGAGGTCGACATGCGCCACCTGGGCGGTCGCATGCACCCCGGCGTCGGTGCGGCCGGCGGCGCGTATCCGCACCGCCTCACCGCAGAATTTCTCGATCGCCTGCTCTATCGCCTGCTGCACCGAAGGCTGATCCGCCTGGTGTTGCCAGCCGGCGAAGAGGCTGCCGTCATATTCGATATCGAGACGAAAACGCGGCATACACCCTTCGTTCAGGCGGCGAGTGCGGTAAAGGCCTGGGCGTAGACCAGTTTGCCTTTTTCGGGTGCGTCACCCCAGGCCAGCGCCTGCAGCGCTTCGCCCTGATATTCGCTCTCGAACTTTTCGGCCCGCGCATGATTGTAGCCGAAGCGGCCGTAATAGGCCGGATCGCCCAACACAACGGCGAGCGTCTCGCCGGCATCCCTGAGGCGGATATGCGCCTCGCGGATCAGCGCACCGCCAATGCCCGAGCCGTGGAACGAAGGTTCCACCGCCAACGGCGCCAGCGCCACGGCTGCAAACTGCTTGCCGCCGTTCTGAACGAACAGCCTGGAAAACAGGATGTGGCCGACCACCTGGCCGTCTTCTTCCGCCACCAGTTCGACAACGGCGTCGCCGCCGGTGACCAGAGCGTCGACCAGCCCGGCCTCCGCCTGCTGGCCGAATGCGTGTTCCTCGACGAGGCGTATAGCCTCGCGGTCCCGCGGCGTCGCGCCGCGTATCGACATCATGCTCATGAGAACTTCATTCCCTTTTCGATCTTGGCCCCGCGCAGAAACTCCTGCGCGGCAGCAGGCTTTCCGCCCGCCCGTTGAACTTCGACCAGCCTGACCGCGCCCGACCCGCAGGCGACCGTCAGCCGGTCATCGAGAATTCCTCCCGACTCGCCCATGCTTTCAGAAAGCGTACCTTCAGAAAGGGTCGAGCGAAGCAGTTTCAGCCGTTCCGTGCGGCCGCCGATGTCGGCCTCGCACCAGGCGCCCGGGAATGGCGACAGGCCGCGAATGTGATTGTGGACCTCCGCAGCCGGGCGCGTCCAGTCCACACGTGTCTCCGACTTATCGATTTTCCTGGCGTAGGTCACCCTGTCAGCCGCCTGCAAAGTCGATGCCAGGGTATTTGTCTCCAATCGGGACAGCGCTTCCACCATCAGCGTGGCAGCAATATTCATCAAGCGGTCGTGCAGATCGCCGGCGGTCATGTCGGGCTCTATGGCGCATTTTTCAACCAGTGCCACCGGACCGGTGTCCAGGCCCTCTTCCATGCGCATCACCATCATGCCGGTTTCGACGTCGCCGGCCATAATGGCGCGCTGGATGGGAGCTGCACCACGCCAACGCGGCAAAAGCGAGGCGTGGCCGTTGAGGCAGCCGAGGCGCGGAGCCTCCAAAATACCCTTCGGCAACAGCAAACCATACGCGACGACGACCGCGACATCGGCACGCAACGCATAGAAAGCAGCTTGCTCGGCCTCGCCCTTCAGCGACAGCGGCGTGCGCACTTCGATGCCCAGCCGCTCAGCCTCGCGCTGCACCGGCGACGGTGTCAGCTCCAGCCCGCGGCGGCCCGCGGCGCGCGGCGGCTGGGTGTAGACGGCTGCTATCTCGTGCCCGGCCTCGGCAATCGCGCGCAGCACCGGCACCGAAAACTCCGGCGTGCCCATGAAGATGACGCGAAGCGGCATTTTTCGTCCAGTATCCTGTTCTGCGCGCGGCAGTCCGCTCAAGCGTCTGCTTCAAACGGGTTTACGATCTTGAGGTCAAGCTCTTCGAAGTCCTTAATATTGCGCGTCGCCAGCATAGCGTCGTGCGACAGGCAGATGGCAGCGATCATGGCATCGGAAAGGCTGATCGGCCGGCCGATAGTTTCCCGCATTGCCCGGAGCTTGCCCGCCAGACGGGGAATGGGACCGGCAAATTCGACGACACGTCCCGAAAACTGCTTCGAAACCAGGTGGTCAAGTGCACGGACGTGGCGGTCCGAGCCGGTCTTGTTGAGAAACCTTTCGGCTCCAAAGGACTGCTCCATGACAACAGGACCGCAGAGATAGAGGTCGAGCAGGTCCTGTCTGCGAAACCACTTAGCGACGTTTGGATCGGGCGCGGGCCGGCTCGCTTCCGAGACGACATTGGTATCGAGGATTATCACTCGAAATTCTCAATGGTGCGGCCAAAGTCGCGTTTCCGTTCCGCTTCGATCTCATCCATCATCTGCGCAAATTCGTCGCTGATTGCATTTTCCGAGGCGAAGGCAGCGCGAATCGCATCCCAAGCCGTGAGTCCAGGCTCGGCCTTGCCTTCTTTTTCCGCAACCATGCCTTTTCGCAATAAATCGATCGCCTTGATCGAGAGGCTTTGGCCGCCCTTGCGTGCCGCATGCTCGATTTCACGCTTCAACGGCTCGGGAATATCTCTGATCAACATATCGCCCATCTGAGTCTCCAGTCTGATATCAATGATATCACGCTAGGAAGCGTCTCTCAATAGGGGCGGGTCGAGACGGGATTTTGTGCGAGTCGCCGAAAGCAGGGCCTATCCCACCAGCTTGCCCGGCGCCTTGTCCTTGGCGAGCTTCTTGAACTTCTTGACCACCATGTCGCGCTTCAGCTTCGAGATGTGGTCGATGAACAGCACACCGTTGAGATGGTCGATCTCGTGCTGCAGGCAAGTCGCCATCAGGCCTTCGGCCTCGATCTCCTGCAGCTTGCCGTCGCGGTCGAGATATTTCACGCGCACCGAGGCGGGACGCTCGACCTCGGCGTAATAGTCCGGGATCGACAGGCAGCCTTCCTCGTAGACCGAGCGGGCGTCGGCGCTTTCGAGGATTTCGGGATTGATGAAGACATGCGGCGCCGGCGGCTCGTCTTCCTTGGCGAGGTCGATGACCAGCATGCGCAGCGGCTCGCCGATCTGGATTGCGGCCAAACCGATGCCCGGCGCATCATACATCGTCGCCAGCATGTCGTCGGCCAGTTTGCGCAAAGGCGCGTCGACGCGTTCGACTGGTTTGGAAACCTGGCGCAGGATGGGATCGGGAAGGATGATGAGCGGCTTGATCGACATGGCGCCTCACCTAAAACGTCGCAGGAGAAGCGTCAACCGGTGCGAATCGGTCTCGTTCACGTTTTGATCTGTGCCAGGTCTGCGAATCGGCTATGCTGGCGGGATGAACGACCTGAGCACCATCCTTTCCGAACCCGTTGCCCGGCTTGGCGCCACGACGATCACGCTCGGCCATGCACTGGCCCTCGGCGCGCTGGTGTTTCTCGGCCTGTTCCTGGCGCTTGTCGTGGCGCTGTGGCGATCGGCCAAGGCGCGCACCATCGCCGCGGCGGAAGCCGCCGACCACGCCCGCGACGCCGAGGCGCGGATGGCCGGCATTTTGCAAAGCCAGGCCGAGATGCAGGGCCGCATGGGCGCCATCGCCGACGTGTTCGGCGCAAGGCAGGCCGAACTCAACCAGTCGATCGGCCAGCGCCTCGACGCCATGACCGGCAGGCTCGGTCAAACCATGACCGAACAGACCAAATCGACGCATGAGAGCCTCGCCAAACTGCAGGAACGGCTGGCGGTCATCGACACCGCGCAAGGCAACATTCAGTCGCTGGCCGGCCAGGTCGTGCAATTGCAGGCGATCCTGTGCAACAAGCAGACGCGCGGCGCCTTCGGCCAGTCGCGCATGGAGGCGATCGTCGCCGACGGCCTTCCGATGGGCGCCTACGAGTTCCAGGCAACGCTGTCAAACGGCAGCCGTCCCGACTGCCTGGTCAGGATGCCGAACGGTGCGCCGCAGCTTGCCATCGACGCCAAGTTTCCGCTGGAAGCCTGGAACGCCATCCGCGCCGCCGATGGCGCCGAACGACAGAAGATCGCGGCCCAGGCTTTCCGCCGCGACATCGAAATTCACGTCCGCGATATCTCGGAAAAATACCTGATCCAGGGCGAGACGCAGGACACCGCCTTCATGTTCGTGCCGTCGGAATCGGTGTTCGCCGAAATCCACGAGAATTTCGACGCCGTGGTCCAGAAGGCGCACCGGGCGCGTGTCATCATCGTCTCACCGTCGCTTTTGATGCTGTCGATCCAGGTCATCCAGGCCATCCTCAAGGACGCCCGCATGCGCGAACAGGCGCATCTGATCCAGGGCGAGGTGATCCGGCTGATGGAAGACGTCGCGCGCGTCGACGAACGCGTGCGCCGGTTGCAGACGCATTTTGGCCAGTCGGCCAAGGATATCGACGAGATACTGGTGTCGACGTCGAAGGTGACCAAGCGCGGCCAAAAGATCGAAGCGCTGGAGTTTGGAGAAAACGAAGCCGAAGTGCGCGGTGGCGGACCCGCCAAGGCCGAAGCCGGAGTGCGGGTGGCGGATTCCAAGACGGGGCAGCTCAGGCTACGTGTCGTCGAAGGCGACGATTAAAGCGCGTCGCGCTGAACGGATTCATACGACGCGCTTTAAAAGTCTTTGTTTTGATGCATGTCGTTGTCCCAGAACCGCGGCACACTTCTGGGCGCCATGCATTAGACCGTAGCCACGATCACGTGCGCCTGGATCTTGGCCGCAACCTCGCCGCTGCCGTGTCTGGCTGCAATCACGGACGCGGCGTGATCGGTTGCGGCTTCCAGTTTTCCTCTAGCCTCGATTTCGTTGCGAAGCGGAGTTCCCTGGCAATAGGCAACCGCCGGAAGGCGCGGCGAGGAGGCACGGCTTTGTTCGGCCCTCGTGTCGATCACCACACGGGAGAAACCTGCGGCTTCCAACTCGCCGCGGATCAATGCAATGTCATTGTAGCCGTGCGGCGTGCGGGCGAGAAAGCGGGGCGGATCGTTCGGAAAAATCTCCGCAAGAGCATTCGTCACATCATTGGCGAATACATTCTCTTCGATGCGATCCCACACGTTGAACAGGAAATGGCCGCCGGTCTTCAGGACCCGCTTTGCTTCGCGATAGCCGGCGGCTCGGTCGGGAAAGAACATCGCGCCGAACTGACAGCAAACGAGATCGAAAGCCGCATCTTCGAACGGCAGCGCCAGAGCATCCGCCTGACGCCATTGTATACGACTGTCGGGAGCTTGTCGCGAGGCCGCGTAGTCGAGCATAGGCTGGTTGAGGTCGGTCACGACATAGCTTGCGCCGGGAGACAGTTTTGGAGCCAATGCGCGGGTGACAACGCCGGTACCGGCGGCGACTTCCAGGACGGCGCCGGGCGACAAGGACGCTGCCCGTCGTGCCAAATCCGCGGCGAACGGCTCGAAGATCAGCGGCACCATGTAATGGTCGTAGTTTTCCGGAATCGAGCCGGCAAACACTTTGTCCGTTTCCGACATTGCTATCCCCCGCCATCCGTTTGATGGCTAGCCTAGCACATTATTGGCTGGTTTGGGCCGCGTTTAACCGGGAGGCAGGTGCTACTGCGCCTCTACGATGCTTACGCCCTCGAATTCCGGAAGCCAGTGCAGGGCCGATCGGTGCCATTTCTGTTGGGTCGGAACGAGATCCTCGCGTTGCCGCGCGGTCCCCGCCCTGATCCCATAGACCTTCGGCCCGTCGCCAACCGACGTTGCGTAAAGATGGGAACCGCAGTCGCCGCAGAACGCCTGGGCACGCTTGGCGCCGCTCGATCCCGTCTTGATATAAACCTTCGGTGTGCCCTTTGTGATCCTATAATGATCCTCAGGCGCGGGAACAGTGACACGAAAGGCGGTACCGGTCAGTTGCTGGCAGTCGGTGCAATGACAGATAGAGGTCTTTTCCGGGTCGACGTCTGCTTCATAAGTTATGGCGCCGCAATGGCACCCACCATCGATTTTCATCGTTGATTCTCCGAAATCCGTCGGGTGATCTTAGCGGGACCAGGCGATGGCGCCAACGGTGGACTGCTGGTCCAGAACTAGTCCGACGCCGCCTCGACCTGCTTGCGCCGGTGCTCCCAGGTTCCGGTCGTCTGCGGCTTGACGAACAGTCTGGTGATCTCCGGCATTTCTTTTTTCAAGAGCGCCTCGATGCGCTCGACACAGGCTTCGATCTCAGGCGCCGTCAGATGGTCCTCGAATTCGATGCTCAGCCCAGCGACGATCTGTTGCGGGCCGAGATGGACGGTGAGAACGCCGTTGGCCCGCTGCACTGCCGGATCCTGCTGGGCGATGGCCAGCACCTTGGCCTGCACTTCCGGCGAGGCCGGCTCACCGATGAGCAATCCCTTGCTTTCGCGCGCCAGAAAGATGGCGGTGGCGCCGAGGATCATCGCGATGCCGATCGAGGCGACGCCGTCGAGCTCGGGCATGTCGAGGAGTTCGGCCGCCAATATGCCGGCGAAGGCGACGAACAGACCGAGCAGGGCGGCGCTGTCCTCGAACAGGATCGTGTAAACGCTCGGATCCTTGCTCGATTGCACGGCCTGCAGCCAGCCTTGGTTGCCCTTCTGCTGGCGGAACTCCTTCAGCGCCACGTACCAGGAGCTGCCCTCGAACAGCATTGAGAGGCCCAGCACAATGTAGTTGATTTTGGGATTGGCGACCGGCTGAGGCGCCATGATGTGGACGACGCCTTCATAGAAGGACACGCCAGCGCCGAGCGCAAAGACGAGCAGGGCGACAATGAAGCTCCAGAAATACAGCTCGCGGCCATGGCCGAGCGGGTGCGTGCGGTCCGGCGGACGGGCGGCGCGGTGCATGCCGTAGAGCAGCAGCCCGCCATTGCCGGTATCCACCAGCGAGTGCACGCCTTCCGACAGCATCGCCGAGCTGCCGGTGAAGAAGGCGGCGACGAATTTGGTCATAGCAATAGCTAAATTACCGGCGAGCGCCGCGTAGATGACCGTCTTCGACCCGCCATGCGCTGCCATGCTGTCCCTCCAAGGCGCCCAATGTAACGGCCTGCCGCCGAGCTCCACAGGCATCACAACGCACGAATCGCCTGGTCGTTCAGGTTGAAGGCCAGCTTGCGGAAAGACGCCCCTATTCGATGATCTCGTCCGTCCACACCTTGAAACCAGCCAGCGTGCCCGGTCCGAAGATGTGGGTCAGCGGCACGTCGGCGGCGTCGCGACCCGACGCGATCAGGATGCGGCCGATGCGTGGCGAATTGTTGCGCGGGTCAAAGACATGCCAGCGGCCACCGAGATAGACCTCCATCCAGGCTGCGAAATCCATGCTCGCCCAAGGTTTGGGCAGGCCGATGTCGCTGATGTAGCCGGTGCAGTAGCGGGTCGGGATGTTTAGCGCACGGCAGAAGGTGACGGCGAGGTGGGCAAAGTCACGGCAGACGCCGCTTTGCTGGCGATAGGCTTCCGCCGCGGTGCGGGTCGGCCGCGCATTGCCGTAGCTGAAGACGATGTGGTTGTGGACGAAGTCGCAGACCGCCTGGACGCGCGCAATGCCAAGCGGCGTATGCCCGAACAGCCGCCAGGCTTCGCTGGCCAGCAGATCGCTCTCGCAAAAGCGGCTCGGCAACAGGAAGAGCAATGTGTCCGACGGCAGATCGCGCACCTCGTGCTGCCAGGCCATCAGGTCGCCCATCTCGAACGTGCCGGGGTCGCGGATTACCGAATCGGTGCCGAAGGTGAAGCGCCCGGGCGGGGCGACGAAACGGTTGCACCAATTGCCGAAACTGTCGCGGTAGCTCTGGATCGGCACCGGCGGGTTGGAGGTCAGGAAATCCGGGCGCTCGAGATCGGAGGCCCTGGAGTAGTGGACATTGAGCATCGCGATCAGCGGCGTTTCCTGCGGAAAATCGAAACTCATCTCGCTGCCGATGCGGATTCGCATTGTCGTCCTGACCGCACCGCCTGATCATCGCCGGGCGAAGGCATGGCCGATGCTGCAGTGCGAAGACAACCATGGCACGGACCGCAATGGTTTACGAGCAAATTAGAAACCGGTTGAAAGCGGCCCGTCGGCGCCGGCGACAGACGCCAGCCCTCTTGCAGTCCGGCGTTTCTCTTGTTTCACTTGGCCTCCCAGCAACTGGAGGAACGAATCATGGCTAAAGGTGCGATGAAGGCGGGCAAGGAAGCTCGGAAGCCGAAAAAAGACGCCAAGAAGCCTGCCGCGGCTCCGGCGCTGAAGGCGCCGCCCGTGAAGGCGATGAGGCTTAAGGAAAAGTAAGCCCGCCTCGGAAGATCTTGGACGGTTGAAATCCGGACAAACCGTTTCGGCGCAGATTTTGACACCGGCGGCATGAACGATGCGGCCGGTGTTTTTGTTGATCGCACCGGCGCAGCCGCTTGTGTCGAAGCGGCGAGGACGACCTCGCGCCTTTCTCAAAAATCCGGCCGGGACGACCCGCCATCCTCGTGGAAGGAGTGCATCCCGATGTCGTGGATTTTTCTGTTCTTCGCTGGTCTGTTCGAAATCGGCTGGGCGATCGGCCTCAAATACACCGACGGCTTCTCGAAGCCGCTGCCGACGGTGCTCACTGTCGCCTCGATGATCATCAGCCTCGGGTTGCTCGGCCTGGCGCTCAAGACGCTGCCTGTCGGGACGGCCTATGCGGTGTGGACCGGCATCGGCACGGTCGGCACGGCGCTTCTTGGCATCTGGCTGCTGGGCGAGCCTGCGACGGCCATCCGGCTCGCCTGCATTGCGCTCATCGTCTGCGGCATTATGGGGCTGAAGCTCGCCGCCTGAGCAAAGCAACCAAGGAAATCGACGCACAAACACATTCAGGGCCGCTGGAAGGCGACCCTGATGTCCGATCGTTTCGATCGAAGCGTTAGCGGGCGGAGAAGCCCGGAGGCGTCCTGCCGGTACGCTGCTTGCGCGCCGCATAGCGTGCGTCGCGCTTGGCCTTGCGTTCGGCTTCGTCGGCCAGCAAACGGGCGATGCGCTCGTTTTCTTCGGCTTCCTTGATCTTCGCTTCAGCCTGCGCTGCCTCTTCGGCCGCAATACGCGCCGCTTCGGCTGCTGCCTCGCGCTCGGCCTTCTCGACCGCCTCGCGTGCCAGCTTTTCCTGCTTCAGCCTGGCCTTTTCGGCCTCGCGTATTTCGCGAGCCTCAAGAATCGCCTTGCGTTCGGCCTGTTTGGCCAGAACCGCAGGATCATCAGCCGCCGGCTTCGACTTGAAGCGCTCCAGAAGCGCCTTCTTTGCCTCGTTCGCGGCATTGCGCCGCTCGAAAATGTCTTTTTCCCTGTAGATAGCCAAGTCCACTTCCCTGAAGTCAATTCGCGACGCTTACATACGCGCGAAAACCGAGAGTTCAAGCGCCAAAACGGTATGCCAGCCATGAAAGTTTAGGCTGTTGCAGCCGGGAGACGCGTTTTCCCTGAAACAAAGCCGGCCGAAACCGACATGCACTGTTCACTATCCGCCCCTCTGGCGGCCGGGGCGGCTCGCCGCTACCTCTAGCGGCAAATCAGAACATTTGGATGACATGCCATGGAACTCGGTCTCTACACTTTCGCCGACGTCAGCCCGGAGCCCGGCCCCGGCGCGATCGGCCCGCATCAGCGGCTGCGCAATCTGATCGAGGAGGTCGAGCTGGCTGACCAGGTTGGCCTCGACGTCTTTGGTCTGGGCGAACATCACCGCCCCGACTATGCCGCGTCCGCGCCGGTGGTGGCGCTGGCCGCTGCCGCCGAACGCACCAAGCGCATCAAGCTGACCAGCGCGGTCACCGTGCTGTCCTCCGACGATCCGGTTCGCGTCTTCCAGCAGTTCGCAACGCTCGACCTTTTGTCGGGCGGCCGGGCCGAGATCATGGCCGGGCGCGGCTCGTTCATCGAATCCTTCCCGCTGTTCGGCTACAATCTCGAGGATTATGACGAGCTGTTCGCCGAAAAGCTCGATTTGCTGCTGGCCATACGCGACAGCGTCAAAGTTACCTGGTCCGGCAATCTGCGCGCGCCGATCAACGACCGCGGCGTCTATCCGCGGCCGCTGCAGGACAAATTGCCGATCTGGATCGCAATAGGTGGAACGCCGCAATCTGCGGCGCGCGCGGGCGTGCTCGGCCTGCCGCTGGCGCTGGCCATCATCGGCGGTGAGCCGGCGCGGTTTGCACCGCTGTTCGACATTTATCGCGATGCCGCCAGGCGGGCCGGTACCGACCCCTCGGGCCTTGCCACCAGCATCAATGTGCACGGCTTCATCGCCGGGACCACTGAACAGGCGGCCGACGATTTCTACGGCCCGCAGGCCGAAGTGATGAACCGCATCGGCCGCGAGCGCGGCTGGGGCCCGACCTCGCGGGCGCATTTCGATCAGTCGCGTGGTCCGAACGGCGCGCTGTTTGTCGGTAATCCGGAGCAGGTGGCGGAAAAGATCGTCGCCCAGCACAAGATCTTCAACAATGACCGCTTTCTGCTGCAGATGGCGATCGGCGCCATGCCGCACGCCAAGATCATGAAGGCGATCGAACTCTACGGCACCAAGGTGGCGCCGATCGTGCGCAAGGAGACCGCCAAGCCCGGCGTCGCCGTCGCAGCGCCAGCCGCCTGAGCGACGGGCGGCCCGGATTGAGGGCCTTGCCGGCTAACGGAACCTTGGGCTTGCAGAGGCGTTTCCGTCAGGGGAATGCACCAATTGCGGTGCGCCGCTGAGGGAAAATCATGAAAGCCGAACCCGCCGCTTTGGGTGCTGGCCTTGCCGAGACCGAAGAGGCGAGAGTTGTGGCGCGTGCCGACACGCATCTGATGCGTTCGCTGCTCATCGGGATCTTCCTGTTCATGGCCATCTACGCGCTGTATTTCGCGCGTGCTTTCTTCATGCCGGTCATCCTCGCCTTCCTGCTGACGCTGACGCTGACACCAATCGTGCGCTTCCTGCGCAAGCGCGGCATTCCGGAAGTGGTTTCGGCGACAATGTTGGTCGTGCTGTCGATCTGCGTCTTCGGCGTTGCCGGCTATCTGCTCAGCGGCCCGGTCATCGACCTTCTCAACAACACCTCGTCGATCGGCCAACAACTTACCGAACGGCTGGCGCAATTACGGCGTCCGCTCGAGAGGATCATGCAGATCTCGCATCAGATCGAACAGATGACGGAGACCTCGCAGGAGCCGGGCATCCAGAAGGTGGCGATGGCGCAGTCCGGCGTCCTGTCGGCCGCCGCCAGCAACGTCCTGTCGGCGGGGACAAGCCTGACCATCATCTTCGTGCTGTCGCTGTTCCTGCTGGCGTCAGGCACGATGTTCTATGAGAAGATCATCCAGTCCTTCGCCAGCCTCAGTGAGAAGAAGCGGGCCTTGCGCGTTGTCTATGACGTCGAGCGCGAAATCTCGCATTATCTGCTCACCGTCACCGTCATCAATGCTGGTCTCGGTGCGGTTATCGGCCTTGGCCTGTGGGCGCTCGGCATGCCCAACCCGCTGGTCTGGGGAACGATGGCGGCGCTGCTCAACTTCCTGCCCTATGTCGGCGCGCTGATCACCATCGTGCTGGTCAGCGTCATTGCGATGATCAGCTTCGACTCGATCTCCTACGCCCTTTTGGCGCCGGGCTTCGTGCTTTTGTGCGACATCGTCGAAGGCCAGTTCGTTACGCCGATGGTTGTCGGCCGACGCCTCGAGATCAACGCCGTGGCGATCTTCATCGCCATCGCCTTCTGGTCCTGGCTTTGGGGCTTTGTCGGCGCGCTGATGGCGGTGCCGCTGCTGGTCGTCGTCAAAGTGTTCTGCGATCATTTCGATGGCCTCAGCCATGTCGGCAATTTTCTCGCCGCACAGCAGACGGCCGTGGTGGAGGAGGAAGCGGCCGAAGAGAACGGCAAGGCCGCGGCATAAGCTTGCCGCGCCCGTCCATCATCTCGCATTTGTTGTCTTCAGGCGGAGTGCCTATATCGAGCCGGTCAAGCCGGACCCTGCGATGAACGATGCCTCCTTCGACCTCGATTCCTATTTCGACCGCATTGGCTATCGCGGTCCGATCGATGCGTCGGTCGACACGCTGAGCGCGCTGCATCGCCAGCATCCGCAGGCGATCCCGTTCGAGAATTTGGACCCGCTGCTTGGCACCAGCTCGACATCCTCATTCCCGACCGCGCCTTCGAAACCAGGGTCAGGCAGTTGAACATCGTAAAGGCTTGAGGCCCATGACCGCACTTTCCGTTCTCGACCTGTCGCCGATCGTCGAAGGCAGCGACGCCTCGCAATCGCTGGCAAATTCGCTCGACCTGGCCCGCCATGCCGAGCGGCTCGGCTACAGGCGCTACTGGCTGGCCGAGCACCACAACATGCCGGGCATCGCCAGCGCGGCGACCGCCGTCGTCATCGCCCATGTCGCCGGCGGCACCAAGACCATCCGCGTCGGCGCCGGTGGCATCATGCTGCCCAACCATGCGCCGCTGGTGATTGCCGAGCAGTTCGGCACGCTGGCGGCACTGCACCCCGGCCGCATCGACCTCGGCCTCGGCCGCGCGCCCGGCACCGATATGGGAACAGCGCGCGCGCTGCGCCGCAATCTCGAGGCGTCAGACAATTTCCCCCAGGATGTCGTCGAGCTGATGGGCTATTTCCAGCCGGCCGCGGAAGGCCAGCGTATCCACGCCGTGCCCGGCGAAGGCCAGAAGGTGCCGGTCTGGATCCTCGGTTCCAGCCTCTATGGCGCGCAGCTCGCCGCCATGCTCGGCCTGCCCTATGCCTTCGCCTCGCATTTCGCGCCGGCCGAACTGGACCATGCGCTGGAGATCTACCGTTCGCGCTTCCAGCCTTCGGAACAGCTGGACAAGCCCTATGTCGTGCTCGGCCTCAACGTTTTCGCCGCACCGACCGATGGAGAGGCAAAACTGCTGTTCACCTCGCTCCAGCAGGCCTTCGTCAATCTGCGCACCGGGCGGGCCGGCCGCCTGCCGCCGCCGGTCGAGGGCTATGACCAGACGCTCGAGCCGATGGCAAAAACCATGATTTCGCAGGCGCTGTCCTGCGCCGTCGTCGGCTCTCCCGAAACCGTCCGGCAAGGCATAGACGCGTTCGTGCGCCGCACCGGCGCAGACGAGCTGATGGTGACCGCGCAGATCTTCGACCATGCGGCACGCGTGCGCTCGTTCGAAATCCTGGCCGAGGCGCATAAATCGCTGTCGCAGGCCGCGTGACGCTTTTGCCTGTGTCTGCTATGGGCAGGCGCCTTCCTCAGCCAGGAGCCGCCTCTCTCACGCATAGGTGACGTTTTCTTGTGGTTTCGAAGCCCTGACTGGGCGCTTCGCCGGGGGATCGCGCAGATCCTGGGGTTTTGAGCGCGGTTGGAGCACATCCGGGCCGCCGGGCGGCTGTTCAAAGGCGCCAAGTGCGGCGCGGTGGATGCCATGCGCAGAATGCTTGCGCCCGATGCCGCCTGTTCTTATATACGCGCCAAGCCGCCCAGTGCCGGAATGCCGGTTGCCGGAGCGGAATTTCTTGTGAACAGGGGCTTTCGTCGGAACGCCTTACGGGTCCTGAGAGCCTGCTTAGCGGAGAGACTAGAAAAATGGCAAAAGTAATCGGTATCGATCTCGGCACCACCAACTCCTGCATCGCCATCATGGATGGCAAGGAGCCCAAGGTCATTGAAAATGCGGAAGGCGCGCGCACGACGCCTTCCATCGTCGCCATCTCGGGCGACGGCGAACGTCTCGTCGGCCAGCCGGCCAAGCGCCAGGCGGTCACCAATCCTGAAAACACCATCTTCGCGGTCAAGCGCCTGATCGGCCGCCGCTATGACGACCCGGTGACGGAGAAGGACAAGAAGCTTGTCCCCTACAAGATCGTCAAGGGCGACAATGGCGATGCCTGGGTCGAGGCCGGCGGCAAGAAGCAGTCGCCCAGCCAGATCTCGGCCATGATCCTGCAGAAGATGAAGGAAACGGCGGAGGCCTATCTCGGCGAGAAGGTCGAGAAGGCGGTCATCACCGTTCCGGCCTATTTCAATGACGCCCAGCGCCAGGCCACCAAGGACGCCGGCAAGATCGCCGGCCTTGAGGTGCTGCGCATCATCAACGAGCCGACGGCTGCAGCACTTGCCTACGGCCTCGACAAGAAGGATGGCAAGACCATTGCCGTCTATGACCTTGGCGGCGGCACGTTCGACATTTCGGTGCTCGAAATCGGCGACGGCGTGTTCGAAGTGAAGTCGACCAATGGCGACACCTTCCTCGGCGGCGAGGATTTCGACATGCGTCTCGTCGAATACCTGGCGGCCGAGTTCAAGAAGGAACAGGGCATCGACCTGAAGAACGACAAGCTTGCGCTGCAGCGCCTCAAGGAGGCGGCTGAAAAGGCCAAGATCGAGCTGTCGTCGACGACGCAGACGGAAATCAACCTGCCCTTCATCACCGCCGACGCGACCGGCCCCAAGCACCTGACGCTGAAGCTGACCCGTGCCAAGTTCGAGCAGCTGGTCGACGATCTCGTCCAGCGCACCATCGAGCCCTGCAAGGCGGCGCTCAAGGATGCCGGGCTGAAGGCTGGCGAGATCGACGAAGTGGTCCTGGTCGGCGGCATGACCCGCATGCCCAAGATCCAGGAGATCGTGAAGCAGTTCTTCGGCAAGGAGCCGCACAAGGGCGTCAACCCGGATGAAGTCGTCGCTTTGGGCGCCGCCATCCAGGCCGGCGTGCTGCAGGGCGACGTGAAGGACGTGCTGCTGCTCGACGTGACGCCGCTGTCGCTCGGCATCGAGACGCTGGGTGGCGTGTTCACCCGCCTGATCGAACGCAACACGACCATCCCGACCAAGAAGAGCCAGGTGTTCTCGACCGCTGAAGACAGTCAGTCGGCCGTGACCATCCGCGTCTTCCAGGGCGAGCGTGAAATGGCTGCCGACAACAAAGCGCTCGGCCAGTTCGACCTGGTCGGCATTCCGCCGGCGCCGCGCGGCGTGCCGCAGATCGAGGTCACTTTCGACATCGACGCCAACGGCATCGTCAACGTTTCGGCCAAGGACAAGGGCACCGGCAAGGAGCACCAGATCCGCATCCAGGCCTCTGGTGGCCTTTCGGACGCCGACATCGAGAAGATGGTCAAGGACGCCGAAGCCAATGCCGAGACCGACAAGCAGCGGCGTGCTTTGGTCGAGGCCCGCAACCAGGCCGAGGCGCTGGTGCACTCCTCCGAGAAGTCGCTGAAGGAATATGGCGACAAGGTTTCGGAAACCGAGCGCACGGCGATATCGGAGGCTATCACGGCGCTGAAGGCTGCTGCCGAAGGCGACGATGCCGCCGACATCGAGGCCAAGTCGCAGACGCTTGCCGAAGCATCCATGAAGCTCGGCCAGGCCATGTACGAAGCTTCGCAGAAGGAAGCGGCGGAAGCCGACGCCAAGGCGGACGCGGCCAAGGATAGCGACGTGGTCGACGCCGATTTCGAGGAAATCGACGAAAACGACGAGAAGAAGAAGTCGGCCTGACCGGTTGACGGCAAATAAAGCGGAAAGCCCGGCGCAAAGCCGGGCTTTTTTGCAACCCTCGCTGAAAAAGTGCGGGCCTTGCCGAAAAAGTCACTGAAAAACACAGGCACAAGCGCGCCGGCCCTAGCATCCGGGCATCACCGCTCCTAAATCGAGACAACGTGCCGGCAAACGACGCAACATGCATCAAGACGTTGAGCATCCGGACTGCGGGAAAAGATGAAAGCTGATTTCTACGAGACGCTGGGCGTGCAAAAGGGCGCCGACGAGAAGGAGCTCAAGAGCGCTTTCCGCAAGCTGGCCATGCAGTTCCATCCCGACCGCAATCCCGGCGATCACTCCTGCGAGCACAAGTTCAAGGAAATCAACGAAGCCTACGAAACGCTGAAGGACCCGCAGAAGCGCGCGGCCTATGACCGTTTCGGTCACGCCGCCTTCGAGCAGGGCGGCATGAATGGCGGCGCGCAAGGTTTTGGCGCCGGCGGCTTCGCCGACATTTTCGAGGATATTTTCGGCGACATGATGGGCGGGCGCCAGCGCCGCTCGTCGGGCGGCCGGGAGCGTGGCGCCGATTTGCGCTACAATATGGAAATCACGCTGGAAGAAGCGTTTGCCGGCAAGACCGCGCAAATCCGCGTGCCGGCCTCGATCTCATGCACGGAATGCTCCGGGACCGGCGCCAAGCCCGGCACCCAGCCGGTGACCTGCTCGATGTGCCATGGCCACGGCAAGGTACGAGCGACACAAGGCTTCTTCTCGATCGAGCGTACCTGCCCGCAATGCCAAGGCCGCGGCCAGACGATCAAGGACCCGTGCCCGAAATGCGCCGGCCAGGGCCGCGTCACCGAGGAACGCTCGCTGTCGGTCAATATCCCGGCCGGCATCGAGGACGGCACCCGCATCCGGCTTGCCAATGAGGGCGAGGCGGGCCTGCGCGGCGGCCCATCGGGCGACCTCTATATTTTCCTGGCGGTGAAGCCGCATGAATTCTTCCAGCGCGACGGCGCCGATCTCTACTGCAAGGTGCCGATATCGATGACGACGGCCGCCCTTGGCGGCTCGTTCGAGGTGACGACGCTGGACGGCAGTCAGACCAAGGTGAAAGTGACCGAAGGCACGCAGAACGGCCGCCAGTTCCGCCTCAAGGGCAAGGGCATGCCGGTGCTGCGCCAGCCCAATGTCGGCGACCTCTATATCCAGACCGCGGTCGAAACGCCGCAAAACCTGTCGCGCCGCCAGCGCGAGCTGCTGGAAGAGTTCGAGCAGCTGTCGTCGAAGGACAATTCGCCCCAGTCGAGCGGCTTTTTCGCCCGCATGAAGGACTTTTTCGAATCCTTCGGCGAGCACTGAACCCAAACCAAGGCCGCCACGCTTCCCGAACGTCATCAACATCTTATGCCAGATCGCGCCTTGCCTTGGACCTGTTAGCTGCTAAGTAGCGTTCGGGGAGTGTTGAGGAGAACTTGCATGGCACGTGGTCCGGGATTGCGGAAGGCGCTGGCGGAAAAGTTCGACGACGAACTCAAATTCTTCAAAGGCTGGATCGACAAGCCGAAGTCGGTCGGTTCGATCGTGCCGACAAGCTCCATCACCGCCCGCAAGATGGCTTCCATCGTCAATCCGAAGTCCGGCCTGCCGGTGCTTGAAGTCGGACCCGGCACAGGCGTCATCACCCGTGCAATCCTCGCCCAGGGCGTTAAGCCCGAAAACCTGTACGCGGTCGAATATTCCACCGATTTCGTGCGCCATCTGCGCCAGCTCTATCCCGGCGTCAACGTCATCGAGGGCGATGCCTTCAATCTCAACGCCACGCTTGGCGAGAAGAGCGGGATGGTTTTCGATTCCGTCGTCTCCGGCGTGCCGCTGCTCAATTTTCCGGTCGCACAGCGGATCGCCTATATTGAAAGCCTGCTAGACCGCATCCCGGTTGGACGGCCGATCGTGCAGCTGACCTATGGGCCGTTGTCGCCGATCCCGCCCGGCCGCGGCAATTACACGGTCAAGCATTTCGACTTCATCTTCCGCAACATCCCGCCGACGCAGCTGTGGATCTACCGGCGGGAAGCGCATTAGCTGGTATTGGGGGCGGGAGAAGTCTCTGGCGCCTTGTAGAGGATCGACGTCTCCCGAAGGAAGCTCGATTGAGGGTCGATCCACATCCTTGACTGTTATCCGCCTCGCAAACTCGTGGCGACTTCTCTGATCGCCGCGCACATGGCCCGCACGGCCGTTGCTTCGGCGCTGCTGGAGAACAGAAGCAACAGAGGCCGACGCGCACGCGGCTCCAGAGGACGCCTCGCGACGGTTCGCTGCCAATCGGCCGGAAACGCCAGGCCTGGCGCAATCGACAAACCGCGCCCGGCCCCAACCAGAGCAAGCAGCGCCGCCATATCGCTCGCCGACAGGATGACAACTGGCGCAACGCCAAAATCCTGGAACAATTCGGCAAGCATTGGTCCGCAGCCGCCGCTCGACATGATGAATGGCTGGCCGTCGAGAGCGCGGATCGGAAATGACCCGCCTTGGACTGAGTTCTTTTGCGATGACGCCACAAAGAGTTCGTCGTCGACAAGTTCCTCGGCTTGGCAATTGCCGGCGATGTAGGACAGTCCAATATCGGCGGCACCGCGATCGACCCACTCCGCCACCTCGGTATCCGTGCCCAAGAGCAGTTCGACAGCAAGCTCCGGGTGCCGGACGGAAGTAATGTTCAACGCATATGGAGCAATCTTTACCGAGGCGCTGCTGACCAGCGCGAGCCGTACTCTGCCTTTGATGGAGTGTTCCCGTAGGCCGGCAAGACGGCCTAAAGCATGCAAAGCGGCGCGCGCCGCATCCAAAGCCGCCTCGCCGGTTGCGGTGAAAGCGACACCGCGCCGATCACGTATGACGAGGGGCGCGCCAACGATCTCCTCCAGCGCCTTCATTGCATGGCTTATGGCCGATTGAGAAAGACAGAGCCGCTCGGCGGTTTTCGTGAAGCTGCGCGTCTCGCTGAGCGATGTCAGGACGCGCACCATCGTGATGTTGATATTAGCTTTGTTGATGGCTGCCGAAATATCTTTCATTTCGCTCATATTAAAGAGCGCTGTAGGTTTTGTGAAGGTGAGGGAAACGACCCTCGAAATCGGCGAGCGGCTTTCCTGGCCTCTCCGGCATGCAGGCGTGCGGTACGACGAGACTGAAACTGGAGTATCGCATGAGCTACCTTCCGCAATTCCTGACCCTTGCTTCGGTCTTCCTGCTCGGCGCCATGAGCCCAGGACCCGATTTTGTAGCCGTGACTTCCCATGCGCTGATCAGCCGTCGCGCGGGGTTCCATGTGGCGCTTGGCATTGCCGCAGCGATCATGGTGTGGGCGGCTCTCGCGATGTGTGGCCTGGGCCTCGTACTGACGCAGATTGCATGGGCTCACCTTGCCGTCCGGATCGCCGGTGCCGTGTATCTCGGTTACCTGGGCAGCAAGATCCTTTTGTCGGCTTGGCAGGCGCGGCCACCGCTGGCCGTCGGTGGCGCAGAGACTACGGCTCCTTGGCGAAGCGGATTCGTTGTCGGAATTACAAATCCGAAGACGGCCGCGTTCTTCGCGAGCCTGTTCATATCGGTATTGCCGATGCAGGCTCCGATCTGGGTCCAGGCAGTGTCGCTGGCCATAATCGGGCTGGTCGCGATGGCGTGGTTTGGGCTTGTCGCGCTAATGTTCTCCACAAGAAGGGTTCGGTCGGTATATGGCAGCGTCCGCAGGCCGATAGATGCCTTGCTCGGAGTTGCACTCATCGCGCTGAGTGCAAGAATTGCGGTCACCCACTAGCAATAGCCCAGCTGCTCGGCACACCTTCGCGCGCTTGCCCCCCGATCGTTTCCGTTTTTTGGGCCAGTGCGTTGATTTGCGCAGCCTCTGGCTGTACCTGTCCGGGAACAAGAGTGGCCAATGGCTGTGATCGCGAAAATCCTCGTCTTCGCCGGCTCGGTGCGCAGCGGCGCCTTCAGCGGCAGGACCGCCGATGTGGCGCAGAAGGAGCTGGCCATGCAAGGCGCCGAGGTGACGCGCATTTCGCTGGCCGACTATCCGCTGCCGATCATCGACGAGGACCTCGAAAAGGAAAAAGGCGTTCCCGACAACGCCGTGAAGCTCGGCCGGCTGATCGCCGCCCATGACGGGCTGCTGATCGCGACGCCGGAATATAATGGCTCGATCCCGCCACTGCTCAAGAACACGATCGACTGGGTAAGCCGGGTGCGCCTCGATGGCGGCTGGCCGGTGAGGCCATTTGTCGGCAAGGTCGCCGGCCTGTGCTCGTCTTCGAACGGACATTTCGCCGGGATCCGCTGCATCAACCATCTGCGCGCCGTGCTGGTGCGCTGCCAGCTGGAGATGGTGACGCCGGAATGCTCGGTATCCGATGGCGGCAGTGCCTTCGACGGCGACGGCAATTTCAGGGATGATAGACTGACCAAATCGATGGAGCACCTATGCCGCACGCTGATCGAAACCTCGCGCATGCTATCGACCCGGACCGGGGCATGATTTCCACAGCCATGCAGGCCCATACCATGAGAGACAGGCTGATCGTCGGCCTCGACGTGCCGACGGTGAAAGAGGCCGAACAGGCGGTGCGCGAACTCGACGGCGTCGTCTCCTTCTACAAGATCGGCTACCAGCTGGCCTTCGCCGGCGGGCTCGACTTCGCCAGGGAGTTGGCCAGCGGCGGCACCAGAATCTTCCTCGACATGAAGCTGCTCGACATCGACCACACGGTGGCCAAGGGTGTCGAGAACATCGTGCGCATGGGCATGACCATGCTGACCATCCACGCCTATCCCAAGGCGATGCGGGCCGCGGTGGAGGCCGCCAGGGGCAGCGACCTGTGCCTGCTGGCGGTCAGCGTGCTGACCTCGATGGACGAGCAGGACGTGATCGACGCCGGCTATGAATATGACCCGCACACGCTGGTGCTGAGGCGCGCCGAACAGGCGCTGCATGCAGGCATGGGCGGCGTCGTCTGCTCGGCCGAGGAGGCGGAAGCGGTGCGCCGCATCGTCGGACCCGACCTGGCGGTGGTGACGCCGGGGATACGGCCCAAGGGCAGCGACCATGGTGACCAGAAACGCGTGGTGACGCCCGGCCAGGCGATCCGCAACGGCTCCAGCCATCTTGTTGTGGGCCGGCCAATCGTGGCGGCAAGCGACAGGCGCGCGGCGGCGGAAGCCATACTGGAAGAGATGCGCGCCGCGTAACGAGGAGAAGAAAATGCGCAAGGGATACTGGATAGCCCGCGTCGATGTGTGCGACGCTGAAGGCTACAAGGACTATGTCGCTGCCGCCAAGCTCGCTTTCGACCGTTTCGACGTGAAGTTCCTTGCCCGTGGCGGTGAGCATGAAAAGGCCGAGGGGCCTGGCCGCGCCCGCAATGTCATTATCGAGTTCGAATCGCTCAGCGCGGCGCATGACTGCTACCACTCGCCGGAGTACCAGCGCGCCGTGGCCATCCGTCAGAAAGTAGCCGATGGCGAGATCGTGCTGGTCGAGGGTATCTGACGCGCGAAGCTGCTCTGCTCAGTGCGGCGCTTCCTCCTGCGCCAGCACCTCCAGTTGATGGCGGTGCCCCGACAGCTCATAGCCGACAACGGTGACGGCCGGCGCTAGCGTGAGTAAGATGAGGCAGACCGCCATGTCGACGCCGGCAAGGGCGGCGATGATGGCAAGTGCGACGACCGCAGCCGTTCCCGCCAGCAGCCAGACATGGAGGGGATCGAAGCGCTGGACGAGATAATAATACAGCGCGTAGATCGCCCCCAGGAACACGCCTAGCGGAATGGCGACCGAGAGCAGGGTCGCTACCGGGCCGATATGGGCCTTGTGCTCGATGAAATAGGCCGCGACATGCAGCCCGGCGCCGGTGGCGACGATGGCCGCCACGATCAGCATCTGGCCATAGCCCCAGACAAAAGAGCGATTGCGGTGCTGGTGCAGCACCGTCCCCGAGGGCAGCATGTAATAGACCCACCACATGCCGAAGGTGAGACCCATTCCGGCAATGCCGATCAAGGCGGCATCGAGGTTCCAGCCCTGCTCCTCGACCACGGCCGACAGCGTCGCCAGCGTGCCGACCACCCCTTCGCCCAGCGCGATGATGGCGAAGAGGCTGTAGCGCTCGGCGACGTGATGCGCGTGCCAGGGCGTGCCGCCATCCCGGCGTTCGGCGATGACCGGTCCGGCAAGCTCGATGAGAAGCAGGACCGCGCCGAAAGCCAGGCTCGTCGCCAGCGAGAAATCGACCAGGATCTGCACCACCCAGCCGATCTGGGCGATCGCGATGGCGATGGCATAGGTGAGACAGGCACGCCGCCGCCCAGGGTCCTGCCGCGCCGCGCGCAGCCATTGGAAGATCATGGCGACGCGCATGATGACGTAGCCCAGCACCATCACCGAATTGTTGAGGTGTTCGCCATGCTCGATCGAGGCGAACATGCGCGGCAGGCCGATGGCCAGCACCAGCACGCCGATCATCTGCACCATGGTGACGAGGCGGAAGATCCAATCGTCGGTGTCATAGGCGGAGGAAAACCAGGAGAAATTGATCCACGCCCAGCAGATCGCGAAGCTGGCAAAGCCGAAGCCGATCAGCGCCGCCGCGTAGTGGCCCTCGGCCAAGGCATGCGCCAGTTGCGACGAGGCAAGGCTGAAGGCGGTGACGAAGGTCAGATCGAACAGCAGCTCGAGCGGCGTGGCGACGCGATGCGCCTCATGCGGATCGCGCCCGGCCATGCGCCTTATGTGATGATGGAGGGAGCTTGCTGGTGTGCTCATCGCGCGGCCTTGCCTGAGGACTGTCCCGCGACACTAAAGGTGGAGCAAAAGCCGTCAAGGCGCGGTAGGTCGTGCCGGTCCCCGCGGCCTTTCAGATCGCCTGTCGGTTCAGTCGGTTCGCCGCCGTCTCGGCAACCGCATCGGCCAGCGTCATGCTCCATTGCAGCCGGCAATAGGCGCGGAAATCGAAGCAGGGCAGGCCGGGACAGACTTCGAACTCGATGAGGTGGGCATGATCGGTGGCCTCGACCCTGAAATCGATGGAAAACACGTCGCGCAGGCCAAGTCCGCTGACCAGCCGCTCGGCGATGCGGCGGATGGTTGCCGCGGCTGCCGGCTGGGTGTCGGCAACCGCCTCCAGCACCGGCTCGCTGTATAGTCCAGCCGCCTTGGCGGCCTCGCCGGTGTCGCCGTAAAGCGCCATCGAGTCCGCCATGGTCTGGAAATCGCCGCCGGAGTCGACGAACGCAATGCCGAGCGCTTCCGCCCCGGCATCCGTTTGCAGCCCAAGGAAGCTGGCGCGGACATTGCGACCGCCGACATAGGGCTGGACGACGACATCGTCGCGATAAGCGGCATAGACCCGCCGGCTAAGCTCCAGCGCATGGGCCAGGTCGTTGCAGCGTGAATCCGGCCAGATGCCTACCTTAGAGCCGAGCCGGTTCGGCTTGACGAACCAGCCGGCTTCCGAAGCTGGCGGGGCGGCCAGCCAGCGGCCGTCGCGGGCCAGGCCTGCCTGCGGCGCCGGCAGGCCGAGCGCGCAAAGCACGGCGCCGGAGCGGAACTTGTCCTGGCAAAGCGCGAACAGCGCATCGTCGGCTCCGATGGTTCTAAGCCCGTTCAGCCTGGCAAGTGCGGGCGCTGCAGCACCGCGGAAATAGGCAATGCCGTCGGTCAGCGTCCAGACAAGCGTGGTTGCGGGATCGGCCTTCGCCAGCGCGCTTGCCGCATCGTCGAGTGCAACCGGCATGAAGGCGAGGCCGCGCCGCCCGCAAGCGGCGGTGATTTCATCGAATTCGGGCGCGAGATCGGTCGATTGCGCCAGATAGGACGAGATTTCCAAGGCACGCTCGGCAGGAAAACCATCGGCGACCAGCCTGTCGAAACAGGCCTTTTCAGGCTCGTAGACGAGGATCAAGGTCGGGCGCGGCATGGGTCAAAGCTTCTCGGTGATGCAGCCACACCATCGCACGGCCAATGCGATCGGCTTGCGCGAAATCGACCCGCGCCCGCCGCCTGCACGACAACCGGTACGCTCAGGCGATCAGCACGCGCGGCTCGAAGCGGCCGTTGACGGGGATGTCGAGCAGGAAGGTCATGCCGGCCTGTGGGTCGAGCTTGCGCTGCTTGTCGTCCTTGCCTTTCCAGGCCGAGGTCACCGCCAGCCGATCGGCCTTGGCGCCGACAAAGGCCGGGCACGAGGACTGCCCCGCCGGCACGGCAATCTCGCGCAACAATGTGCCGTCCGGCGCATAAGCCTTCACTGCCTTGCCGCCCCAGACCGCGTTCCACAGCACGCCGTCACGGTCGACAACCGAGCCGTCGACATAGCCCCGCGACGAGCGATGGTCGACGAACACTTTGGACTCGCCGACCGGCAGGCCCGTCGCCGGATCGCAGGCGACGCGCATCAACAGGCCGGTCGCGGTATCGGTGTAGTAGGCGATCGTTCCATCCTGCGAGAAACAGATCGAGTTCGACACGGTGATGCCGGTGTAAAGCGTGCGCAATTCGCCCTTGAAGAACCAGTAGATGGCGCCCGCGCCCTTCTCCTCACCCTTGCCCATCGTGCCGACCCAGAAGGCGCCACAAGGGTGGACGCGCGAATCGTTGGAGCGGGTCAGCGCATTGTCGGCCTCGATGGGCGTATGCAGCGTCAGCTTGCCGGTCGAGACGTCGCGGACATGCAGGCCGGTCTCGGTGGCGATGAGCTGGCGATGGTCGTCGATGATGGCGATGGCGCTGGCCATCTGGCCGAGGTCGTGGACCTTCAGCGCGCCGGAAGCGACGCCCTGCTCCAGCAGAAGGCCGTTGACGATGTCGAACCAGAACAGCGTATCGGTGGCGGGATCGTAGCTCGGCCCCTCGCCGAGTTCGCAGACATGGTCCGAGAAAACCGAAACGTTTTCCATCATGCCGCTCCGCCGAAGGCCGCATCCCAGGCCGTCACCGCCGCCTGCGCGCGCGAGGCCACCTCGTCGACGCTCATGCCGGGTTTGAACAGGCTGGAGCCAAGACCAAAAGCAGTCACCCCAGCGGCTTTGTAGCCGGCAAAGTCTTTGTCGGAAACGCCGCCGACGGCGCCGACCACGGTATCGGCCGGCAGCACGGCCCGCATCGCCGAAATGCCGCTAGGCCCGAGCACGCTTGCCGGGAAGAATTTGAGCGCCGAAGCCCCAAGCCTAATCGCCTGAAAAGCTTCGGTGGGGGTGAACACGCCTGGCATCGTTACCATGCCATGGTGCATGGCGCGGGCCATGACGTCGGCATCGATGTTGGGGCTGACCAGCAGCCTCCCGCCGGCCTTGGCCAGGGCGTCGACATCGGCTGAAGTCAGCACCGTGCCGGCGCCGACCAGCGTTGTCTTGGGCAATGCGGTGACAATGCTGGCGATCGATGAAAACGGCTCCGGCGAATTGAGCGGCACCTCGATGGCTTCGATGCCGGCGTCAAACAGCGCCTGGCCGATGGCCACCGCCTCGGACGGCTTCAGCCCGCGCAGGATGGCAACGAGGCCGCGCTTCAGCTTCGGGAAAGGTGCGGTCTGGGTCACGCTGTCACTCCACTCTGGTGCGTCATTTGGCGATCATGCCATTTTCTCGCGCCGCTTCGATAAGCCCGGCACGCACCGCCTCGTCGGCGTCGACCGTCCTGACGGCAAGCCCGGCAAGGTCGAGCGCCTGCCGGTAGAGGGCTGCTAGCGAGCCGGACGCAACCAGCACGATTGCGGTGGTGCTTTCGCCATAGCGGCGGCCCGCCGAGGCGATCTCGCCGCCGATCAGCAGGCCGGACAGGCAAGCGGCGGCATCGTCGGCCTTGAGGTTCTGCAGCAGGCCGGCGGCGCGGATCGAAAACAGCCGCGAGGTGACATCGCCGCCCTCCGCCAAAGCCTTGCGGCACCATTCCTGGAAGAACGGATTGTCCGGAGTGACCGGCTTCGGGCTCTCGCCCAGCGAATGGCGCAGGATAGAGTGAGTGGCCAGCACCGAAAACAGCTCGCCGGTCGGCCAGGTGCAGAAGCCGTCGACCGCGCCGTCTTCGACCAGAACCCATTTCGAATGGGTGCCGGGCATGCAGACGAGATGGCGACCTTTTGCCGGCAAACCGGCGCCGGCAAGCTGGGTTTCCTCGCCGCGCATTACGTCCGGCGCATCTTCCAAGCGTTGCGCCAGGCCAGGCACGATGCGGATGTCGCGGCTCTGGCCGGGAATGCGGGCGGCCCCCGCGAGGATGGCACTGAGCGGCGCCGGCACGATGACGTAAGGCGCTTCCAGCCAACCCTGGCGCGAGCCGGCCATGCCGCAGATGATGACCGGCAGTGTGTCAGGTGCGCCGAGCGCCGCCAGATGGCCCTCGAGGATGGTCGAAAAGCCTTTTTGCTGCGCGGTGATCAACCCATCATCGCCGCGACGCTCGGCGAGCACCCCGCCCGCCTCGTCGACCAGCCAGACCCGCATGCGGGTCGTGCCCCAGTCGACGGCGGCGACTGCCGGCGTGCCTTTGGCCGGATTTTGATTCACCGGGCTCACAGGAAACCCCCGTCCACGATTAACATCTGCGCCGTCAGCATACGCGAGGCGTCGGAGGCCAGGAACAGCACCGTGCCGACGATGTCGTCGGGCTGCATGACCTGCTTGATGCATTGCTTGGCGACATGGGCGGCGAGCCCCTGCTCGGTGACCCAGAGTTCCCGCTGCCGCTCGGTGATCACCCAGCCCGGCGCAATCGCATTGACGCGGATGCCGTCGACCCCAAGCTTGCCCGCGAGACCTTTGGTGAGGCCGAGTATGCCGGCCTTGGCGGCGGTGTAGGCCGGCATATCGGGGTGGTTGATGAGATAGGAGGTTGAGGTGAAGTTGATGATCGAACCGCCGCCGGCCCGCTTCATGCCCGGCGCGACCGCCTGTGCGGTGAAGAAATGCGGGCGCAGATTGACGGCGAGATTGTTGTCCCAGAACTCGACGGTAACGTCGGCGACGTCGTGGCGTTCGTCCCAGGCGGCATTGTTGACCAGCACGGTGACGTCGCCATGTGCCTCAGCCGCTTTGGCGGCCGAAGCGCGCAACGCCTCGACGTCGCGCAAATCGGTCTTGAGGTAGAGCGGTCGCCGGCCAAGTTCTTTTTCGACGCGGTCGGCAAGCAGCGTGCTTGGGCCATCGGCGATGTCGATGAAGGCGACATGGGCGCCCTGGCGAACGAAGCCCTCGGTCAGTGCCGCACCAATTCCGGAACCGCCGCCGGTGATCAGCACCGAGGCTCCCCTGAGGTCGGCAAAATCGGCCGATGGCATCATATCTTCATCTCCCGGTCCGGTCGGCGCGCATCCTATCCAGCCAAGTCCGGGGAGCAAGGGCGAAAACGGCGATTTGATTGGCTTATGTCAGACAAAAGGCCGCAACATGGCGGGCACAGTCGATCTTGGCTCGCACCGCTGACTTGCTCGACGCAGGCAAGACCGCCGGTCAGACTGCCTTGGCGTAGAGGGCGCCGCGATAGGAATCGCGGAGGTAGCCGAGCGTGGCGTCGGCGTCGACCGGTTTGCCGAAGAGATAGCCCTGGCCGCCGGCGCAGCCGAACTGAACGAGGCGGTCGGCCTGCGCCTCCTCCTCGATGCCTTCGGCGACGACATCCATGCCGAGCCCTTCGCACATGGCCAGAATGGCGCGGATGATGTGTTCCGACGGGCGGTCGTCGAGGATCGAGGAGACGAAGGCGCGGTCGATCTTGAGCTTGTCGAAATGGAATTCGCGCAAGCGGCCGAGCGAGGACTGGCCGGTGCCGAAATCGTCGAGCGAGACTCGGATGCCGACGCGACGCAGGTCCTCGACGATCTTCTCGGCCGAGGCCGGATCGTTCATCAGGCCGGTTTCGGTGATCTCGATCTCCAGCCGTCGCGGATCGAAGCCGGTGCGGTCGAGGATCGACAATATGTGCAGGCCAGTGTTCTGGTCGACGAGCTGCGAGGGGGACAGGTTGAAGGACAGGAACAGGTCCTTCGGCCAGCTGCGCGCCGCTTCGGCCGCCTTGCGCAGCACCAGCTGCGACAGCGGGCCGATGATGCCGCGCTCTTCGGCGATCGGGATGAACACGGTCGGCGGGACGACGCCGAGGTCGCGATCGGTCCAGCGCGCCAGCGTCTCGAAGCCGATGGTGCGGCGGGTGGTCAGATCGACGATGGGCTGGAAATGCGGCTCGACCTCACCGGCCGAGACGGCGCGGCGCAGCGCCTGTTCGATGCGGGTGACGCGCTTGGCCGCCTCTTCCATTTCGCGGGTGTAGACGACGACGCGGCCACGGCCCGAACGCTTGGCGTGGTAGAGCGCCGTTTCGGCCTTGTTGACGAGGATTTCCGTGGTTTCGTCGCCGGAATAAAAGAGCGAGCAGCCGACCGAGGCCGAAAGCCTGGCGGTGCGTTCGCCGACATCGTAGGGCGCCGACAGGATTTCGATCATCATGCGCGACTTCTCGGCCGCCGCCTCCTCCGAGAACACCATCGGGTAGAGGAAGGCGAATTCGTCGGCGCCGATGCGGCAGACAGTAGAGTGGCTGTCCATCGAGGCGCGCAGCCGCATCGCCACCTGGATCAATATGTCGTCGCCGGCCTTGTGGCCGAACAGATCGTTGATCGGCTTGAAGCCGTCGAGGTCGAGAATGCCGACCGTGAACGGCGCGGGATCGTCTGCACGGTCGCTGATCAGGCGATCGACCTTGTCGAAGAAGCGGCGATGGTTGCCAAGCCCGGTCAGCGCATCGGTGAACGCCAGATCCGAGTTTTCCCTGCTTGCCTGCCCGGTGCCAAACGTCGTTTGCATCGGTATCCCTGTTTGTGACGCCCGAAATTTAGGCTGAGACTGGCAGCAAAGCGTTTAGGAAGCGTATCGCGAAATCGATTTTTCGCTGGCGAATGATGCTTTAGCGGACGCGGTAGAGTTCGACCGGGGTTCCGCGCGTTTCGGCCACCGGTTCGAGCCAATCGGGGACGCTTCCCTGCATCAGCCTGGCCAGGAAGCCTTGCGGCGCCTTGGCGGCAAGCATCTTGCTTTCGGCGCTGCCGCGGCAGAGCGCCATCAGGCCGACGTGGTGAGCCGCCGCGATCGTCCTCGCCTGGTCCGCCGATCCGAGGAAGGCATCGAGCGCAAGCAGGTCGCCGGCGATGTTGCGATGATAGGGGCCGGCAAAGACGCGGTGCCCGGAATAGGCCAGGATGGGCGAGCCGAGATTGGAAATGGCAAGCACCGTGGTGTCCGGCAGCCGGGCCAACGCCGCGAAGGAGGCCTTGCGCTCGCAGGACGGATCGCTGTCGGTGTCCTGTGCCTCGACCGAGACCTTGTTGGCCTCGAACACGCTCGACGTCGCGGCGGCAGCGCCGGCCCAGACGGCATTCACCGACACCACCCAGACCGCCGCCATGCGCAGCGATACGCTGCGCGCAGGGCTGATCCTCGCCCGTTCGCGCCAGCTTGCGATCCAGGCCGACAGCGGGATGACGGCAAAGGCGATCGAGAATGTCGAGCCGCGGACCTGCCAGGCGCTGACGATGAAGGCGCCGACCAGCAAGGCGCCGACGAGGCTGTCCTGGCGGCGCCATGGTCCGCGCAGGCGAAGCGCCATCAGCGCGATCGCCACCAGCGGCGTGACATAGCGCGCCGCCAGCGAGGCCGGCTCGCTGGCGGCAATACTGAACAGCGACTGCGCCTCGTCGATGTGATCGAGCCACAATTCCTTGAGGCGCGGATCGAGAGTTGCGTAGGGAGCCGCAAGGCATTGCGGAAACAGCGCCGCGACAACGGCGCCCAGCACAAGCGCGAGCAGGCCGAGCGAAATCAGGCGGCGTCCGGCCGTGCCGTTGGACACCTTGAGCGACGTCACGGCGGCAAGGCCCAGTCCGGCGATTGCCGCGACGACGAATTGTACGGCCGAGAAGGCATCGCACTGCGCCTGGCCCCAGGCCGATGGCGGGATGGTGCTGACGAAGACCAGGGCTGAAACGCCGGCAAAGCCGAGACCGAAATCCCTGGCGATCCGGCGTTCGCCGCCGGGATCGACGACGAACAGCAAAGCGATGCAGGCGCCGATGGTGGCGACATAGGGCGCGGTTTCCATGCCGACGGCCAGCGTCAGGGCCGCACACAGCCCGGAAATCAGCGCCGCCCAGCGACGCGCCGGCGCCTCGAGCAGCAGGCTGAGGCTGGCCATGGTCAGCGTCAGCTGGACATTGTGATGATCGAGCGCACCCGGCAAGAAAATGCCGATGAAATGCAGCGCCGCCGCGCCGATAACGACCGCCGGCAGCACCGCGCCGACGCCGGCGAAGCTGCGCGCCGCACGGGCGAGGAAGAACACCGCCAGGCAAAACAGCAGCGCCGGCCACAGCACCTGCGCGATCGCTTCGGCCATGGCCATGCTGCCGGTCAGCGCCGAGGCGGCGAGGATGATGGCGGCGAGCGGTGCGTCGACCAGCCGCGACCAGTGCATGACGAAACCGCCTTCCGGCCCCATCCTGTACTGATGCAGGTCGAACCAGCCCTGGCCGGCCAGCATGTCGCGAACCTCGACCAGCCGCAGCAGGCTGTCATTGTCGCCGCCGGCATTGCTCAATTCGCGAAAGCCCGTGGCGGCATTGACAGCCAGCACCACCAGCATGGCAAGCAGCGCCAGCGTCATATCGGACTTCCAGGAGGAAGCACCCGCCTTGGCTGCGTTCATCATCATGACCTTCGTCGGAAAGACTGCGGCCTTAAACCTAGCCTTAACAGCTTCAATAAATAGTAAAGTCGCCTGAGCGAGGCCGCATATGAGCGCGGCCGGAGGCTCCGCCGGGTGTCGGGAGACGGAAATGCCGCACGAAGTCCGCCATGAGCCGGCCATTGCCGTGCTCCTGCCTTGCTACAATGAGGAACTGACCATCACCGAGGTGGTGCGGCGCTTTCGCGAGACGCTGCCATCGGCCGAGATCTATGTCTATGACAACAATTCCAGGGATTTGACCGCGCTCAAGGCGCGCGCAGCGGGCGCCATCGTCGTCCGCGAGCCGCGCCAGGGCAAGGGCAATGTCGTGCGGCGCATGTTCGCCGACATCGATGCGGACATCTATCTGATGGCCGATGGCGACGGCACCTATGCGCCGGAAGATGCCTCGCTGCTGATCAACATCCTGCAGACCGAGCGCTGCGACATGGTGGTTGGCACCAGGCGCGGCGTCACCGACGATGCCGGCCGTTCCGGCCATGCCTTCGGCAACCGCATCTTCAACAGCCTCTACAAGCGGCTGTTCGGCGCCGACTTCACCGACATCTTCTCCGGCTACCGCGTCTTCTCGAGGCGTTTCGTCAAGAGCTTTCCCGCGGTTTCCGGCGGCTTCGAGATCGAGACCGAAATGTCGGTGCATGCCTCGCAGCTCAAACTGCCGGTGAGCGAGATCGCGCTCGATTATGGCCGCCGGCCTGAGGGATCGTCGTCGAAGCTGTCGACCTATCGCGACGGCGCCAGGATCCTGTGGATGTTCGCCATGCTGATGAAGGAAACGCAGCCGCTGCGCTTCTTCGGCGCCTTCGCGATTTTCTTCCTGGCGTCGAGCCTTGCCCTGATGACGCCGGTGCTGATCGAATTCGCCCAGACCGGCCTCGTGCCGCGCATGCCGACCTGGGTGCTGTCGGTCGGCCTGCTGCTGCTCTCGATGCTTGCGATGGTGACCGGATTGATCCTCGATTCGGTATCGCGCGGACGCGCCGAGCAGAAGCGCATTTTTTATCTCTCGGTGCCGTCGGGCCGGGTCGAACGGCGCGAACGCACTGGTGAAATCCCGAAGGCCGAACCGGGCAAGACGCCCCGGGCCGCCTGAGGCCGTGAGCCGGCTCGTCCGCTTCGTCCTGGCCGGCGGCGTTGGTTTCGTCGCCGATGCCGCGGCGCTCTGGCTGCTCTTGGCGGTGACGCCGCTCGGTCCCTTCGTCGCCCGTGTCCTGTCGATCGGCTTTGCGCTGTGCGTCACCTGGCAGATCAACCGGCACCTGACCTTTTCGCCGTCGAGCCGCGGCGTGGCTAGCGAGGGTGCGCGCTATGGCGGCGTCGGCATCGCCACCAGCATCGTCAACTATCTCGTCTACTGCGCCATCCTGTTCGCGCTGCCGGCAATGCCGCCGCTGGCGGCACTTGCGATCGCCTCGCTGGTAGCGATGGCGCTGTCGTTCCTCGGTTACTCCCGGCTGGTCTTCGACTGTTAGGGGGTCTGGGCCAAGCAAGCGCGATTGGCAGAAGCCGCCAAGTTCCGTATATCGGCGACTTGCCTTGCCGCAATTCCGGACGGAAAACCGCTACGCACTTTTCCTGGACTTGCTCGACCCGCTGGAGACCAAAAGATGACCCTGAAGATCGCCGTCCAGATGGACCATGTCTCCACCGTCTCGATCGCCGGCGACACGTCGTTTGCGCTGTCGCTGGAGGCGCAGCGGCGCGGGCACCAGCTGTTCCACTACACGCCGGACCGGCTGTCGATGCTGGGCGGCAAGGTGTTTGCCCGCATCGAGGAGATGAAGCTCCGCGACGAGAAGGGCAATCATTTTTCGCTGGGCGACAAGGTGCGCACCGACCTGTCGGAGATGGATGTGATCCTGCTGCGCCAGGATCCGCCCTTCGACATGAATTACATCACCACCACGCATATTCTGGAGCGCATTCACCCGAAGACACTGGTCGTCAACGACCCGGCCTGGGTGCGCAACAGCCCGGAAAAGATCTTCGTCACCGAATTCCCCGATCTGATGCCCGAAACGCTGATCACCAAGGATCCCCAGGAGGTCGCGGCCTTCCGCAAGGAATTCGGCGACATCATCGTCAAGCCGCTCTATGGCAATGGCGGCGCCGGCATCTTCCATCTCAAGGGAGACGATCGCAACCTCGCCTCACTGCTCGAAATGTTCGCCCAGCTGTCACGCGAGCCGTATATCGTCCAGCGCTATCTGAAGGATGTGCGCAAGGGCGACAAGCGCATCATCCTGATCGACGGCGAGGCGGTCGGCGCCATCAACCGCGTGCCGGCCGACCACGATTCCCGCTCCAACATGCATGTCGGCGGCCGCGCCGAAAAGACCGAGCTGACGGAGCGCGAACGCGAGATTTGCGCCCGCATCGGCCCGTCGCTGAAAGAGCGCGGCTTCATCCTGGTCGGCATCGACGTGATCGGCGACTACATGACCGAGATCAACGTGACCTCGCCAACCGGCGTGCGCGAAGTGCAACGCTTTGGTGGCGCGGATATCGCCAGCCTGTTCTGGGACGCGGTAGAGGCGAAGCGGCGGAATTTGGCCGCGTAGTGTGCGTTGCTACGGAGGACTTTGGTGGGTCCAGAGAAGCATCGAAAGATGCTCTTTATCGGGTAAGACTGCCGAGCAAGCGGCTCATCAAATCAAACTATGTCCCGGAAGCGCCGAGGCCTCAGTTTCGGAGGAAGGAGACCGATAAGTCTGGTCTGCAATTTTCGCTGTGGTGTTGCCCAGTCTTTCAGCAGAAAACCCGCATCGGAGTTCTTTTCCAGCAATGCAAAAGCCGCAGACAGTCCGATCAGGTCGACCAAGGTCCTGCGCATTGAGTGGCGGGAGATTAAATGCGCCAGTCCCGGCGCCACTTCGCACCAACGATTGGCCAGTGCCCGCCGTATCGCTATTTCAGTATCAGGCGACATCCTGCCGAGGCCAACTCCGGTACCCAGGATGCGCCCGTCCGCCCAGCCATTGCCGCCGTGAAGCCGATAACTGCCAAGAGCCCGCCCAATCCTCACGGTTCCGCCGATCATATGGGCGGCACGAGCCATATAACCATCGGCACATATCCTTATTTCGTCCGGATCGGATGGACGCATGATTTCAAGCGGAGCTCGACGAAACATCATCCCCGATGTGGTTGACCAAAACCAACCCACGGTACCCCGATCAATAAATAATAATGTCGGGTCAGCTTCGGTGTCGACATGCAGGTAGCCGCTCATTTTCGGCATCGATCGCGGGTCGTTCAGGTGGAATACGGGATGACCGCCCGCAAGCAGGTTGCCGGCCGTATCTATCACCACCTCATCGGAGCTCGACATTGCCGCGATACGGGTTTGGCTGAGATGCGCTCTCACATGGCATTCTATGAAGTCAGGATGCCAAGCATCGTCACCGTCAAGAAAGGAGATCAGGGGCCCGGCTGTCGCGTCAAGCCCGGTCATCATTGCTGTCAACTGCCCGCCATTTTGCAGTCGGGGCAGAAAGCGGAAACGACTGTCGCCAAGCTGGGACAGACACTCTTCAATCCTTCGGCGGGAACCGTCGGTCGAAAAATCATCGACCACCACGCATTCGAACGCAGTGTATGTCTGCGCCGCTACGGATCGGATCGCAGTGTCGATGAATGCCTCTTGATTGAAACAGCCTACGCAAACGGATACGGTTGGTAGCGCGATGTGAGAACCAGCTCCGCTTGGGACGATGTTTTCTTTCAAGAGGCGCTTCTCCGTACACCAGATTTGATCGCCTGAGATATTCCGTCGATCAAATGGCGGTGTTTCTTTGCCAAATTTCTCTCTATCGAAGCGAGTTTTTCTCCGCACTCAAGATCGCAATTGCCGCATGTTGACCCTACAGCACGGGTATCGCCCTCCTACCAAATTCGAGATTGTCAGAGCCATGCTGCGTCATGGCCACAACCTCAGAAAAGGGCACCCTTCCGCGAAGTCGCAACCTGCTCTTCAGGCCAGTTTGCTGTCGGACGATCCGTTCATATCCTATTCGGGAATGTCCGGTACGCCGCTCGGATTAGCAAGTCATATGCCTTTCCTTCCACGCGGCCACCGCGCCTGGTTTCTCATCTCGCCAACCTGGTCCATCGAAAACAGTGCTAGCGTCAAAACCATCCGGACCTATGCCGTTCTGCATAGACTCAAGAACCCCCGTCACTCGCTAATCTTCCTATCCAACACTCAGGCCGAGGCTGATCTGTTGAATCAGTCCGGCGAGGCCGCCGTCCTGCACAACAAGACGTCAACAACCTCCGAACACATATTCAGGCCTCTCGATGACGTCCCTGTAGAATTTGATGCAATCTACAATGCGCAGCTGGCTCCGTGGAAGCGCCATGACTTGTCGCTTGGCATCCAGCGTTGCGCATTTGTCTTCTATCGAGATTCAAGCGGATCCTCCACGACGGAGTCGGAAAGAGCGCGAATAAATCGGCATAGGGAGCTCGCGCCGCATCACGTCTTTATCAACGAGTTTGACGGCACCGGCAAGCCTGTCCGATTGGCACCGGCTCAGGTGAACACGCATCTAAATCGTGCAGCCGTGGGAATCTGTCTCTCTCACCTGGAAGGACCAATGTTCGCCAGCACGGAATATCTTCTCGCGGGCCTTCCAGTGGTCACGACGCCGAACCATGGCGGCCGAGACCTTTATCTGGATGACGACTATTCGCTCACAGTTCCACCCGATCCTCGATCCATCGCGGAGGCTGTCTTAGCGCTGAAGGAGCGACGAATTCCCCGGGATTACATTCGTTCGCAAACTTTGAAACGAATCGAACGAGACCGCGGGCGGTTCATAGACCTTGTAAACGAGATTTTTCTGGAGAGCGGCTCTTCGCGCCGGATCGCCCTGCCTTGGCCTTTCAGATATCCTGTCATGGAGTGGCTTCCACCGCAGGTCGCGATCGATCGATCGCTTTCAGGTTCGGTCGATGCCTTCATCACCGCTTAGAAGCAACACCCTCAGATCGCCGAAGGGCCTAGTCGCCCTTGTTAAACGCGGTCGAGGAGGCGGAGCAGCCGTTCCATTTTGCTTGACCATCTTCCTTTTTTGCAACCGGCACAGCGCGCTGCAGCCACCACGAATGCATGTTCCTGTAATGTTCTTGCCTTGGCCTGAAATCTATGGTTGTCTTGTCCTGACGTCGCTCGCGGTCTGAACCACAAGGCCGAGGCGAGCCGATATCCGGGGGCAGAGCAAGATGGTGGCGCGGGTTCGCACGGTTGCTTTCCAGGGCATCGAGGCCGTACCGGTCGATGTCCAGGTGATGATCGCGCCGGGCAAGGTCGGCATGCAGATCGTCGGGCTGGCCGACAAGGCGGTGGCCGAAAGCCGCGAGCGCGTGCAGGCGGCACTGCATGCGTCGGGGCTGTCGATGCCGTCGAAGAAGGTGACGGTCAACCTGGCGCCTGCCGATCTTCCTAAGGAAGGGAGCCATTACGACCTGCCGATCGCGCTCGGCCTGATGGCTGCACTCGGCGCCATTCCGGGCGACATGCTGGCCTCCTATGTCGTGCTCGGAGAATTGTCGCTCGACGGCACCATTGCCACGGTCGCCGGCGCGCTGCCGGCGGCGATCGGCGCCAATGCCGAGGGAAAGGGCCTGATCTGCCCGTTCGGCTGCGGGCCGGAAGCGGCCTGGGCGGGCAAGGATTTCGACATATTGGCGCCGCGCAGCCTGATTGCCATCGCCAATCATTTTCGCGGCACGCAGGTGCTGTCGCGGCCCGAGCCCGGCATCCATGTCTCGGCCCGCGACCTGCCCGACCTTTCAGACATCAAGGGCCAGGAAAGCGCCAAGCGGGCGCTGGAAGTGGCGGCGGCCGGCGGCCACAATCTGTTGATGGTCGGGCCTCCCGGCTCGGGAAAATCGATGCTGGCGCAGAGGCTGCCTTCAATTCTGCCGCCACTGGCGCCCAAGGAACTTCTTGAAGTCTCGATGATCGCCTCGGTGGCCGGCGAGCTCGGCGAAGGCAAGCTCACCGACCGGCGGCCGTTCCGCGCCCCGCACCATTCGGCTTCGATGGCGGCAATGGTCGGCGGCGGCATCAGGGCGCGGCCGGGCGAAGTATCGCTTGCCCATAACGGCGTGCTGTTCCTCGACGAGTTTCCCGAATTCACGCCGCAGACCTTGGATGCGCTGCGCCAGCCACTGGAGACCGGCGACTGCATGATCGCGCGCGCCAACCACCGCGTCACCTATCCAGCGCGCATCCAGCTGGTGGCGGCGATGAACCCGTGCCGTTGCGGCATGGCCGGCGAGCCCGGCTATCGCTGCCTGCGCGGTGAGCGCTGCCGCACCGACTACCAGGCGCGCATTTCCGGCCCGCTGCTCGACCGCATCGATCTCAGGATCGAGGTGCCTGCGGTTTCGGCCGCCGATCTGATCCGGCCGGATCGGGCGGAGAAAAGTGCCGCCGTTGCGCAGCGCGTCGCGCGCGCCCGCACCATCCAGCGCGAACGGTTCGAGCGGCTCGGCGTGACCAGCGCGACCACCAACGCGCATTGCTCGCCTTCTGTTATCGAGGACATCGCGATGCCGGATGCCGCCGGCCTGTCTCTGTTGAAGGACGCCAGCGAAAAGCTCGGCTTTTCCGCGCGCGCCTATCATCGGGTGCTGAAAGTGGCGCGCACGCTGGCCGATCTCGAAGCGAGAGAAACCGTCGGCCGCATTCACCTGGCCGAGGCGATTTCCTACCGCATGATGTCGGAGCGGGTGGCGCAGGCGGCGTAACGCTCCTCCTTGAGGGGAAGGTGGCCCCGAAGCGGCAGGGTGGGGGTCGCCGAAGAATGGTCGATCTTTTTGGAGCCGAGCCGAGAAAGGGCCTCTGCAATGACATTGCTTGTAGTGTCGTCCGAAGGGAGTCGCCGCACTTCACGCAGGACCCCACCCGGCCCTTCGGGCCACCCTCCCCTCAAGGGGGAGGGAAATGCAGGCGCTAATTCGCCCGCTCTTTCGCCTTCAGCTCCAGCCGCCGTGCGTGCAGCACCGGTTCCGTATAGCCATTCGGCTGTTCGCGGCCTCTAAACACCAGGTCGCAGGCGGCGTGGAAGGCGATGGAATTGTCGAAATCGGTGGCCATCGGGCGGTAGAGCGGGTCGCCGACATTTTGGAGGTCGACGATCGCTGCCATGCGCCGCAGCGAATCCATCACCTGGATCTGCGAGCACACCTTGTGGTGCAGCCAGTTGGCGATGTGCTGCGAGGAGATGCGCAGCGTGGCGCGGTCTTCCATCAGGCCGACATCGTTGATGTCGGGCACTTTCGAGCAGCCGACGCCCTGGTCGATCCAGCGCACGACATAGCCAAGAATACCTTGCGCATTGTTGTCGAGTTCGCGCTGGATCTCGTCGGGGGTCCAGTTCGGCCGCACCGCCACCGGCACCGACAATATATCATCGAGCTTCGCCTTCGGCCGGCTCTTGAGCGCCGCCTGGACGGCATGGACATCGACCTTGTGATAGTGCGTGGCGTGCAACGTCGCCGCCGTCGGCGACGGCACCCAGGCGGTGCTGGCGCCGGCCTTGGGATGCGCGATCTTCTGTTCCAGCATCGCCGCCATCAGATCGGGCATCGCCCACATGCCCTTGCCGATCTGGGCATGACCGGCGAGCCCGCATTCGAGCCCGATATCGACATTCCACGCCTCATAGGCGGAGATCCAGGCGGCCTGCTTCATGTCGCCCTTGCGGATCATCGGCCCGGCTTCCATCGAGGTGTGGATCTCGTCGCCGGTGCGGTCGAGGAAGCCGGTGTTGATGAACACGACGCGTTCCTTGGCGGCGCGGATCGCCTCCTTGAGGTTGACGGTGGTGCGCCGCTCCTCGTCCATGATGCCCATCTTGATGGTGTTTGCCGCCATACCGAGCAGCGCTTCGACGCGGTCGAAAATCTCGACTGCGAAGGCGACTTCCTCCGGCCCATGCATCTTCGGCTTCACCACATACATCGAGCCCGCGCGGGAATTCATCCGACGCCCGTTGGCGCCGACATCGTGCAGCGCGATCAGCGCCGTCATCGCCGCATCCAAGATGCCTTCCGGCACCTCGTTGCCATCGCGGTCGAGGATGGCCGGATTGGTCATGAGGTGACCGACGTCTCGCACCAGCATCAGCGAGCGGCCAGGCAAGCTCAGCGCGCCACCACTGGGCGCGGTCCAGGCGCGGTCCGGATTGAGCTTGCGCGTGAAGGTTTTGCCGCCCTTGCTGATTTCCTCCGCCAGATCGCCCTTCATCAGGCCGAGCCAGTTGCGGTAGACGATGACCTTGTCCTCGGCATCCACCGCCGCGACCGAATCCTCGCAGTCCTGAATGGTGGTCAGCGCCGATTCCAGGATCACGTCGGCAATGCCGGCCGGGTCGGTGCGGCCGATCTGGTTGGTGCGGTCGATGAGGATCTCGATGTGCAGGCCGTTCTGGACCAGCAGGATGGCTTCCGGGTTGGCGCCGTCGCCGCGGTAGCCGGCAAATTGTTTCGGGTTGGCCAGTGTGGTGCCGCCGGCGCCGGCGCCGAGCCGCAAGGTGCCACCCGAAACCGTCAGCCCGTTCACGCCGGCCCATTTGCCCGAGGTGAGCGGCACGGACTCGTCCAGAAAACTCTTCGCCCAGGCAACCACCTTGGCGCCGCGCACGGGGTTGAAGCTTTTTCCCTTCTCGGCGCCACCGGTCTCGGCAATGGCGTCGGTGCCGTAGAGCGCATCGTAGAGCGAGCCCCAGCGGGCATTGGCGGCGTTGATCGCATAACGCGCATTCATCACCGGCACCACCAGCTGCGGCCCGGCAACGGTGGCGATCTCGGGGTCGACATTGTCGGTCGACACGGAAAAGGCCGGCCCTTCGGGCACGAGATAGCCGATCTCACGCAAGAAGCTTTTGTAGGTCTCCATATCGATGGGCGCGCCATTGGCGCGGTGCCAGGCGTCGATCTGTTCCTGCATGGCGTCGCGTTTGGCCAACAGCGCCCGGTTCTTCGGCGCGAGATCATGGACGATGGACGAAAAGCCGTTCCAGAAGGCGTCGGCGGCAATACCGGTACCCGGCAGCGCTTCGCCGACAAAGTCATGCAGTTCGCGGGCAATCCGCAATCCGGCGATCTCGACGCGATCGGTCATCAGGGCTTCTCCAGATGAAAGGCTTTGCGGCCTTTGGCATGTCAGGGGTGAAGGGTCAATTCAGCTTAGGGTGAAGGCGGGGATTTTGAAGCTGCTGATCTCCCCCCAAGGGGACCCCAAGGGGGGAGATTACCTAAACCGCAATCCTCGGCCGACCCGATGCAACCGCCACCACATGCGCTTCGATAAACATCCGTTGGGCCTCAACGGTAGACACCTTGAACTCGGTCGAAACGTCGATCTCGGCATTATCCGTGCCGGCATCCTTCGCCCGCTCGGCTACGATCGCCCGCACATCAGCCTCCGCTGCCGCGATCGCCTTGGCCTCGTCCGTGAAGTCGCGCACCGTTTGCCCCGACGCGACCCGGAACAAACCTTCCTTGGGCTGGCTGACGCGGGCTTCGGCCGAGACGCGGACCTGGCCGACGACGGCGCCGAGCGCGTTGGCGACGTCGGTATCCTCCGGCACCACGCACTCATTACCGACCAGCTCGGCCAAGCCGGCATAGTGCAGCGGCGCCGAGGCGCCGAGGCCAATGACCGGACGATCGAGCGCGACGCTGAGCCTTGCGATGCCGGGATGGGAATCGACGGCGCGCTGCACCAGCGCATGCGCGACGGTGGCGGCGCCATCCAGCCCGTCTTCGGCAAAGGCGGTCTCCAGAATGTATTCGGCCGACCAGCGCGTCAGCGTCAGCAGCACCCGTTCGGAAATCACCTCCGGAGACGGCGCGATGTACTGGCCTCGCCCATCACGCTTGCGGGCAAACAGTTCGGCGCCGAGCCGGGCCGCAAGCGGGTCCCAGTTGGCCTGCTTGCCGAGCACATGGGCGGCGTCCGAGGGGGTGAAGCCCGAGATATGCACAAGACCGCGCGAGACCAGCCGGTTCAGCGTGGCGTTCTGGGCGTTCGAGGTGAGCAGCCTGTCGATGGCGAGCGGCACCGCACCAATCAGTTCATACAGTTTCGCCTCGGGCGCGGTCAGGCCGGCGGCGAGCCTGTCCGGCACGCCGGTGCGCAACGCAAAGCGGCCGTCCATGCGGCCGGGGTTGGGCGCCCTGAGCTGGCGCTCGAGCTCCGATGTCACGGAAACACCATGCATCATGCCGGCCAGCGCCAGCGGCACCAGGCGGCGCGGCCCGAGCAGGATTTTCGGGTTGAGCGCGCCATCTTCCAGTGCCACCTCGGAATCGCCGCCGAGGCCGAAAGTGCGCATGGCGACCGCCTCGACCATGGTGCGGAAGCCGCCGACAGTGGCGCCTTCGGGATCGAGCCGGGGACGGCCGCCGTCGAGCACGGCGACATCGGTGGTGGTGCCGCCAATGTCGGACACCATGGCGTTGTCCAGGCCCGTCATGTGGCGGGCGCCGACCAGGCTGGCGGCCGGGCCGGACAGGATGGTCTCGATCGGCCGCTGGCGGGCAAACGCCGCCGAAACCAGCGCGCCATCGCCGCGCACCACCATCAGGGGGGCTACGATGTTGCGGGCCTCCAAAAATCCTTCGGTTGCCGCCACCAGCCGGTCGATCATCGAGATCAGCCTGGCGTTGAGCAAGGTGGTGAGCGCGCGACGCGGACCGCCGAGCTTGGCCGACAATTCATGGCTGGCGGTCACCGGCAGGCCGGTCTTTTCGCGGATGAGGTCGCGCGCGGCGAGTTCATGCGCCGGGTTGCGGGTGGCGAAATAGGCGCACACGGCAAAGCCCGACACCGAGGCGCCGAGTTCAGGGAGTGCTGCTTCCAGCCCCGACAGATCGAGCTTGGCCGCATTGCCGTGCACGTCATGGCCGCCCGGACAAAACACCACCGGATCGGTGCCGAGCGCCGTCTTCAGCCCGTCGCGCGCAAGGTCGGCCCCGGTAAAGCCGATCATGATGAGCGCCACACGCCCACCCTGGCCCTCGACCAGCGCATTGGTGGCGAGCGTCGTCGACATCGACACGAGTTTGATCGCGGCCGGATCGGTGGCCGATTTTCCCAGCACCGCATCGACCGCGCCGGAAATGCCGACGGCAAGATCGTGCCGCGTGGTCAGCGCCTTGGCCTTGGCCAGCACCTTGCCTTTTGGCCCGCCTTGTTCCGACCACAGCACGGCATCGGTATAGGTGCCACCGGTGTCGATACCGAGAAACAGGGGTTTTGGCTTGGCGGTCATGTCTGGCGGTCCGGGATTCTGCTCCCCCGCCCTTAGCCGATACGGCCCGGCTGATAAAGGCGGGAGAGGTGGGCCAGTTTGACCCTCGTCGCCGCTCATGCCCGCCAAACTTTGTAACGGTCACATTTTTTCATTGGTGCGTGGCCTGCCTTTGCGTGCACCATGCGCCGATCTCATCCCTTTCAGGACTTCGCCATGACCACGCTCCCCGGCATCGCCGACATCCATGCCGCCGCCGCGCGCCTCTCCGGCCTGATCGCCGAAACGACCTTGATCGAATCGCTGGAACTCAACAAACGCTTCGGCGGCCGCATCCTGTTCAAGCCGGAGACGCTGCAGCGCACCGGCTCGTTCAAGTTCCGCGGCGCCTACAACAAACTGTCTTCGCTGAGCGAAGAAGAGCGCAGCCGCGGCGTCGTCGCCTTCTCCTCAGGCAACCATGCTCAGGGCGTCGCCGCGGCGGCTGCCATGTTCGGCGTCAAGGCGGTCATTGCCATGCCGGCCGACGCGCCGGCGATGAAGATCGCCAATGTCCGCAAGATGGGCGCCGAAGTGGTGCCGTTCGACCGCTTTCGCGACGACCGCATGACGGTGGTGCGACCCTACATGGACAAGGGCATGGTGCTGGTGCCTCCTTTCGACGATCCGGCCATCATCGCCGGCCAGGGCACGATCGGTCTCGAACTGACGCGCCAGGCAAAAGCGCTCGGCGTCAGCCTCGATGCGGTCGTCATTCCCTGTGGCGGCGGCGGCCTGACGAGCGGCATTTCGATCGCCGTCAAGGATGCCTCGCCGGCCACAGCAGTCTGGGCCGTTGAGCCCGAGCATTTCGACGACACCCGCCGCTCGCTGATCGAAGGAAAAAGGGTTTCCAACGAGCCCGGCCACAGTTCGATCTGCGATGCCATCCTCACCGCAGAGCCCGGTGCCATCACCTTCGAGATCAACCGCAAGAACCTCGCCGGCGCCATCGCCGTCTCCGACAAGGCGGCCGCACAGGCGGTGCGCGACGCCATGGCCCATCTCAAGCTGGTGGTCGAACCCGGCGGCTGCGTGGCGCTGGCGGCGCTCTCGTCAGGCGAGATCGAACTGTCGGGCAAATGCGTCGCCGTCGTGCTGTCAGGCGGCAATGTCGATTTCACCACCTATGCCGAGATCATGGCCGCGGCCTGAGAACCGATATGGCAGACGCTGAGATAAGGGCGGCTCTCGATCGCCATTGGGCTGCCTCCGATGCCAATGATCTCGAGACGGAGCATCAGATCTATCGCGAGGACGCGGTGCTCGATTATCCGCAATCAGGCGAGCGCATCAGCGGACGGCACAACATCCAGTCGTCGCGCGCCACGCAGCCCAACCGGAAGCGCTTTGCCGTGCGGCGGATCACCGGGTCAGGCGACCTCTGGATCACCGAATATGTCCTGACCTATGACGGGATTCCGTCCTATACGGTGAGCATCATGGAGTTCGTCGATGGCAAAGTGGTTCGCGAGACCCAGTATTTCGGCGATCCGTTCGAGCCGGGGCAGTCGCGCGCGCAATGGGTCGAACGGATACCTTGAAACACGGCGGCGGTAGCATGACCGGCCACCATCCGCTCGATCGTGCCGAACTGCCTGATGATACGGCCGATCTCGCCCGCTATCTCATCGGCAAGCTCGTGGTGCGGGAGCTGCCGGAAGGCATCGTCAGCGGCCGTATCGTCGAGACCGAGGCCTATGTCACCGGCGACGCCGCCGGGCACGGCTATCGCGGCATGACGCCGCGCAACCGTTCGCTGTTCCTCGGGCCCGGACACGCCTACGTCTATCTCGCCTATGGGGTCTCCTGGATGCTCAATGTCTCAAGCGAGGGGCCGGGCACCGGCACCGGCGTGCTGATCCGGGCGCTGGAGCCGCTCGAAGGCATCGCCATCATGCGGCTGAACCGGGGCGTGGAGCGCCTGCGCGACCTGGCGCGCGGGCCGGGGCGGCTCGCCCAGGCATTGCGGATCGACCGTTCGCTGGACGGCCTCGATCTGTGCCGCCAAGGCCCGCTATGGCTGGCAGCCGACGAGCATCAGGCCAGCGACATCGGCCAAGGCATCCGCATCGGCATCACGAAGGATGCGGACCGCCCGCTGCGGTTCTATGTCAGAGGCAGTCCGTTCGTCAGCGGTCCGCGATCGCTCAATTCCTGAACGCTCAGTCGAGCGTGCGCCTGAACCGCACCAATGCGACGCCGGCAAACAAGGCCACGAACCCGACCAGCCAGGCGATCTCGCCCGCAACCGCCGGCAGTTCGGCGCCCTTCAGCATCACCGCGCGGGTAATGCGCAGAAAATGCGTCAGCGGGAAAATCTCGCCGAAGGTCTGCGCCCAGCCCGGCATGCCGCGATAGGGGAACATGAAGCCGGACAAAAGGATCGACGGCAGGAAGAAGAAGAAGGTCAGCTGCAGCGCCTGCATCTGCGTGCGGGCGATGGTCGAGATGGTGTAGCCAAGCAGCACCAGCGCCAGCACGAACACCAGCACGGCGGCAAGCAGCAGCGACATCGAGCCGGTGAAAGGAATGGCGAACAGAAGCTTCGACGCCGCCAGCACGACGACCACCTGGACGCCGCCGACCACAAGATAGGGCAGCACCTTGCCCAGCATGATCTCGAACGGGCTGGACGGCATCGCCAGCAGGTTTTCCATCGTGCCGCGCTCGGTCTCGCGGGTCAGCGCGATCGAGGTCATCATCACCAGGGTCATCTGCAGGATGACGCCGAGCAGGCCGGGCACGATGTTGTATTGCGAGATGCCTTCCGGATTGTAGCGCTGGTGCACCACCACATCGAGCCGGCCCCTGGCGGCCTCACTCGCCGCCTCCTGCATGCCTTGCGCCCGAAGCAGCGCCTGGCTGGCCACTTTGCTCAGCGTCGAGATGGCGCCGCTGGCGGCGGCCGGGTCGGTTGCGTCGGCCTCGATCAGGATCTGCGGATTGTCGCCACGCTCCACCCGGCGGCCGAAATCGGCCGGGATGGTGACGACGAAGGCGACATCGCCGCGCGCCATCAGGAATTCGGCATGCTCGGCATTATGCGCGACATGGTCGAAGCGGTAGTAGCCGGTGGTCTGCAGGGCTGCGACAATGGCGCGGGTGTAGGGGTCGTTGCTGGTCGCCACCAGTGCGGCAGGCAGGCTTTTGGGATCGTTGTTGATGGCGTAGCCGAACAGCACCAGCTGCAAAAGCGGCACGCCCAGCATCATGGCGAAGGTGATGCGGTCGCGCCGCATCTGGATGAATTCCTTGATCAGCAGCGCACCTAGCCTGGCGAAGGAGAAGACGCTGTTCATGCCATATTGTCCTTCGAGCCGGACATGAACTGGATGAAGACGTCCTCAAGGCTGGTCTCGCCGGGTTTTACGCTGACACCCTTGTGCTCCTTCTCGACATCGGCGAGCGCCTTTTCGAGCTTTGCCTTGTCGGAGCCGACGACATGCAGCGTCGCGCCGAACGGCGCCACCTGGTCGACGCCGGGCCGGTCCCTGAGTGCATCGGCGACCTGGTCGAGGCGCGGTCCCTGCAGCACGAAGGTGGTCAGACCGGCATTCGTCACCACCTCGTCCACCGTGCCGGTGGCCAGCATCTTGCCGTAGGAGATATAGCTGATGCGGTGGCAGCGCTCGGCTTCGTCCATGTAGTGGGTGGACACCAGCACGGTCAGACCGCCGCTCGCCAGCCGGTGGATCTCGTCCCAGAATTCGCGCCGCGCCTTCGGATCGACGCCGGCGGTCGGCTCGTCGAGCAGCAGCAGCTTCGGCTTGTGCATGATGCAGGCGGCCAGTGCCAGCCGCTGCTTCCAGCCGCCCGACAGCGTGCCGGCGAGCTGGTTGCGGCGGCTCGTCAGGCCAAGCTCTTCCAGCGTTTTCGACACATGCTCCTCGACCGGCTTCAGTCGGTAGAGCCGCGCCACGAATTCGAGATTCTCGCCGATCGTCAAATCCTCGTAGAACGAGAATTTCTGCGTCATGTAGCCGACTTCGCGCTTGATGCGGAGCGACTCGGTGCGGATGTTGAAACCCAGCACCGTACCTTCGCCCTCGTCGGGCGTCAGCAGGCCGCACATGATGCGGATGGTCGTCGTCTTGCCGGACCCGTTGGGCCCGAGAAAGCCGACGATCTCGCCCTCGGCCACCGTCATTGTCACATGGTCGACGACGGTCTTGTCGCCGAAACGCTTGACCAGGCCATGAACGTCGATGGCGTTCATTTTGAGGCCGCCAGCTCGACATCGACGATCTGTCCCGGCTGCAGCGCTTGCGCCTTGCCCTCAGGCCGCGCCTCGACGAGGTAGACCAGCTTCTGCCGGTTCTCGAGCGAGTAGATCACCGGCGGGGTGAATTCCGGGTCGGGCGAGACATAGCTGACGCGCGCCTTCACCTCCGGCCCGCAGCCGTCGCAATGGACGACAAGCAGCGTGCCGACCTTGATCGACGAGAACGCACTTTCCGGGACATAGACGCTGAGCTTTACCGCACCGTCCGGCAACATCGAAATGACAGGCGCGGTCGGACCAGCGGTGTCGCCGGGATTGCGGATGACGTCATTGATGCGGCCGGGCGAGGGTGCCGCCAGCACGCGCTTCGATAGCCGCCACTCAGCCTGTTCCAACGCCGACTGCGCCTGTTTGACCTGATTGTCTGCCGCCTTGATCGTTTCGGGACGCGCAGGCAGACCGCCGACGGCGAGGTTGGCCTGCGCCTGGCCGACCTGCGCATTGGCTGTCTCCAGCGTCGCGGCGGCGGTGTCGTAGTCGGCCTGCGTGCCGGCACCGCGCTTGAACAGGTCGGCGGCGCGGTCGTATTTGCGCTTGGCATCCGTGGCCTGGGCCTTGGCCATGTCGACCTCGGCCTTCAGCACCGCGATCTCCTCCGGCCGCTTGCCGATCTGCAGGTCGGCAAGCTGCGCCTGCGCCTGGGCGAGCGCGGCCTCTGCCTGGGCGACGGCGATTTTTGCGTCGGCGCTTTCGAGAGTCACCACCGGCGTGCCTGATACAACACGGTCGCCGCGCTTGACCGCGACGGTCTCGACCTGCGCCACTTCGATCGGCGCCAGCAAGACATAGTCGCCCTCGACATAGCCGACGGCAAGCGGCGCTGCCGGCGCGCAGGCGCCGAACAGCTGGGCCGCGAGCGGCAGGGAACAGAGAAAACTCATCGCTTGCCCTCCTTGCGGGCGACCGGATTTCGGGCCGCCAGTATGGCGCCAAGATTGCTTGTGACCGCCGCCACCACCTTGGCGGCTTCGGCGTTACCGATCTCGCGCCAGCCCATACGACGCATCACTGCTTCGCGGCCGATGCGGAAATAGATGACCTGGCCGATCAGCGTGAAGACCACGAGCTTGGTGGCCTCGCTTTCGGCCGGCTCGCCCGTCGCCTGTTCCCAGATCTGGCAGAGGCGGCGATGCGTCGGTTCGAACACCCCGTCATAGATGCGGTCGAGGGCGGCCGTCGGATGCGACAACTCTCTAAGTACGAATTGTACGATATCGCCCGCCTCCGGCCGGGCGACGATAAATCCTACCATCCGCTCCAATGCGGTCGAGAGCTGCGCCCGCGCCGTCTCTGAACTGGCTTGACCTTGCAGCTGCATGCCGCCGAGCGCCTGGCCGGCAACCGCCTGGATGGTCTCGACGATGTGGTCGGCGGCGGCCCCGCGGAGCCCTTCCTTGCCGCCGAAATGATAGGCGATGGAGCCGATGTTGGCCTTCGCCTCCGCCGCGATCTCGCGCGTCGAGGTGCCGTCGAAGCCCTGCCGCCCGAACAGTTTGAGCGCGGCCAGCACCAGTGCGGCGCGCGTCTGCTCGGCGGGCGATGTCTCCTGGCGGGGCATTTTGTCGGGCGCGGATTTGATCATGTCGGCGTCTTTAATCAATCGATTGATTAAAGTCAAATTGATTATCTACGGCCGCTTGCCATGTCGAGCCGCAGACGCTTTAGTGCGCGGCCATGGGCAAGGAAGTCGAGCGCAAGTTCCTGGTCTCCAGCGCCGAATGGCTGGAAATGGCCGAGGCGAATATACGCATTCGCCAGTTCTATCTTGCCGCAGCACCTGGCCGCACCGTGCGCGTGCGCATCAGCGACGGCAGTTCGGCGAAGCTGACGCTTAAATTCGGCAGCAAGATCCGCGAGCGCGACGAATACGAATATGAAATTCCTCTGACTGATGCCGAGGAGATGCTGGCCTTCGCCATCGGACATGTCATCGAGAAGACACGCCACCATGTTAGGCATCGCGGCTATCTCTACGAAGTCGATGTTTTCGGCGGGATCCTAGCCGGCCTTGTGGTGGCCGAACTGGAGACGCCGGAGGATGTACCTGACGAAATGCTGCCCGATTGGCTCGGCCGCGAAGTGACCGGCGAGCAGAGATTTTACAACGCGTCGCTCGCCCTAGAGCCGGATGATTTTAGGTCGGGTCGACCTAAAATCGGAATCCGGCTCTAATCAAAAGAGATGGAGCATGATGTCGTCCGAAAACCGCTTCACACTTTTCGGCATCATGCTCTAGGGGGATTCCGGAGATCGCCGCATGAGCTTTCGCATCGATCCGCGCCTGCCGCTGACCGGCGAGGTCAGGCGTATCCTTGGCGAGGAGATCGGCAAGGCGCTTGCCCATCTGGCCGTCGCGCGCGACCAGCCGGAGCAGGCATTGCACAAATGCCGCAAGCGGCTGAAGAGCGCGCGCGCCTTGCTGCGGCTGGTCCGTTCCGGAAATGAAACATTCTGTCGGACTGAGAACCAATGCTACCGTCAGGTGGCGGCGCTGCTTGCCGGGCCGCGCGAGGCGACCGCGCTGGTCGAGACCGTCGACCGGCTGGCAGCCGCCTTTCCCGAGCAGGTTGCCGGCGGCGGCCTCGACAGCGTGCGCGACCGGCTGATTGCCCGCCAGCATGAAATGCATGCCGGCGCCGGCCTCAACGCCGCCATAGGCGCGGCCACCGCCGCCTGCGAGGAAGGCCTCATCAGGATAGAGCGGCTGCTGCTCCCCGATCTGCCTGAGCATGCAGCCGATGTGCTTGCGGAAGGCGCTCGCAAGACCTTGCGCCGTGCCAGGAAGGCGCTGGACCGGGCGGGATCGCGCGGCGAAGCAGAGGATTTCCACGATCTGCGCAAGGCTGCCAAGACCCACTCGATGCATTTGTCGCTGCTCGGCCGGCTGTGGCCGACGCCGATCAAGGTGCGGCGCAAGGCGGTCGACGAACTGGGCGAAAGGCTCGGCGAACTGCACGACGTCTTCGTCATGCGCGTGTTGCTCGAGGCCGACGGTGAGCCGCTCGGCGATGCGCAGGACACAAGGCTTCTTGGCAAGCTTTTGAAGCGCTCGGAAAAAAGCCTGAAGAAGAGCTGCCTCGCCGGAGCGGCCGAGCTGTTCGGCGACAGCCCCAAGCGCTCGACAAAGAAACTCGCGCGCAATGTGCGCGACGACCTCGCCGGCCCGGTATTGTCGAAAGAGGTCCCGGTCGGTTGATCATGGCCGAGGACGTCACCTCGTGCTAGTCACACTTTACCATGACCGCGCCGCGCGACACGCTTCTCGACCGACTTGGCCGCTGGCTTGCCGGCCGGCTGCAGGACGAATCCTCGGGCTATGAGCCCTACACGCCGTCCGACGCCGAGACGTTGCGGCGCACGCTCGAACCCGGCGACATCCTGCTCATCGAAGGCAACCAGAAGATCTCCGCGGCCATCAAATACCTGACACAGTCGACCTGGTCGCATGCGGCCTTCTATATCGGCGATGCGTTGTCCGAACCGGAGGACGGATCGGAACGGCGTCGGCTGATCGAAGTCACGCTAGGCGAAGGCTGTGTCGCCGTGCCGCTGTCGCGCTACCGCACCTACAACACCCGTATCTGCCGGGCGAGCGGGCTGGCGCCGGAAGACCGCGACCATGTCGTCGCCTTCATGATCGGCAAGCTCGGCCTGAAATACGATCTCAAGAACATCTTCGACATGCTGCGCTTTTTCCTGCCGACGCCACCGGTGCCGGTGCGCTGGCGCCGCCGCATGCTGGCTTTCGGTTCCGGCGATCCGACGCGCGCCATTTGCTCGACGCTGATCGCCGAAGCCTATGGTGAGATCCGCTACCCGATCCTGCCCGAGATCACCCGCGCGCCCGGCCGCGCCTCGGCGCAGTCGAACTATTCGCGCCGCGAAATCCTGCACATCCGCCACCACTCGCTCTACACGCCGCGCGACTTCGACCTGTCGCCCTTCTTCCGCATCGTGAAACCGACGCTGGAATTTGGTTTCGACTACCGGGCGGTGACCTGGGAGGACAAGGCAGGCACCGACGCCGCAGCCGCGAAGGCTGGCGCAATCGCCTCAGACACGTGATGGCTTCGGCCTGAGTCATGAGGTTCAGGCGTCTCACATGGCGGCCTGCATCACGCCGAAACCGCAATAGCGCCCTGGTTTTCGGCCCTGTGTTCGACCCAGACATGGACCGGTTCGTCCCGGCCGCGGATGCTAACCGGTCCATGATCGCGCGCATTCAACCGTGTCGTTGGCGATTCCGCCTTCGCGGCCTCGATCAGTCGTGACCCAAAGCAAATATTCGCCTGAAGCTCCCGGCAGAGCGCCTGCAAACGGCTGGCGACGTTGACGGTGTCGCCCACCACCGCGAAGGACAGGTTGCGCTCGCTGCCGACCGCGCCGAGGACGACGGCGCCATATTGTGCACCGATCCGAACGTCCAGCGGCGGATATCCTCTGGACACACGCTGGACATTCCAGTCTTCGATAGCGGCGATCATCGCTTCAGCGCACCGGATGGCCCGGGTTGCGTCGTCATGGCTGGCTTGCGGAACCCCGAAGGTCGCCATGATGCAATCGCCGATATAGTTGTCGACGGTGCCATGGTGGTCGAAGACGACCTGCTCCATGCGACGGTGGAACTGACGCAGTAGTTCGAACACTGCTTCGGCCGGATGATCCTCGGAATAGTGTGTGAAGCCGACGATGTCGGCGAACAGCACCGCGATATCCTGCCGGCGGACCGGGCCGAAGGGCTCGTCATCCGTGGCGAGCTGGTCGACGACATTGGGCGAAAAATGCCGGGCGAGATTGGCGCGGGCGCGCTCCGCCTTGACATAGTCTTCCGACAGATGTCGGGAACGAGAGACGACCAGCGCCATGATCGCGCCGATAATCAGCACAACCAACACATTGGTCGCCTGCGCGAACGTATCGACGAAATTGGGGTTGAGATAGAGATTCAGTCGCTCTGTCAGCGGCAGCGAATAGAGGTTCGTTGCCGGAATGACGGTTCCCGCATGAAAAACCACCCATCCCACCCCGATCGTCCACGTCAAGGCCGCGAGCGCGCCGAGATAGAGCGCCAATCGTGTCGAAAGGGTCAGCGCGCCAAGGCATACGAAAATCAGCAGGAATTTGAAGCTGCCCTCGCGCAGTTGCATCGCGGCCGGCGCGACCTCGAGGGAAAACGGGTTGGGCGTTACCAGCAGAACGGTCAACAGAATGATGTCCAGCGTACCGACGAGGTAACCGATCCACCATGGCGCGTTGCGACGGCGCGCAAAGCGAAACTGGATCAGGCCGACGAGTTGGAACAGCGCGAGGCCCGCCAGCACGAAGAGCAGCGAGGCATCCCAGCGGCTGATCAAGGAAAAGAAGCAGGAGATCACGGCGAGCGATGCCGTGCGCGCCCAGAACTGCAATGCAGCACCCTGGCGTTCTGCGCGCTCCCGCAAATTTTTCAGGCGCGAATAGCGGCGAAGTTCAAGTGTTGGCGCGGTCGGCATAGGATCACTTCGATTTTGCGGGGACGGTCACGCATTCGGCAAACCCGCCCCGTACAGTCTGGCAAATCAGCGCGCGAACTCTATCATGAATGTGGCTTCATTTTTGAAGCACCTCCGGACTGGAGCGCGACAAGCTCAGCCGCCAGATGCAATCCTGCTCGGATGATGGCCCAGTCAGGCCGGCAACGGGCGGCGTCCCTTTGCCGGAGCGGTGGGCCGGTCGGACGCACCGGCATCCCTGGGGTGCGGGCCGATCGGCATGATCGCCGGAAACGGGGTTGCGCCAAAAGCAAACGTCCATTTGTAGCCGGTCAGCCCGTCTTCCGGCGTCGTGTGCTGGTCGTGATGGGCGAGCAGTTTGGCGCGCTCGGCCAGTTCCTCCGCCTCGCGCTTCACCATCTCCGCCGTCTCCGGCCGCATCCGCCTGGAGAAAGAGACGAAGGTCGCTTCCCGCTCCAGATGGGTGATCGCCCAGCCGATGAAATTCTTGTTTGTCATCTCGAATAGCGGCCTGAGCGGCCCTTCGAAATTCCACTGGATCGGTGTGTCGACCAGCAGCCGTGCCGACAGCCCGCTGCCCAATGCGATCAGGCCGATCGCTTCGAGATCGCGCAGATAAAGGAACATCGAGGCTTCGCTCAAGCCTTGCGAGCGCATGACGCCTTCGGGCGTGAACTTCTCCGACAGCATGACGAAGATGAACAGCAGCGCCGGCCGTCCCGCGAGCTTGCGCTCGATCTCCGGCGCGATGCGATTGACCGGTCCCGGCCCCCGGTTCATCGACCCCAGCACGTTTTCCAGCTCGACGCCGGCGGCAGCGCAGATCCCGATGAGACGGTCGAGCTTGCAGTTGCGCTCGTGGAAGATGCGCTTCACCGTCGGCTCGGAAATGCCCATACGCCCGGCTAGCTCACGATAGGTGACGCCCTTGGCCTTCAGCGTCCGCTTCAGCGCCTCGAAGATCAGGCCGTTCATGGAATGCACCTCTTTTCTCGCGGTTTGGTATCGCGTTTCGATACTAGCGGCAATCGCCCTTCCGGAAAAGTATCGACATCTCTAGCTCTCCGCCATCCACCACAGGAGACCTGGCCGTGAAAACCCTCATCCCCTCTATTTGTCTCGCCGCCTTCGGTATCGCGCTCGTGCCTGCGGCCGAGGCCGCCGAACTCTGGCGCGCCTCGGGCTTCGAGCAACCCGAATCGGCGCTGTTCGATGCCGCCAACAATCGCATTATCGTCTCCAACATCGTCGGCAATCCCGGGGAGGCCGACGGCAACGGCTATCTCTCGGTGCTGTCGCTGGACGGCAAGGTCGTTAGCCGGCACTGGACCGCCGGCATGGATGCACCGAAGGGCTCGGCGATCTCTGGCGGCAAGCTCTACGTCGCCGACATCACCAAGGTGCGCATCGTCGATCTCGCCAGCGGCAAGCTCATCTCGACGATCGATGTGCCCGGCGCCGTTTTCCTCAATGACGTGACATCGGACAGTTCGGGCAAGGTTTATGTCACCGACATGCTGGCCGATGCGATCTACCGCATTGACGGCGACAAGCCGGAACTGTTCGTGAAGGATGCGAAGCTCGCCGCACCCAACGGCATCTTTGCCGATCGCGATCGGCTGATCGTGGCGTCCTGGGGCAAGGGCATCAAGCCGGACTTCAGCACTGCCGCGCCCGGGGGCCTGCTGTCGGTCGATCTCGCGACGAAAGCCGTGACGCCGCTGCCTGGCGCACAAAACTTTGCCGACCTCGACGGCGTCGTCGCCATCGGCGACAGCATCTACGCCACCGCCTTCATGACCGGCACGCTCTATCGGTACAAAGTCGGCGAGGCGCCGAAGGCTGTAGAGCAGTTCAAGCCGGGCAGCGCCGATATCGGCACAGACGGCACGCGGATCTTCGTGCCGCTGATGAACGAGGGCGAGATCGCGGTGCTGAGCCTGGACTGACGGCGCACACTTGCCGGCTCAGCCAGCGGGCGCGGCTTTGAGTTGCGCCCGCGAATCCTTGATCGAGGCGGCAAAGGTCACCAGCGGCCGCTTGACGCCGTGGTTGATCAGCATGCGCCGTGTCTGCGGCGAGGCACCGGCGATGATGAAACGCACCCCTGCGCGCTTCGCCTTGTGCGCCGCGCCCTCGATGACATTGGCCGCGGTGGAATCGAAGAACGGCACCGCCGAGCAATCGAGGATGAAGTTCTTGCGCTGGTCGGCGATGCGGTCGAGCACCGTGCCGACAGTCGAGGCGGCGCCGAAGAAGAAGGCGCCGGAGATGCGATAGACGACGGTGTCGGCGTCGCTTGCCTCGCTTGCATCGTAGGCGCGGCCGCTGCTGTCGGCGACATCGTCCTGCACCAGCGGCAAATCCGCCTCCACGGCGATCGACTTGGCCATGCGGTCGATGAACAGGATCGAGCCTAGCGCGAAGCCGACGACGATGCCTTCGGTGAGATCGCGGAAGACGACGATCAGGAAGGTTGCCATCAGCACCAGGGCGTCGCCGCGCGAAGCGCGCAGCAACGTGGCGAAGGCCTGCTTCTCGAACATGTTCCAGCAGACAACCGCCAGCACCCCGGCAAGGGCGGCAAGCGGGATGTAGCTCGCCATTGGTGCGGCCACCAGCATGAAGACCAGCAGAAAAAGCGAATGCAGCATGCCGGAAACCGGCCCATGCGCGCCGGCCCGCACATTGGTGGCGGTGCGGGCGATGGTGCCGGTGGTGCAGATGCCGCCGAACAGGGCAGACGCGATGTTGGCAAAGCCTTGCGCCACCAGTTCGCAATTGGAACGGTGACGCCGCCCGGTCATGCCATCGGCGACCACGGCCGAGAGCAGCGATTCGATGGCGCCGAGCAGCGCAAAAGCCACCGCATCCGGCAGCACCGCAAGCGCCTTGTCGAGGTTGAGTGCCGGCAGTGCCGGCAACGGCAGGCTGCGCGGAATGCCGCCATAGCGGGTGCCGATCGTTTCCGCCGGCAGCGAAAGCAGCGCCACGACAAGGGAGGCCAGTCCGACGGCGATCAGCATGCCCGGCCAGCCGGGCCGCCAGCGCTTCACCCCGACGATGGTGGCGATGGTCAGCGCCGCCACCAGCGTTGCCGAGATATTGAGCGTGCCGGCCGCGTGGCCGATCGCCATCAGCTTCGGCAGCAGCGGCCCGGGCTCCGGCCCGGCAAGCCTCAGCCCGAACAGTTCGACGATCTGGCCGGAGAAGATGATGACTGCGATGCCGGCGGTGAAGCCGACCGTCACCGGGTAAGGGATGAATTTGATATAGGTTCCGAGCCGGAGATAGCCGATGGCGAGCAGGAAAATGCCGGCCATCATCGTCGCCAGCAGCAGTCCGTCGACGCCTTCGCGCTGCACCGTCGCCGCCACCAGCACGATGAAGGCGCCGGCCGGGCCGCCGATCTGGAAGCGGCTGCCGCCGAGCGCCGAGACGATGAAGCCGCCGACAATGGCCGTGAACAGGCCGCGCTCCGGCGTCACGCCCGAAGCAATCGCAATCGCCATCGACAGCGGCAACGCGACAATAGCGACGGTCAGCCCGGCCATGAAGTCGGCCTTGAACTGCGGCAGGCGGTAACCTTCGCGCCAGACCGTCACCAGCTTGGGCGTGAACAGCTCTGAAAATGTCGGCTTTGCCGACTTCTGGGCCGGTTGATGCACTGCCCGCCGGATCTGATCCATGGACTGCCTTCCGCTTGCGTGAAGGCGGCGGGATCGTCGGCAGGACTGTCGGCGGTCGCCGTCGCGACTATATGCCGGCTCAGCCTTGCGGGTTCGGCGGCGCGACCGGCTTGAGGCGCACGCCCCGGCCGCCGCGCTCGCTGGTCTGGTTCTCGCCGATGAGCTCCACCCCGGCCTCGTCGAGAGCCTGGATAACCTTCATCAGCGTATCGACCACACCCCTGACCACGCCGTCACTCGCTTCCATGCGCTGGATTGTCGGAAGCGAAACGCCGGCACGCTCGGCGAGCGTCTTCTGATCGATGCCGGCCAGCGCCCTCGCGGCGCGCATCTGGGCGGCAGTGATCATCGGTCGGAACCCCCGTCTGAGTCTGCGGAGACGACGTGTAATACAATCATAGTGATGTTTCAACCATCATAAAGCATGCATGAAACATGATCTCTCCACAAAGCCGGATGGCGGGATACGGGATGAGCATGCTACGCTACCGCCTTGGCTCTTACTGGCGGGGAAATATCAGTCGAATATTTTCAGGACCTTGACGACGTCGGCAGCCTTGCTGTCGGCGGTTTTTCTGCTGGCAGGCTGCGGACACGGGCTGATCAACCGGCTGATTTGAATGTCGCTCCGGATCGTCAGTCTTCGGGCTCGTTGCCATCGGCCACCGCCTTGTTCCGCTGCAGCATTCGCGCCGCCAGCCAGCACAGCGTCGCCCAGGTGAAGCCGGCGCACCATCCCGCCAGCACGTCGGAAGGCCAGTGGACGCCGAGATAGACGCGGCTGACGCCGACCAGCAGCGTTACCAGCACCGCCAGGCTGAGGACATAGATTTTCGTCGTTCGTCCCGGCAGGAAGCGCGCTGCGAGCGAGCCTAGCGTGAGATAGGTCACCGCCGACAGCATCGCGTGGCCGCTGGGAAACGACAGCGACGTCTCGTTGGCCAGGTGCGAGACAAGATCGGGGCGCGGCCGGTCGATGCCGGCCTTGAGCAAGGTCGACAGCAGCTGCCCGCCGGCCACCGCGACAAAGATCAGCAGCGCCGTCCTCGGCCTACGGATCAGCAGGAGGTAGACGATCACCGCCGTTACGATCAGCACCAGCACGCTGGAGCTGCCGAGGCTGGTGATGTCGCGCATCGCGCCTTCCAGCCATGCCGGGCCGACGGGAACATCCGGCTGACCCACTTTTCGGAAAGCGAGCAGGATCTCAGTATCGAAAGCGTGCGGCGTGGTGGCCCGCGCCACCTCCATCAGTTCCTCGAAGCCCCACAGCCCGGCGGCTATCACCAGCCCGGCCAGCAGCACCGGAAATTCAAGCCAGTTGGTGAACGCACGCGGGGTCTTCATCGGATTACAGTCGCCCCTGCAGGTAAGGCCCGAGCGAGATCAGCACCACCGCCGCGATGGCCAGCACGATGCCGGTCGCCTGCAAGGCATTGACGCGTTCGCCGAAGAACACCAGCGCCACCACATTGACCGCCACCAGCTGGATCACCGCCGACAGACTGAACGACACCGACATGCCGAACTCACGAACCAGCCGCAGCATCATCAGATTGCCCGCCGTATAGAGCGCCAGTGTCAGCACGATCTTGCCAAGGCTTGGCGCCAGCCCCCATTGCTTGGCCGCGATGGCCGCCAGCAGGAAGATCACCGTCGAAATGACGAGCTGCGCCAGTCCCCAGAAACTCACTTTTGTGCCTCGCTGTCCTTTGTGGCAGCTCTTGTTTCGCAAGCGTGGCGGCACGTCAAGCAGACTGCGGCGGAACAGGCCACGGCCGAGGTGCTGAATGAATGGCAGCGCGATCGCGGTCTGACTGCCACGCTCGGTCGGATTCGTGCAAACCCAGGCAGCTGCGCTCAAGCATTGGAAAAGAATGGACTTTTAAACATGGCGCCCCACCTCTTCTGGAGGAGAGTGCCATGCCAAAGTCCGTCTATGACCGTGGCCTGCTGAAACCCGACGACATCGCCAGGCTGCAACGCGTATTCGACGAAGCCTGCCGCAGGCGCGACGTGCATCCCGATTCGGCGGAGGCGCGGGAGATCGCGCTGAACCTGCTTGCGCTGCACAATGCCGGCATGGTCGAGGAAGATATGCTTATGGAAACCGTGGGTTTCCGCCGGTTGGAGCCGAAATCAGCCTGAGGCCCGCAAGGCGGCCTGGAGCGATTCCAGGAAAAGTGTGAAGCGGTTTTCCGTCCGGAATTGCGTAAAAATAAAGGCCTAGGAGCGGTTCGCCGTTTCCGTGAAACGGTGAAACGCTCTAGCCGGCGCGCTGCACGACGGCCACATTCATCTCTGCCCGCAGCCTGAAGCCGATGGATTCGTACAATCCAACCGCGTTGGCATTGCTGGCATAGGCATGCAGGTAGGGAACTTCGCCGCGCGCAAAAATTCGGTTGGCCACGAACACCGACAGCAGCCGGCCGAGGCCGCTGCCGCGAAATTCGGGATGCGAGCAGACGCCGCTGAGTTCGCTGTAGCCGGGCTGCTTCATGCGCTCGCCGGCCATCGCCGCCAGCCGGTCGTCGATTTTCACGCCCCAGAACTCGCCGAGGCTCAGCGCCTTGAGCGTGAACGGGCCGGGCTTGGTCAGTGACGCCAAAGCAAGCATCTCGGCCGCGTCGTCCTGCGTCAGCTGCTGCACACGCTCGTCCGACACGGAAGGCAATGGCGCCTCGGCAACCATCTGAACGCCGAAGGCGGTCACGGTCGCGGTCAGTTCCGGCGGCAAGGCAACGGGGTCCGCCTGGAGCATGAACACGCTCTCACCTGCAGGAATGAGGCTTGCGAGCGCCTGCAGACTCTCAGCGTCGTCTGCCCCGGAAGCCGCGAAGGGGACGATCGAGGAGGGATAGCGCCTGGCGAGCCTGTCGCCATACGCAAAGATCCGATGCCGCGTGTCGAGCGCGCTCCAGACCGGACGATCGAGGACATGGCTCATGGCGCGACATCCTGTTTCACACGGCGGTCGAGCGGGGCCGCCGCCAGGCCGTCCTCCATTGCCGAGAGTTGTTCGAGAAGCGGCCCTGCAAGGCCTTTGCACAAGTCGGCAACGGCGTTCTCGATGCGCGGCCAAACGTCCCGCTTCGCCTTATCGACCAGGCGCTGGCCGTTCGCGGTCAGCGAGATCATCCTGCGGCGCTGGTCGTCGTTCGATGGCGCGGCCTCGACCAGCCCCAACTCGGCCAGCAGCGCCACGCTGCGCGTCACCCCCGGCTGGGTGATCCCCAGTGACTGCGCCAGTTCGCCGACAGGCAGCGGCCCAAGCCGGTCGAGCGCGGCCAGCAGAGGATACTGGCTGGACTGCACCGGCACCTCCAGCCCATCGAGCATGCGCTGCGTATCGGCCTGCAACTGCTCGCCGATGCGCTTCAGCCTGCTGCCGAGGGTGAGGTAGCCAAGGGATCGAATGATGTCTTCCATGGGTGGTCCGTCTCCTGGATAACCATAACATGTTATATAACGATGCAATGAACGAGTTCAAGCGCCTGCTTTGGAGGTTGGCCGCAAGCATCTCAACTTCGTCGTCCTTGGGCGAAGCAGGAGCGAAGCTCCGTCGCGGAGACCCAGGGATCATGCCTTGGCCGTGGAAGCAGCGGAGCAGAACCTGCAACGCAGCGTAGTTCAGAAGTCACGGCATGGATCCTCGGGTCTGCGCCGTCGCTACGCTCCTTGCTTCGCCCGTGGATGACGACGGGATCGGCGTTTCAGCCAATCGCCAGGATATTCGATCCGTCTTGCAGATGCGTTGAACCACTAGTCCGCGCCATAGCAGCAGCCCGAAGTGCGCGGTGGTTCTCCGTCCAGAAGCGCTCGTCTACACCCCTTGGCGATCTGACGGGCAATCGCTTCGGCCTGCAGGCCGGCGCTGTGAAAATAGCTGGTCAGGCTTGGCCGCATGCCGATGAACCACAGGCCGGGCTGGCCGCTCGGGGTGCCGCCATTGGCCTTCGGCACGCCCTTGGCGTCGAGCACGCCGAGATCGCCCAGCATGGCCTCCAGGCCGGTGCGATAGCCGGTTGCCGCGATCACCACATCCGGCTCGAGCACCGTGCCGTCGTTCAGCCGCACGCCGGCGCCTTCGAAAGCCGCCACCGGCGCCACCACCGAAATCCATCCGGCCTTCAGCGCGGCAACCGCGCCGTCGTCAACGGCGATCGCGATCTGCTCGACGCCGAGCCGGCTGGCGCCGCCTTTCGGCGCCGGCGGCAGGCCGAAGCGGGCGAGGTCGCCGAACACCAGCCGCTGCGTCGCGGCAATCGCGGCATCGGCAATCCACGTCGGCAGCATCGCCATGAAACCGCCGAAGCGCGCCACGGCGACCTTGCCGATCCGTTTCGGCATCAGCGACGGACCCTGCCTGGCTGACAACCAGATGGCCTTGGTGTCGGCACGGGCGAGGTGGTTGAGCACGTCGAAGCCGGAATTTCCGGCCCCGACCACCAGCACGCTTTTGCCCACATAGTCCTGTGCTGTGCCGAAATCGGCGGCGTGGCTAAGTTTGCCGGTGAAAGTCGCCTTGCCTTGCCAGTCCGGCGTCCATGGCAAGCGGTCGCGGCCGGTGGCGACGATGACATTGCGGGCGCTCAGCGTTTCCCGGCCCGTATGGACGAGCCAGCCATTGCCTCTGCGTTCGATCCGCTCGACGGCGGTGCCGAATTCGACCCTTATGCCGCGCGCGCGGGCAAAATCCTCGAGATAACCGATGATGGCATCCTTGTTCGGAAAGGCGGCGGTGCGGGGCGGATAGGCAAGGCCGGGCAGGGTCGACAGCGCGCGATGCGTGTTTAGGGTCAGCTTCTCGTGCCGCCGTCGCCACGGTTCGGCGATCCGCGGCTCCTTTTCAAGCACGACGACCCGCACGCCGCGCCGGCCAAGCGCGTCGGCGGCCGCCAGCCCCGCCGCTCCGGCGCCGATGACGATAACCGTATAGTCGGGTCCTTTCGGCCCCAGGACGATAGGCATCGTTTCGCTTGTCGTAGCCGCCATTCGGTCGAGATTTCCTTTCAGGTGCGCCATGGGGACCCGTCCTATATGGCACGTCCCATATGGCACAGGGGCGATATGATCGATAATGAGGTCGCGTCAATGCGACTGATTCGAGGCCTTGGGGGCAAGCCTCTGTTTATCATCGGCACGCGGAAGCTCGACCATGCCCTCCTTGCGCATCTTTCTCGACAGACTGCTGGAGGGCGCCGCAGCCAAGGTGCCGCGCCAAGATTTTTCGCATGTCGAGCGGCTGGCGCTTGTCCGCCAGCACGGCGACTTCTCGCTGGCCTATTCGACCGCCGTGCAGCAAAAACTGTCCTATTTCGGCGACGCCGACGGCTACATCGCCTTCGGCACCAAGATGAAGCACCATTTCGCGCTCGGTGACCCGGTGGCCCATCCGGCCGATCGGCCCGACTATATCAGGCGCTTTGTCGAAGCCGCCGACAGCCCGTGGTTCGTGCAGATCGGCGAACCGACGGCGCGCGTTCTGGCCGGGCTCGGCTACCAGGTCAACCGTCTCGGCGTCGACACGCGGCTGGAACTGCCGGCTCACGATTTTTCCGGCAAGCGCAACGAAACCGTGCGGTATTCCGAACGCTGGCTGTTGAAGAAGGGGTTTTCCTTTGGCGAAGGAGCGGTCTATCTCGACGAGGTCCAGCGCCTGTCACAGAACTGGCGGGCCGACCGCATCGTCAAGCGGTGGGAGATGGCGTTCCTCAACCGCCCCTTTGCCGATCATCTCGGCATCGATATGCGCCGTTTCGTGCTCTACAGCCCGGAAGGCGAGCTCGTCGCTCTGCTCGATTTCGATCCGATGTTCCGGGATGGCAAGGTGATCGGCTACACCACCTCGTTCAAGCGCAAGCACATCGATGCCTCGCCGCATGCCGAAATCGGGCTGACCAAATTCGCCGTCGACCGGTTTCGCAATGAGGGCATTTCGGTCGTCACGCTCGGCCTGTCGCCGATGCTCGAGGTCGGAGCCAACGGCTTTGCCGAATCGAGCTTCTGGCGCAACGCCTTCGCGCGGGCCTATGAGTCGCCCTGGGTCAACCGCAGCAAGTTCAACCTCAAGGGCCAGGCGGCGTTCAAGCGCCGCTTCCACGGCATCGAGGAACCGACCTACATCGCCTTCCGCCAAGGCAGGCTGATCGAGATGCTGGGGTTGCTGCGCCTCATCAAGGCGATCTAGCAAGAACCGTGGCGGCCAACGTGGCCAATTTGCCCTCAGCAAAACTGTTGATTTGACCGGCGCACGGGCGATCGCCTATTTGCATGTCGCTCAAAAGTGGTCCCGATTTGAGCAAACGACATGCATAAAAACAAAGACCTAATGCGCGTCGCCTGAGTCCGTTCAAGCGCGACGCGCTTTAGAGCGGCAGGGTCAGTTGCGCAGCCGGTAGCCGGTGCGGAAGATCCAGGCGACGATGGCGATGCAGATGGCGAGGAACACCGTCGTCATGCCCAGGCTGACGGCGACCGAGACATCGGACTTGCCGTAAAAGCTCCAGCGGAAACCGCTGATCAGGTAGACGACCGGGTTGAACAGCGTCACCGTGCGCCAGGTCTCGGGCAGCATGTTGATCGAATAGAAGCTGCCGCCGAGGAAGGTCAGCGGCGTGATGATCAACAGCGGCACCAGCTGCAATTGCTCGAAGCTTTTCGCCCAGATGCCGATGATGAAGCCGAACAGGCTGAAGGTCACCGCCGTCAAGACAAGGAAGGCCAGCATCCAGAACGGATGCTGGATGGTGAGCGGCACGAACAGCGAGGCCGTCGCCAGGATGATCAAGCCGAGGATGATCGACTTGGTCGCGGCGCCGCCGACATAGGCGATGACGATCTCCAGATACGACACCGGCGCCGACAAGAGCTCGTAGATGGAGCCGACGAATTTCGGGAAATAGATGGCAAAGGAGGCGTTGGAGATCGACTGCGTCAACAGCGACAGCATGATCAGGCCGGGCACGATGAAGGCGCCGTAGCTGATGCCGTCAATCTCGGTGATGCGCGAGCCGATGGCCGAGCCGAAGACGACGAAATAAAGCGATGTCGAGATCACCGGCGAGACGATGCTCTGCAGCACGGTGCGGAACGCACGCGCCATCTCGACCCGGTAGATCGCCCATACTGCTCGCCAATTCATGGCTCTTGCCTCAACAGATTGACGAAGATCTCCTCGAGCGAGCTGTTTTGCGTGTCCATGTCGCGAAACTGGATGCCGGCCGTCTCGAGTTCGCGCAGCAGCGATGCGACGCCGGGGCGTTCGCTCTGGTTGTCATAGGTGTAGGTCAGCTGTGTGCCATCGCTCGACAGCTCCAAGGCGTAGTGCGAGAATGCATCGGGAATGGCGGTGAGCGGGTTGCGCAATTCGACGATCAGGCGCTTGCGGCCGAGCTTGCGCATCAGTTCGGCCTTGCCCTCCACCAGGATGATCTCGCCGCGGTTGATGACACCGACACGGTCGGCCATCGCCTCGGCCTCTTCGATATAGTGCGTGGTGAGGATGATGGTGACGCCATCGTCGCGCAGCCGCCGCACCATCGCCCACATGTCCTGGCGCAGTTCGACGTCGACGCCGGCCGTGGGTTCGTCGAGGAACAGGATGCGCGGCTCATGTGACAGTGCCTTTGCAATCATCAGCCGCCGCTTCATGCCGCCCGACAGCGTGATCGCCTTGGCGTCCTTCTTGTCCCACAACGACAGGTCGCGCAGCACCTTTTCGACGAAGCCCGGATTGGGCGCCTTGCCAAACAGGCCGCGGCTGTAGGTTACGGTTGCCCAGACGCTCTCGAACGCGTCGATGGTCAGCTCCTGCGGCACCAGCCCGATCAGGCTGCGCGCGGCGCGGTAGTCTCGGTTGATGTCGTGGCCGTCGACGGTCACCGTTCCCGACGAACGGTTGACGATGCCGCAGACGATCGAGATGAGCGTCGTCTTGCCGGCGCCGTTCGGCCCCAGCAGCGCGAAAATCTCGCCGCGTTCGATGTCGAGGTTGATTTCCTTCAGCGCCTTGAAGCCGGTGGCGTAGGTCTTGGTGACCCCGGAAATCGAAATGATGGAAGGCAAATTAGTGGAAGACATGAGGCCGAAAACGACTGTTTGAAAGAGGCGGGGATTATTATTGCGCTGAATGTCGGTGCGTACGGCGCGAAGTCAATGCCGCTGCTGACTATTGTGGACAAACGTTCCCCTTTTGCCGTTTCGTCATGGGGGTATCGGGGCACTGACGGATTGATCCCATCTGCTGCGACAACGCGCCCCGCGTGACGCCAAGCCGCTTTGACCGGACCGCATCCGCCGCCTATTCTGCGCCAACAACAGCAGCCGGAGCCCGCATGGACCCGCTCATCCTGTCGCGAATGCAGTTCGGGGCGAATATCTCGTTCCACATCCTGTTTCCGACCATCACGATTGCGCTTGGCTGGGTGCTGCTGTTCTTCAAGCTCCGCTACAACGCCACCAATGATTCCGCCTGGATGCGCGCCTATTTCACCTGGGTGAAAGTGTTCGCGCTGTCCTTCGCCATGGGCGTGGTCTCCGGCGTCACCATGAGCTTCCAGTTCGGCACCAACTGGCCGGGCTATATGGAAAAGGTCGGCAACATCGCCGGGCCGCTGCTTGCCTACGAGATCCTCACCGCCTTCTTCCTCGAAGCGGCCTTCCTCGGCATCATGCTGTTCGGGTTCCGCCGCGTCTCCAACCGCGTCCACACGCTGGCGACGGTATTGGTCGCCGGCGGCACCACGCTGTCGGCCTTCTGGATCATTGCGCTCAATTCCTGGATGCAGACGCCGGCCGGCTTCGAGATGATCGATGGCAAGGCGCATCCCGTCGACTGGTGGGCGATCGTCTTCAACCCGTCCATGCCCTACCGTCTGACGCATATGCTGCTTGCCTCCGGCCTGACGGTGTCGTTCCTGATCGCCGGCCTGTCGGCGCTGCGCTACCTCACCGGCGACCGGTCGGAATCGATGTGGAAGGCGCTGCGCACCGGCGTCTTCACCGCCGCCATCCTGATCCCGATCCAGATCTTCGCCGGCGACCAGCACGGGCTGAATACGCTGGAGCACCAGCCGCAGAAGATCGCCGCCATGGAGGCGAACTGGAACACCGGCCCCAACGTGCCGCTGGTGCTGTTTGCGCTGCCCGACGAGGCGGCGAAGGAAAACAAATTCGAGATCGCCATTCCCGACGGCGCCAGCCTGGTGCTGCGGCATTCGACCAGCGGTATCGTGCCGGGGCTCAACGACTATCCTGGCCTGCACCCGCCGGTGTTCCCGGTGTTCTGGGGCTTCCGCATCATGGTCGGCACCGGCATTTTGATGCTCATCGTCTCGTGGTCGGCGACCTTCTTCCTCAAGCGCCGCCACAGCCTGCCGAGGCCGCTGGCCATGCTGATGGTGCCGATGGCGCTGTCGGGCTGGCTGGCGACGCTGGCCGGCTGGTACACCACCGAAATCGGCCGCCAGCCCTGGCTGGTCACCGGCGTGCTGAAAACCGCCGACGCTATCGGCCCGGTCGCCGGCAGCCATGTCGCGCTGACGCTCGCCATCTATCTCATCCTCTATGTGCTTTTGCTGATCGCCTATCTCGGCGTGCTGGTGCACCTGGCGCTGAAGGCGGCCAAGGACGGCGACACCTCGCCGCTGCCGGGCGTGATGAAGACGGCGATGTCGCAACCGGCCGCAGCGGAGTGAGAATGGTCCGCGTAGCGGACGAAAAGCCAACGATTTGGCTTTTCGAATGACGAACGCCCGGAGCCATAGCGAAGGGCAGAACCGTTGATGAGAGGGATGACAGACCGATGACCTTCGACTGGCCAACCGCGCTGCCCCTGATCTTCGCCGGCCTGATGGGCCTCGCCATCCTGATCTACGTCATTCTCGACGGTTTCGATCTCGGCATCGGCATCCTGTTCTCGGTCGCCGAAGATGCCGAGCAGGACACGATGATCGCGGCAATAGGCCCGTTCTGGGATGCCAACGAGACCTGGCTGGTGCTGGCCGTCGGCCTGCTCCTGGTCGCCTTTCCGCTGGCGCATGGCGTCATCCTCACCGCGCTCTACATTCCGGTCTTCGTGCTTTTGGTTGGCCTCATCCTGCGCGGCGTCGCCTTCGATTTCCGCGCCAAGGTGCCCGCCGGCAAGAAGCATCGCTGGAACCGCATTTTCTTCCTCGGTTCCGTCATCGCCTCGCTGGCGCAAGGCTATATGCTCGGCGTCTATGTGCTCGGCCTCGATGTCGGTTTTGGCGGCACCGCTTTCGGGGCGCTGGTGGCGCTCTGCCTGTCGGCGGCCTATGCAGCGATGGGCGCTGCCTGGGTCATCTACAAGACCGAGGGCGAATTGCAGAGGAAGGCGGTGGCCTGGCTGCGGACAGCCCTGGTGCTGACCGCGCTCGGCATGGCGGCGGTGTCGCTGGCGACCCCATTCGCCAGTCCGCGCATCTTCGCCAAATGGTTCGTCTGGCCCGAAATGCTCTATCTGTCGCCGCTGCCGATCCTGTCGGCGCTGCTGTTCCTGTGGCTGTGGCGGCAGACCTTCCACCTGCCCAAGCCCGACGATCGCCACGCGCTGCGGCCGTTCCTGACGCTCGCCGCCATCTTCGCGCTCGGCTTTGCCGGGCTTGCCTGGTCGTTCTATCCTTTCGTGGTGCCCGACAGGCTGACCATCTGGCAGGCGGCGTCGGCGACGGAAAGCCTGGCCATCATCCTCGCCGGCACGGTCGTCGTGTTGCCGGTGATCATCTTCTATTCGTTCTATGCGTATCGGGTGTTCGGCGGGAAGGCGACGGATCTGACGTATGATTGAAGGGCTCTCTAATCGCGGTTTGCGCGAGGCACCCCCCTCTGGCCTGCCGGCCATCTCCCCCTCAAGGGGGGAGATCAGCTCCTCACTGCGGCCTTCGCCAACCTTGCAAGATGAGCACCGTCAGCGACGCTGCCAATCTCCCCCCTTGAGGGGGAGATGCCCGGAAGGGCAGAGCGGGGTGATGTCCCGCTGGCGTCTCAGGTAGGGCGTCGCCGCTCTCTGCGTCCGGCCAAGTCCTATCGCCCCTCAGCTCTTCCCCGCCAGCACCAGCACCGGCTTCTCGCTGTACAACCCCGGGAACAGCGCCTTCAAATTCGCCACCTTGGGCAGGTCGTTGTAGACGATGTAGGGGTAGGTCGGGTTCAGCGTCAGAAAGTCCTGGTGATATTCCTCGGCCGGATAGAAGGTTTTGCCCGTCTCCAGCGTGGTGACGATCGGCTTGGCAAACACTTTCGCCTGGTCGAGTTGGGCGATGTAGCTCTGGGCGATCTTCTGCTGCTCGCCATTCTCGGCAAAGATGGTCGAGCGGTACTGGGTGCCCGAGTCGGGGCCCTGGAAGTTCAACTGCGTCGGGTTGTGGGCGACCGAGAAATAGACCTGCAGCAGCTGGCCATAGGTCACCTTGGACGGATCGTAGGTGATCTCGACCGATTCGGCGTGGCCGGTGCGGCCGCTGCCCACCGTTTCGTAGACGGCGTCATCCTTGGCGCCGCCGGTGTAGCCGGAGACGGCCTTGGTCACGCCCTTGACGTGCTGGAACACGCCCTGCACGCCCCAGAAGCAGCCGCCGGCGAAGATAGCCTTCTCGCTGCCGCTGGCGGCCTTCTCGTCCATTGCCGGCGGCGGGATCACCACCGCGTCCTCGGCCGAGCGCGCAGGGCTCTGCCAGAAGGCGGCCGCGGCGGCGGCGGCGATGAGCGCGGCAAGCGCGCTCTTGAAGATCGGCGTTCTCGTCCTTGCAATGCCGGTCATGTCTGATCTCCTTGATGGTGGCGAAGACTATACGACAGAACGTCCCGCCTGGTTTCTCAAATTGCCGTGCGCCGGCCCGGCCACTGTGCGGCCGGGCCATGGGACCCAGCCTTATTGCGCGGGCGCCATGGCGTCCGCCGGCTTCATCGCATTCGTTGCGGGTTTCATGGCATCGGCCGGCTTCATGGCGTCGGCGGCGGGTTTCATCGCATTCGTCGCCATTGGGTCGGCTGGCTTCATGGCATCGGTCGCCGGCGCCATGGCATCGGTCGCGGGCTTCATCGCATCGGTTGCCATCGCCGGCTTCATGGCGTTGGTCGCTTCGTCGGCACGGGCGCCGGCGGCGAAGCCGGTCATCGAAAGCGCAAGGGCGAGCGCGGTCAGGGTCTTGGTCATGATGGTATTTCCTCCTTGAAGAGGGCGCGCGGATGCGAGCCCGGTTATGCCGCGCTAGCGGCGTTGCGTAGAAAAAGAATCAGTCGGCGGCTGCAGCCAGGATCGGCCCACCACCCGGCGACTGCACCAGCACCGCGGTGCTCAGCCCGCCGCTTGCCGCCGGCAGCGGCAGTGTGGTGGCGTCGCCGCTCCAGCTGCCGAGTTTCTCCAGCGAGTGCACGACATTGGCATGCGGCAGCGTGCGCCCGGTGTTCTCGCCGCGCGCCACCGGCACTTCGACGCCCTTGTTGTAGCGGACCAGCCAGACATCGGCGCGGCCGGCCGGCGCGGAACCGGTGCCGATGCTGATCTTGCCACCGTCGAGCGACAGCATCGGCCCCTTCGTGTGACCGCTCGCGGAAATCAGTTGCTCGATCTCGCCTGATGCCGCGCCCACCGCATCGGCACCGCCATTGACCACCACCTGCGGCGTGAACGGGCCGGAGCGGCCGAGCGACGGCTCATAGCGCACTTGGCGCTGGGTGAATTCCTCGCGGCCGAAAATGTCCTTCCAGCCGAGATAGTCCCAGTAGGTAACGTTGAACGACAGCGCCAGAACGCCCGGCTGGTCCTTGACCTTGATCAGATTGGCATTGGCCGGCGGACAGGACGAACAGCCCTGGCTGGTGAACAATTCGACCACGGTGAGCGGCTGGGCAAAGGCGGTGCCGCCAAGCATCATCAGCGCCGCGCCTGCGGCAGCCAGCATCGCGCTGCGTTTTGGGTTAAGTCCAGTCATCGGGGGTCTCCGTTGCGGCGGGTTCATCCCACACTTCGCCGCTGCCCGAGGCTTCGTTACATGGTTCACCGCTTCGTGATTGGGGGCCGACGCGTCGTTGCCTTCTCCCCTTGTGGGAGAAGGTGGATCGGCGCGAAGCGCCGAGACGGATGAGGGGTGTTCCAGCGGAGTGAGACGTTGGTTAATCTAACGTCATGCCACATCAGCCCGTCGCTCCTGCCAAACGAAACTTTGCCCGTTCGCTCCGACGTGAAATGACGGAGGCGGAAGACAAACTGTGGCACGAACTACGTGACCGCAGGCTCGATCGGATCAAATTTCGGCGCCAAGTTCCTGTTGGAAAATACGTCGCCGATTTCGCTTGTCTTGAATCACTCCTCATCATCGAGATCGATGGGAGTCAGCATGCGGACTCAGAGTCAGACCAGGCCCGTAGAACGGAACTGGAGGCGAGAGGCTTTCGTGTGTTGCGCTTTTGGAACGACGATGTCCTGAAAGACATGGACAGCGTCTGCACCACGATAATCGCTTATGTAAGGGATGTCAGTTTGCAGCCATGGCGGTGAAAGAACGTCGGCGTCAAGCTGGAACACCCCTCATCCGTCTCGGCGCTGCGCGCCGATCCACCTTCTCCCACAAGGGGAGAAGGCAAGGGCACCACCCCCCGCTTGCCCCTGCAACCCGCCCCTGCTAAAGCCGCCGCATCATGAGCACGCCTCTCGACCACATCCGCAATTTCTCCATCGTCGCCCATATCGACCATGGCAAATCCACGCTTGCCGACCGGCTGATCCAGTCCACCGGCGGGCTGGAGCTGCGCGACATGAAGGAGCAGGTGCTGGACTCGATGGACATCGAGCGCGAGCGCGGCATCACCATCAAGGCGCAGACGGTGCGGCTGAAATACCGCGCCAACAATGGCGAGGACTATATCCTCAACCTCATCGACACGCCCGGCCATGTCGACTTCGCCTATGAAGTGTCGCGCTCGCTGGCCGCCTGCGAGGGCTCGCTGCTGGTCGTCGACGCCTCCCAGGGCGTCGAGGCGCAGACGCTGGCCAATGTCTACCAGGCCATCGACAACAATCACGAGATCGTCGTGGTGCTGAACAAGGTCGACCTGCCGGCCGCCGAGCCCGAGCGCATCCGCGAGCAGGTCGAGGAGGTCATCGGCATCGACGCTTCCAACGCCGTGCTGATCTCGGCCAAGACCGGCCTCGGCATTCCCGACGTGCTGGAAGCAATCGTCCACCAATTGCCGCCGCCGCGCGAAGGCGATGCGTCAGCACCCCTGAAAGCCATGCTGGTCGACAGCTGGTACGACGCCTATCTCGGCGTCATCGTGCTGGTGCGCATCATCGACGGCGTGCTGAAGAAGGGCGCGACCATCCGCATGATGGGCACCGGCGCAAAGCATCTGGTCGAGCGCACCGGCGTGTTCACGCCCGCCCGCATCAATGTCGACGAGCTCGGCCCCGGCGAGTTCGGCTTCTTCACCGGCTCGATCAAGGAAGTGGCGGACACCCGCGTCGGCGACACCATCACCGAGGACAAGCGCCAGACCGCGCATGCTTTGCCCGGCTTCAAGCCGGCGCAGCCGGTGGTGTTCTGCGGCCTGTTCCCTGTCGACGCCGCCGACTTCGAGGATCTGCGCGCCGCCGTCGGCAAATTGCGCCTCAACGACGCCAGCTTCTCCTATGAAATGGAGACCAGTGCCGCGCTCGGCTTCGGCTATCGCTGCGGCTTCCTTGGCCTGCTGCACCTCGAAATCATCCAGGAGCGGCTGGAGCGCGAGTTCAACCTCGACCTCATTGCCACGGCGCCTAGCGTCGTCTACCGGCTGCTGCTCAATGACGGCTCGGTCAAGGAGTTGCACAACCCCGCCGACATGCCCGACGTGGTGAAAATCTCAGCCATCGAGGAGCCGTGGATCCGCGCCACGATTCTGACGCCGGACGACTATCTCGGCGGCATATTGAAGCTCTGCCAGGACCGGCGCGGCATCCAGGCCGACCTGTCCTATGTCGGCAAGCGCGCCATGCTGATCTACGACCTGCCGCTCAACGAAGTGGTTTTTGACTTCTATGATCGCCTAAAATCGATCTCCAAGGGCTACGCCTCCTTCGACTATCATCTGACCGACTACAAGGAAGGCGATTTGGTGAAGATGTCGATCCTGGTCAATGAAGAGCCAGTCGACGCGCTGTCCATGCTGGTCCACCGCACGGCGGCGGAAAAGCGCGGCCGCCAGATGTGCGAGAAGCTGAAGGAGCTGATCCCGAACCATTTGTTCAAGATCCCGATCCAGGCCGCCATCGGCGGCAAGGTCATCGCCCGCGAAACCATCTCGGCGCTGCGCAAGGACGTCACCGCGAAGTGCTATGGCGGCGACGTGAGCCGCAAGCGCAAGCTGCTGGACAAGCAGAAAGAGGGCAAGAAGCGGATGCGCCAGTTCGGCAAGGTGGATATTCCGCAGGAGGCGTTTATCCAGGCGCTGAAGATGGGGGATTAAGCGGTCCGGCCTTCGGCCGGACGCATCGACCCGGTGGGTGTTCCATCGCGTAGCGCAGCAGAAACTTGCCGTCAAAAATCTCAGCGTCTAACGGGCGCAGGCCGCCTTGGGCCGAGCTCTGCGAGGAAGCGGCTTGCTTGTGCGTTCGCATTTCCGTTATTCAGATTGAATGCTTCCGCATATCCAAATTGTCGAAAGCTCGACAACGTCAGCTCTCCTGGCTTATTTTCGTCCGGTACGGATTTAACTCGCGTCAGCGCTACATAAAATAAGCGCCTTTGTTCTTGTCGCTTTCTTTCTACCTCTGCAGGGGTGTCATCTGCGTCCGGAAACCTAGGGAGCAAGCCATCGACAAGGCTAGTAATATATACGATGGGGCTCCCTAGCCCCTTGCTTCCATAAAGCGTCATTATGCGAACGTAGTCGACGTCATCCGGATAATTGGGCTCATAGATTTTCTCCAAAATGAGCTTCCGGACGTCGCTAATCTCGGTATCCTCGTCGATTTCGCCTTCGAACAGCTCGCGTATGCGCGTAAACGAGGGGTCACCCGGAGAGAAAAGTGCATCTAGCACATCAGAGGCGCTGTCCAGCTCCGAGATCATTTCGATTTCATTCTGAATCTCTCTAAATCGAGTTCTCAGCGTCTGGCACTGCGGCAACTGCAAAGTACCAGCCTCAGACCGCTCAAGAGCTTCCCATGGCGATATGTCATGTTCCGTGCATTTCGCACGTAAGCGTCTGTATTGCCCCGCTCGAAAATCATTACTCCCGTACCCTAGGAGCCATCTAAGTGCTGGCCGGTCATCTCGATCTCCTGCCACCATGAGGAGCGCCAATTTCTCCGTAACCTCATCCGTTTCAAGCTCGCTTTCGGATAGGTAGTCGCGACAAGCTATGCCTGCCTCGCGGAGGGCATCTGAAATTTTTAATCCGAGCTTCTTTCTGGGAGTTAGAACGATAATATCGCCTGGATCGGAACCGGCGGCGATCTTCTGTACAATATCAGCTGCAATCCCATTGGCCTCCTCATCAATTCCTGCGAATTGGACTATGCTGACAATGCCGTCACCGTTCCCCTGGCGTGCCTCTAGTGGATGCGCATTGCCCCCCGGGTTGTGAGCGATAAGGCTGTTTGCCATCGAGACTACTCGCCCAGGACACCGATAGCAGGTGGTCAATTCGTGATCAGACCGGTCTAAATTGTCATCCTCCCACTCGATGATCCCCTCGGGATGTGCATGCTTGAAACTGTAGATTGATTGATTCTCATCGCCAACAATTATGACGTTTGCATCCCGTCCAAGGAGTTTTACGACACTCTGCTCGACCTTATTCAGGTCTTGATATTCGTCGACCAGAATATAGTCGAATAAATCAAACTCTGGCGACGCTTGGGTTATCTCTGAGATAGATGTACAAAAATGGAATCGCCTCGCCGAGAAGAATGCATTTATGAAATGTCATCCAGTCAACAAGAGCGTGTCGAAATTCTCGGTCGACCGCATCTGCCGCCTCTATAGGATCATCGTCTTGAGAACGAGCGAAGGCAGCTTCATATGCCTTAATCCGCTTCTCGCGTGCACCCTTATTGCCAAATCGATTGTCTCCGAGATCATATAGGAGTGGTTCAATTTCGAAATTTAGGAGCGGCCTTGTAACGCGTCCAAGTAAATTGATCACCCACTGTTTTCGAAGTATCCGCATAGCAAAGCTATGTAGGGTTCGTGCCTGAATCTCGTCTGCACCCTCAACATCGAGCTTGTTCAACTCTCGTCGAACGTCTTCGGCGGCTATTCGAGTAAAGGTGACCGCCAAAATTCGCTCTGGATCTGCGCCGCTCTCGACTAGTCGCGCGACACGCCTCCTCATAGAGAACGATTTTCCAGTGCCAGGCCCCGCAATTACACGAAGCCTATTCGCCGCATCGGCAGCTATTTCATAAGCTGATGTTCCCACCAGCAAGTCATCGTCCCAAGCCATGAATTCACCCCTCCCTTTATTTATTTTAGTTTGGCTCATTGTAGATCGAGATCGAGCTTTGTGGTCAATCTCGTTTCTGCACGCTTCATGATGTTTCTACAAAGCGACTAGATGAGGTTGTTTGTGTGAACCGCGCGGGTTCGTACTGCAACAGCCTGCCTCTCCTTGAGGCCGCCATTGGAGAACATCCCTTCCTGAAGTATCCTGAGGCGGTATGGGGGAGGTCTCGATGCGCTCCAATCTCGACACCATCGCCGCAATCGGCCTCGCCATCGGTGGCGCCTTCGGCCTGGCCGGCACCTTCGTCACCAGCGCTCCGCTGCGTGAAACACTCTGGGCGATCGATGGCGTGGCGCTTGTGGTGGCAACCGCGCTGCTGACCATGAAATACCAGCGGCTGGGCAACGAGTGCGTAGCCGCCGGGTTCCTCACCTTCCTCGTCGGCGAGAGCTTGATCATATCAGGCAATGCGGCGGGGCTGGAGGCCAGCGTTCCCTCCTATGTCGGCGGCATCTCGCTGTGGGCGGCAGCGCTGGTCCTGATCGGCGCGGCGAACACCTTTGCACTCTGGATGCGGCTCACCGGCCTCATCGCCGCCGTGCTGTTTGTGGTGACGGTGGCCATGGTGCTGTGGGGCTCTCCCTTGCTGCCAACCTCGGCGCCGCTGCCCGCCGCCGGCTATCGTTCCTGGTGCTGACTTTTGCCGGCTGGATATGGACGTTGCTGAAGTCGCCGAGGTGATTGACGCGATCCGACGGCTGGCGCCGCATGTGAAGTGGGGCAGTAGGGGGCGTAGGGTATCACGAGGCCGCCCCCTCATCCGGCCGCTTCGCGGCCACCTTCTCCCCGCTGGGGAGAAGAGGCGAGCACCAGCGCCGAGCGAGCTCCTCTCCCCTCGGGGAGAGGTCGGATTGCCCCGAATTGCCTTTCGCAATTCGGCTGGCAGTCCGGGTGAGGGGGACTTGCCTAGCCGTGGCTCTAGGCCCGGCCCTCGCGGCGTGCGACCCTCGCATCTCCGATTCGGGACCGCCCATCATGCTCCGCCTCACCCTTGCCGCCCTCCTCATCGCCACGCCGGCGCATGCCGCCGATATGGCGTTCTTCGTCAAGAATTTGCGCAGCCAAGCGGTGGCGGTGGAGCTGTTCAGCCGTGACCGCAAGATGTCGTGGCCGGGCGGCGACCAGGTGTTTCTGATCGAACCCAGCTCGCAGAAGTCGGTGCCGATCTCGTGCAATCCGGGCGAGAACATCTGCTACGGCGCCTGGGTGAATGGCAATGATGCGATTTCGGCCGGCGTCGGGCCGGATAATGACCAGCCGTGCGATACGTGCTGCTTCATCTGCGTGGAGAAGACGACCGAGACGATCGATCTGGTTGAGTGAGGGGCGGGGCGCCGAAGCTGCTGATCTCCCCCCTCGTGGGGGAGATGTCCGGCAGGACAGAGGGGGGCGCGAAGGATCGCCAGCGTATGGATCAGCAAGCCTAAAATTGAAATGGCGCGGCTGCAGGAATGAGAGGTCGGCGGGACAGCGCCCCCCTCTGCCTTGCCAGGCATCTCCCCCACGAGGGGGGAGATCAGCAGCTCCACCAACCTCTCCCAATCCCCCCAAAATCAGTCACGCCCCGCCCTTCAATGTCAGCCGCCATCATGCGATGCTGATTCCCTCGGCCGGGGGGCCGATTTGCCTCGGGGGAACACCATGTCTTTCACTTGTCTGCGCCGCGTCGTCGCGCTCTCGCTGGCCGCGCTGTTTGCGCCGGCCGCGCACGCCGCCGACATCACCTTCGCCGTCAAGAACAGCCATCCCAACGCCATGCGCCTCGAGCTCTACAGCCAGGACCGCGACTATGTCTGGCCGGGCAATGACAAGGATTTTTATCTCGACGATGGCGAGACCAAACAGATCCCGGTCTCGTGCGACGAAGGCGAGTCCATCTGCTACGGCGCCTGGGTCGACGGCGACGAGGGAACCTATTGGGGCGTCGGCCCCAACAACAAGGAAAGATGCGAGGATTGCTGCTACACCTGCAATGGCGGCGAGACGGAGGAAATTGAACTGACGCCGTAGGAAGTACAACCAATCTCCCCCCAAGTGGGGGAGATGTCCGGCAGGACAGAGGGGGGCGCCATAGAGCGCAAGCCTCCGCACCACCGAGCATCGTAATGCCGCACACGCCTCTACCGCCTCGACATCGCGCAAACGCCAGATCGATGCGCAAAGTCCTGACCCCAGCCGAACTCAAGCTCTGGAACGAACTTCGTGCCCACCGGCTGATGGGGCTTGGCTTCCGGCGACAATTTCCGATTGCCGCCTACATCGTCGATTTCGCTTGCCCGGAGAAGAAGCTGGTCATCGAAGTCGATGGCTCCCAGCATGCGGACGCCGGCGCGGCTCCCGGTGATGAAACGCGGACATCGCACCTCGAACAAGATGGCTGGACCGTCCTGCGGTTCTGGAATGACGACGTCATCCGCGACGTCGACAATGTCTGCCAGCATATTGTGATTGCGGCTGGGCTTGGAGGCGCATCCTGAACCGTGCCGGTGCTGGGCTTTAGGCAGGGAAAGGTCGGCGGGACAGCCCTGGCCTGCCGGCCATCTCCCCCACGAGGGGGGAGATGGGGTTCCGCCTTGGCTTTCGCCAATTATCCCAGCAACGCCCTTTGACGCTTCGGGCCGCCCGCCTTGCGCCAGGAATTGAACCGGTGCGTCGCGGCGGCAAACGAGATCTTCATCTGCTGGGCGACCGAGTAGCGCGACTTGCCTTCGTCGAACAGGCGGTAGCAGCATTCGACGCCCTCCTCGGTCAGTTTGCCGTCGGGCGCCTTGTTGTGCGGATTGGCGGGGTCGAATTTTTCGACCTGCTGTTCGACCAGGCCTTTCAGCCGTTGCAAATCGGCCTCGATGCTGGCGATCAGATCGAGGATGGGTTTCGGATCGAAGTGGTCGTGCGGCTTTGCCGTCATCTTGCTCATGCCTTTCGCTTGCGTATCGCGACCGATATAGGCGAACATTTGCTGATAATGAAGGGCGCGTTGCAATCCGGCGCTTCAACATTTCTTGACTGGTGATTGACCGCGGAGACTGCAGCGCCTAGTTTAGAATTGTTCTAAACTGGGGTGAATTTCTCATGCTTTCCCGTGTCTTCGGTTTCGGCCGCCGTCCTTTCGAAACGCTGTCGGAACAGGAGATCCTGGCCCTGGCAATTTCATCCGAAGAGGATGACGGGCGCATCTACCGCGCCTATGCCGACGGGCTGGCGGACAGTTTTCCGCAATCGGCGAAAGTGTTCGAGGCGATGGCGGAGGAGGAGGACGGCCATCGCGATTCCCTGATCGAGCTCTACCGCAAGCGTTTCGGCGAGCGCATTCCGTTGCTGCGCCGCGAGCACGTGAAAGGCTATTACGAGCGCAAGCCCGACTGGCTGGTGCGGCCGCTCGGCATCGAGCATGTGCGGCGCCAAGCCGAAGAGATGGAGCGGCAGGCCTATCGCTTCTATGTCGAGGCGGCCAAGCGCACCGGCGATGCCTCGACCCGGAAACTGCTCGGCGACCTGGCCGCGGCCGAGCAAAGCCATGAGAATTCGGCGCATCGGCTGGAGCAGAAACTTGTGCCGGGCGAGGTGAAGGACGAGGAAGCCAGCGCCGAGCAACGCCAGTTCATCCTGACCTATGTGCAGCCCGGGCTTGCCGGGCTGATGGACGGCTCGGTGTCGACGCTGGCGCCGATCTTTGCCGCAGCGTTTGCCACGCACGACACCTGGCAGACGCTGCTGGTCGGCCTCGCCGCCTCGATCGGCGCCGGCATCTCGATGGGCTTTACGGAGGTCGCTTCCGACGATGGCAAGCTGTCGGGGCGTGGCTCGCCGATCAAGCGCGGCCTCACCGTCGGCATCATGACGACGCTGGGTGGTCTCGGTCACGCGCTGCCTTACATCATCCCGCATTTCTGGACGGCGACGGCGGTGGCGGCCGTCGTGGTGTTCTTCGAATTGTGGGCGATCGCCTTCGTGCAGAACCGCTACATGCAAACCCCGTTCCTGCGCGCGGCGTTTCAGGTGGTGCTGGGCGGGGCGCTGGTGTTTGCGGCCGGGGTGCTGATCGGGAATGCATGAGCGCCAAGCGCCCCCTCACCCAGCCTCCGCTTCGCTCGGCTGACCTCTCCCCGAGGGGAGAGGAGGTTTTCGACGCCTGCGCCAGTCTCTTCTCCCCAGCGGCGAGAAGGTGGCCGCGAAGCGGCCGGATGAGGGGGCCTGGCGCGACGCCGATACCTAGTCACCCATTCACCGCCCGGCTGTCGGCCGGCGCTTCATCCCTCTCCGTCAGCCCATAGTCCCGCAGCACATGCGCAATGCGCAGCCGGTAGCCGGCAAAGATTCCGCCACGGCCGGCCTTTTGCGCCTGCCGGTGCTCTTCCGTGTTGCGCCAGGCTTTCACCGCTTCCTCGTCGCGCCAGAAGGACAGCGACAGCACGCGGTTCGGGTCGACCAAGCTCTGAAACCGCTCGATCGAGATGAAACCGTCTATGCCGTCGAGCAGCGGCCTGAGTTCCGCGGCGATACCGAGATAGGCATCGCGCTTTCCCTCAGCCGGTTGCACCTCGAAGATGACAGCGATCATATCTCCTCCTTGACCGCGGTCTGGAACAGCTGCCGCGGTCCATGCGGCCCCGACACCAGCTTCAGGAAGATGCGGTCCTCTTTCAAGATGAACTTTTCGCGGCGGGCGAATTCGTAATTGGCCTTGCCCGCCGGATCTGCGGCGAGACGGGCGCGATATGCTTCGTAGGCGGCGAGGCTGTCGATGTTGTAGGCGGCGTAGGCGGTGGTGGCCGAGCCCTCATGCGGGGCGTAGTAGCCGATCAGATCGGCGCCGCAGCGCGGGATCGCCTGGCCCCAGGCCTTGGCATATTGCTCGAAGGCCGGCTTGCCGAACGGGTCGATCTCATAGCGGATGAAGCAAGTGATGGTCATCGTGATCTCCTTGGGTTTCGCGTGGATAGTTCGAGCGGCGTCGAAACGTTGTGCCGCAGGGTCTGCTAAGCAAAAGCGCTGGCTGTCAGGCCTGCCAGAAGGATTTTGCGCATTCGCGGCGCACATCCTCACGGGTCAGGCCGAGATCGCGCAGCAGATGGTCGTCGATCTCCGCGAGGCCGAGCCGCTGCAGGTGGCGGTCGTACCAGCGGGCGAGCAGCCGCCGTTGCAGCCAGGTGACGAATGGAAAAGGCCGGCGGCTGGCGAGTGGGGCGGAAGCGGTTGGCATCGGCGTTCTCCTTGATCCCGCCCGACAATAATGCTTATCTGACGAGAATGCTTCGATGGAGACCTAACTATGCGTGAAGGACCCGACATTGCCCGCATCGCCAGCCTGGTCGGCGATCCGGCGCGGGCAAACATGCTGAATGCGCTGATGGGCGGCACGGCTTTGACGGCCAGCGAACTGGCGCTGGAGGCCGGCGTGTCGCTGCCCACCGCGTCCTCGCATCTGTCGAAACTGATGGAGGGCGGGCTTTTAACTTTGGCCAGCCAGGGACGGCATCGCTATTACGGCCTCGCAGGGCCGCAGGTGGCCGGCATGATCGAGGCGATCACCGGGGTGGCCGAAGCGGTCGGCCCCAAGCGGGTGCGGCCCGGCCCGCGCGACGGCGCCATGCGCGTCGCCCGTGTCTGCTACGACCACCTCGCCGGCGAACATGCGGTGGCGATGCTCGACCGCCTCGTCGCGCGCGGCATCCTGTTGCGCGACGACAATGAGATGAGGCTGGGGCCAGCAGCAGCCTCGCATTTTTCGGCCATCGGCATCGACGTCGGCGCCAAGCCGCGCCGGCCGGTCTGCCGCGCCTGCCTCGACTGGAGCGTGCGCCGCTCGCACCTTGCGGGAACGCTGGGCGCGGCTATTCTGGACAAGATCCTGGCGGAGAAATGGGCAAGGCGGGAGAAGGACAGCCGCGCGGTGGTGTTTTCACCGCCGGGGAAGCAGGCGTTCGAGCGGGTGTTTTTGGCGTAGAGGTTCGGCAGCGCTAATTGGGCGACGCTGGCGGGAACAGCACCCCCCCTCTGGCCTGCCGGCCATCTCCCCCTCAAGGGGGGAGATTACGCGCTCAACAGCTTTCGCCAATCTCGAACATCGTAAAGGTGAGCTGCGCCTCGAAGCTGCCAATCTCCCCCCTTGAGGACAGAGGGGGGTGTGACGGAACGCTTGCGTAGCAGGTGAGGCGCGCGACGCTCACCCCCGCTTCAGCACCTTCGCCTGCTCGAAGAAATCCGCCCACGGATCGGCCTTCTCCAATTCCTTCAGCGTCGTCTTGTCGCCGATCGGGAAGGAATTCGGCGCTAGCCCCTTCTCAACCTCCGCCCACGTCACCGGTACCGAGACCGTCGCGCCCTTCTTGGCGCGGGAAGAGTAGGGCGCGACGGTGGTCGAGCCCCTGCCATTGCGCAGATAGTCGACGAAGATTTTTCCGGTGCGCGCCTTTTTCGACAGCGTCGCCGTGTAGCGGTCGGGCGCGGCCTGCTCCAGCGCCTTGGCGAAATCATGCGAGAAGGTTTTGACCGCCTCCCAATCCGCCGACGGCTTCAGCGGCACCAGCACGTGATAGCCCTTGCCGCCTGACGGCTTGACGAAATTCGGCAGCGACAGATCGTCGAGCTTGCCTCTGATGTCGAGCGCGGCCTCGCGCACCGCCTTGACGTCGACGCCTTCGTCGGGATCGAGATCGAAGATGATCTGATCCGGCTTTTCCAGCTCATCGATCTTGCAGCCCCAGATGTGGACCTCGACCACGCCGTACTGGACCAGAGCGGCAAGGCCGTCGAAATCGCGGATGAACAGGATTTCCTCGCCATCGGTCGGGTCCTTCATGCGGGCAATCTTGTCGCTCATGCCGGCCGAAGCATGTTTCTGGAAGAAGCGCGGACCGCCGATGCCATCCGGCGCCCTGACCAGGCTGAGCGGCCGGTTGACGATGAACTGCTCCATGCGCGGCCAGACCAGCGCGTAGTGTTCGAGCAAGTCCTGCTTGGATATTTTTTCCTCGGGCCACAGCAGCTTGTCAGGATGGGATAGTTTTACGCTGGTCGTGATCGTCGCGGGCGCCTTAGCCCCGGCGGCCTTGCCGGCGCCGCCTGCCGCCGGCTTTGCCTTGTTTGCCGCCTTCGATGGCTTTTCCTGCACGACTTCCTCCGCCGGCTTGTCCTCGCGCAGTCCCTGGAACGACGCGTGGCGTATTATACGGTCCGAGGTCCAGCTGCGGAACTCCACTTCGCCGACAAGTTCGGGCCTGACCCAGACCAAACCCTTGCCCTTTGGCACCGCGGCGGCAAACGGCGAGGCGTCTGCCTTCAGCGCATCGAGTTTTTTCTTCAAATCGGTGGCGCTCCTGGCTGTGAAGCCCGTGCCGACGCGGCCGGCATAGTGGAGCTTGCCGCCCTCGTGGTAGCCGACCAGCAGCGAACGCAGGCCGCGGCCGGTCTTGTCCGAGGGCAGATACCCGCCGATGACGAATTCCTGGCGGGCCGTGCATTTCGACTTCACCCAGCTTGGGCCACGGCCGCTGCGGTAGGGCGCATCGGCGCGCTTGGAGACGATGCCTTCAAGGCCCATGCGGCAGGCGTGCTGCAGCATGATCTTGCCGGGCTCGGCGAAATGGTCGCTGAAGCGGACGGGGGCATTTTCGGCCGTCTCGCCGAGCAGCTCCTGCAGCGCCTGCTTGCGCTCGACCAGCGGCTCGCGGCGCAAATCGTTGCCGTCAAGCCGCATAAGGTCGAACACATAGTAGGTGAAGCGGTCGGTTCGATTGGCGGAGAGATCCTGCTGAAGCAGCGAGAAAGACGAAACGCCGCTGTCGGCGAGCACGACGATCTCGCCGTCGATGATGGCGTCGCTGCATTTCAGCTGGGCCAGTTCCGCGACGATCTCAGGGCCGAATTTCTCCGTCCAGTCGAGGCCGGTGCGGGTCAGCAGCCGCACCTCCGTGCCGGCGATCTGCGCCTGCATGCGGTAGCCGTCGAATTTGACCTCATGCAGCCAGTCCTCGCCGGGCGGCGCCTCGCGCTCCAGCGTCGCCAGTTGCGGCTCGACGAAGTCGAGGCGCTTGCCGGCTTTCGCCTTGCTGGATGCCGCAGGCTTGTTGGAGTGCCAGACCTTCGGCTTCTTGCCGTCGGCGGTCTTGCCTTCCGCGACCTCTTCGATGGTCAGGCCGGACTTCACCGATTTCGGTGCGTCCTTCAGGATATCCTCGCCGGGGCGGGCGGCGGCATCGTCGGATTTGATCAGCAGCCAGTTGTCGCGCTTTTCGCCAGGGCGGGGTCTTAACCTGACCAGATGCCACCGCCCATTCAGCTTCTGGCCGTTGAGTTCGAAGTCGATATGGCCCTTCTTCATCGCCTTGGCGGGGTCGATCTCTGGCGTCCATGTGCCTTCGTCCCAGACGATGACGGTGCCGCCGCCATACTCGCCCTTGGGAATGGTGCCCTCGAAGCCGGCATAGTCGATCGGGTGGTCCTCGACATGCACGGCCAGCCGCTTTTCGTGCGGGTCGAGGCTCGGGCCTCGCGTCACCGCCCAGCTCCACAACACGCCCTCATGCTCGAGGCGGAAATCATAGTGCAGCCTGGTCGCGTCGTGCTTCTGGACGACGAAGATGCCGCCGGGCTGCTTGCCGCGCGCGACCTTGCCCGCCGGCTCGGCCGTCTTCTTGAAATCGCGCTTGGACTGATATTGTTCGAGGCTGGCCACGGCGCCGACCCTCAAGCCGACTTGCGCTTGGGCGCAGAAGCTTTCGCCTTGCCGCTTTTTGCCGCCGGCTTGGCCTTCTTCGCCGGGCCTTCCGCCTGGCCGCCATCGGACAGGCTCTTCTTCAGCGCGTCGAACAGATTGACGACATTGGACGGCTTGGGCGCGGCCTGCGCTTTCGGAGCCTTCTTGCCGGCCTTCTTGGCGCGGATCAGTTCGAGCAGCGCGTCCTCATACTTGTCCTCGAATGTCGACGGATCGAACTTCCCCTTCTTCTTGTCGATGATGCGTTCGGCCATATCGGTCATCTCCTGGTCGGTCTTCACCGCCTTGATGTCGCCGAAGATGCTCTCCGGCTCCCGCACCGTGTTGCCGTACCGCAAGGTGGTCAGCACCATGCCTTTGCCGCGCGGCTCGATCACCACGGGCCGCTCGCGGCTATAGAGCACGACGCGCGCCAGCCCGGCCATCTTCTTGTCCGCCATGGCATCGCGGATGACGGCAAAGGCCTCCTCCGACACCTTGTCGGCGGGCGTGACATAATAGGGCGTGTCGAGATAGATCTGCTCTATCGAGGCTTTGTCGACGAAGCCATCCAGCGCCATCGTGTGCGAGGACTCGATCTGCACCGCTTCGATCTCTTCGTCCTCGATATGGACGAACTCACCGGGGCTCACCTCATAGCCCCTGATCTCGTCGCCATCGCCCAGCGGCTTGCCGGTTTCAGAATCGACATAGATGCGCTTGACCGTGTTGCCGGTCTTGCGGTTGAGCACCCGGAACGAAACTTTTTCGGCGTGGGTGACGACGTTGGTCAGTTCGACAGCGCAGGTGACCAGCGACAGTTTCAGATAGCCCTTCCAGGCCGGGCGAGGTGCCATGGCGAACTCCTGCGCGATGCGGTTCAAGCGAGAACGGGCAAGGCCCGTTCCGGTTCCGGGCGCGCAACCAGGGGCATTTCGGCAGCGAGCATGGAAATTTCGAGAGGCTCGCCAAATCTGAAACAGAACCGCGCCCAAGCGACATCCAGACGAAACATATGTGATGCAAAAGTCACAATGCCGGAAATGGCGACGAACCACACCGAAAGACCCCCAAACAGCCGCATTCCGGCCACGAAGCATGGGGTTTTCGACCAAAGATTAACATCGTGTTCACCGACTATTCACGCCTCGACACTATGATCCCCGCAATCGGACGGGACATCCGAAAATCGGGACAGGGACTTGAGTAAAATGAAATTCTGGGGCCACATCGCCGGCTATGCCGCCGCCATCCGCGAGTTCATCGCGCCGACCTATCGGCCGGAGCGCTACTACATGCGCGGCCCGGGTCCGGCCTGCGCCCGTCGCGGCAGCTCGCTCGGCGCGCATTGATCATGACATTCGAAACGCGTCACGACAGCCGGATCTGCAGACCGGAGGCCGATCCCCGCGCAACCACCTATCGCGCCGAGCGCCCCGCGCTGGCCGCGAGAAGCCGTGCGACAACGCCGCGACTTTGATCCCGCTGCCGGCGGGCTTAGTGTCTGAAGACACAAGCTGCCGGACGTCCCGTGACTTCTTCTCCTGAACCCTTCGATGCCAGCCAGCCATTGATCGTTTTCGACGGCGTCTGCGTGCTGTGCTCGGGCTTCGTACGCACGGTGGTCGGGCTCGACCGCAAAAACCGCTTCCGCTTCGCCACGGCGCAGTCGCCCTTCGGCGAGGAGCTGTTCCAGAGATACGGGCTGCGCACCGACAGCTACGAGACCAATCTGGTCCTTGTCGGCGGCGCTCCCTTCATCCGGCTGGACAGTTTCATCGCGGTGATGGCCGAACTCGGCTGGCCGTGGCGGGCGGCGAAGGCGCTGCTGCTCATCCCGCGCCCCTTGCGTGACTGGCTCTACGAACGCATCGCCAAAAACCGATACGCCATGTTCGGCCGCAAGGACAGTTGCGAGATCCCGTCCGCCGCGATACGTGCGCGCGTGATCGGCTAGTCGCATGTCACCCAAAAGTGACCTCGGTTCTGGGAAAACGACATACGCAAAAAGAGCGGCGATGAGGCTTCTGGTCGTTGGCGGCTATGGCATTTTCGGCGGCCGCATCGTGCAATTGCTGGAGAGCGAGCCCCGCCTGATCCTGCTCGTCGCCGGGCGCTCACTGGCCAAAGCCGAGGCCTTGTGCAACGCCCGCACCGGCGCGGCGGCGCAGCTCGTGCCGGCGCGCTTCGATCGCAACGGCGACCTCGCGCAAGGCCGGCCTGTTCGTTCGCGCCTCAGTCCGGCAGCGCCGCGACGGCGACGATCTCGATGACGATGTCTGCCTGGGCAAGCGCTGCGACGCCGATTACCTCCGAAGGCGGCGGATTGTTGTCGCTGCAATGCTTCGGACAATGCTCGGCGAAAAACGCGTCCAGCACGTCGAGACGAAAATTAGGCGAGCTGAGGACGCCGCCGTCGGGAAATGGCCCTTTGACGAAAAAGGTCAGCCTGATGAGATGGTCGAGCCCGCTGCCAAGTTCTTCCAGATCCGATTTGATGTTGCCGAGAACTTCCCGCCACTGCGCCGCGGCATCGCCGGCGAAGCCGCCACCCTTCTTGCCGGCCGGATCGTAGTCAGCCGATGTCGCGGTGTTGCCGCAGAGATAGACGGTGCCTTTCGCACCGCTGACGACCGTGCCTTTGCCCCATGGCATCAACCGGCCGTTCTTGAATTTCTTGTGGGTCACGAGTTCCATTCTCTTCTCCCATGCCTCGTGTGACGTGCCCGCCAACGACAGAGGATAGTGCTGTGCGGAGCCACGGCCAGTCCGCTGCCGGTCATCCGCCAGCAGACGGAGGAACATCTGGTCCTTGCGAAATCTCCTGGCGGAGGCGAAAGTTTTTTCTGAAGCCTGTCGAAATCGGCCGCCGCCGCGCGACATACGTCTGGCCCCGCTAGGACGCGGCCTTCGAAACCACGGGAGAAGACCCATGCGATACATGCTTTTGATCAACAGCGACGAAGCCGCGCAGGCGAACACGCCAATCGAGAAGGCTCAGCAGATGAGCGCAGCATATGCCGCCTATACCGAAGCGTTGAAGAAATCCGGCGCATGGCTCGCCGGCGAACGGTTGCGCCCGACCCAGGCGACCACCTCGGTGCGGATCACAGACGGCAAGACCAACGTGATCGACGGCCCCTATGCCGACACCAAGGAGCAGCTTGCCGGCTTCTACATGATCGAGGCGGCCGATATCGATACCGCCATCGACTGGGCGGCGCGCTGTCCGGCGGCGAGCGCCGGCACGGTCGAGTTGCGGCCGATCTGGGAAATGGCCGACTACATGCCCAAGAAATGAAACCGTGATGGACAATCGCCCGGAGATCGCGCGGGCGGCGGCCGAAGCGGCCGCCCGGCAGAGTTACGGCAAGCTGGTCGCCTGGCTAGCGGCGCGCACCCGCGACGTGGCCGGCGCCGAGGACGCGCTGGCCGAGGCCTTTGCCGCGGCGCTTGAGCGCTGGCCACAGACCGGCGTGCCTCAGAAGCCTGAGGCATGGCTGCTGGCCGTCGCGCGCCGCCGTGGCGTCGATGCGGTGCGCCGTCGGCTGACCAGCGAGGCGAGCCGCGACCATCTCAAGCTGATGGCCGAGGAGATGGAGGCGAGCATGGAAGACGAAGACCTTCCCGACGAACGTCTCAGGCTGATGTTTGCCTGTGCGCATCCGGCGATCGAAGCCAGCGTGCGGGCGCCGCTGATCCTGCAGACGGTTCTGGGTTTCGACGCGGCGACGATCGCCTCGGCCTTCCTGGTTTCGCCGGCGACGATGGGCCAGCGTCTGGTGCGTGCCAAGAGCCGCATCCGCGAGATCGGCATTCCGTTCCGCGTGCCGGATCGGGCCGAACTCGGCGAGCGGCTGGAAACGGTGCTGGAAGCGATCTACGCGGCTTTCGCCGAAGGCTGGACCGACCCGGCAGGGACCGAGACGAGAGCGCGCAATCTGGCGACCGAAGGCATCTGGCTCGGGCGGCTGGTGGCGTCACTGATGCCGGACGAACCGGAAGCGCTCGGCCTGCTGGCGCTGATGCTGTTTGCCGAGGCGCGGCGCCCGGCGCGGCGCGATGTGGCTGGAGATTATGTGCCGCTCGCCGACCAGGATTGCCGTCTTTGGGATCACGCGCTGATCGACGAAGCCGAGGCGCTGCTGGGCCGCGCCGCCGACATGGGCGTCATCGGCCGCTATCAGCTCGAAGCGGCGGTACAATCGGTGCATGCGACGCGGCGACGGACCGGCCAAACCGATTGGGCGGCGATCCGTAACTTCTACGATGCGCTGTCGGCGATATCAGGCTCGCCGGTGATTTCGATCAACCGCGCCGTGGCGATTGCCGAGGGCGAAGGGGCGGCGGCAGGACTGGCGGCGCTCTACGTGCTGGGCGACGACAAGCGGCTCAACGACTACCAGCCCTACTGGGCCGCCCGCGCCGGCCTGCTGGCCAGGCTCGGCAATGCGGCGCAAGCGGTCGAGGCCTATGACCGGGCGATCGGCCTTGAACGCGACCCGGCCGTGCGCCGCTTCCTGCAGGCGAAACGGGCGATCCTGCGAAATTGAAGCGTTCGTTCAGGCCGGCCACATCTCATGCGTGGTGTTGAGCCGTTTCATCAGCGGATGCGCGCGCAGCGCCGACCATAAGCGTTCGATGTTCGGCCAGTCGGCTCGCGCCTTGTCCATGTCGGGGTGCCAGGCCACCAGCATGACGAGGTAGATGTCGGCCAGCGACATCGCGTCGCCGGCCAGCCAGCCGCGCCCCTCCAGGGCTGCATCGACAATGGCGAAGCCGCGGTCCATCTCGGCAATGGCTGCCTGCCTGACGGCTTTCTTGCCGTCGGCATCGGTGGTGTAGCGATGGGCATAGTAGAGGCGCAGGATGGCGGGGTAGAGCGCCGACGACATGAACGCCATCCAGCGCAGGAAACCGGCGCGATCCGGCGATCCGGCGGCCGGCGCCAGACCCGCCTCCGGATGGCGCTCGGCAAGCAGGATGCAGATCGCCGCCGATTCGGTTATCGATTGACCGTTGGGCAAGGTCAGCACCGGAACCTGGTTCAACGGGCTGATGTCGAGGAAAGCCGGGTCCGGCGGATCCTTCTTCGGCACATCGATCTGGTCGAATTGCGCGTTTGCCAGCGCCAATGCGGCCTCGACGACAAAACCGCCGCTGCCTGGGCGCGTGTAAAGCTTGTACATTTGATTCTCCCCCTGCCCGCGCGAAGCAGGCCGGGGCGATTTGACCCTGAAGCCGCCTCCCGCTCAAGCCGGTGGCGGACGCCACGGCCGGGTTTTCTGCGGTCCAGCCATGAGACTTCCGATGTCGGAGGGACAGCACCCCCCGATGCCCGGCAGGGCAGAGGGGGGTGCGAAGGATCGCCGCCTATCCCGTTGAGACGTTAAGCGCCCAGCCCGTCGAACAGGATCGTCGACAGATAGCGCTCGGCGAAGGACGGGATGATCACCACCAGGTTCTTGCCCTTGTTCTCCGGCCGCGACCCGACGACGATGGCGGCCTGCAGGGCAGCGCCCGACGAGATGCCGACCGGCACGCCTTCAAGGCGGGCGACGAGGCGGGCGTTGGCGACCGAATCCTCGTTGGAGACCTTGACGATCTCGTCATAGATCGAGGTGTCGAGGATCTTGGGCGCAAAGCCGGCGCCGATGCCCTGGATCTTGTGCGGGCCGGGCTGGCCGCCCGACAGCACCGGCGAGGCCTCCGGCTCGACGGCGACGACATGCACCGAGGGCTTGCGTTGCTTCAGCACCTGGCCGACGCCGGTGATCGTGCCGCCGGTACCGATGCCGGCGACGAAGATGTCGACCCCGCCATCGGTGTCGTTCCAGATCTCCTCGGCGGTGGTGCGGCGGTGGATCTCCGGGTTGGCCGGGTTTTCGAACTGCTGCGGGATGACGGCGTCAGGCAGGGTGGCGGCCAATTCGTCAGCCTTGGCGATGGCGCCCTTCATGCCTTTCGGCCCTTCCGTCAGCACCAGTTCGGCGCCGAGCAGCGCCAGCATCTTGCGGCGCTCCACCGACATGGTTTCGGGCATGGTCAGGATCAGCTTGTAGCCCTTGGCGGCGGCGGCGAAGGCGAGCGCGATACCGGTATTCCCCGAGGTCGGCTCGATCAGCGTCGTCTTGCCGGGTTTGATCCGGCCCGACGCTTCCAGCGCCTCGATCATGGAAACGCCGATGCGGTCCTTGACCGAGGCGATCGGATTGAAGAATTCGAGCTTGGCAAGAAGGTTGGCAACGACGCCCTTCTCCTTGGCGAACTTGTCGAGCCGCACCAGCGGCGTGTCGCCGATCGTCTCGGTGATCGAGTTGTAGACACGGCCGCGGCCGGGCACGCGCGCGGAAGGCTTGTTCATTGGTTTCGCTCCCAAATCAGATCAGGCAATTGGCGTCGGCGGACAGAATAGGGCTTTCGCCCGCGCAAGATAGGCTGCCGGCCGAAAATATCGAGTGGGCCGCTTGCTGAAAACGCTTGTCTCCTCAAGCCGCATTTTCCGGATGGACCGATCGGCGGAATGGATGGGCCTGAACCGATCTACTGACGTGCGGCAATGGCAGCGGCCGCGCCCACCATGAAGCCGGCGGCGGTGCGGTTCAGCGCCTTCAGCGCGCGTGGCGATTTCAGGAACCAGCGCGCCTTGGCGGCCAGCGCAAGATAGGGCACCAGCACCACAAAGAGCACGATAACGGTGAGCGCGACCAGGATGCCGTAGTCGGCGAGCGTGATGGTCTTCAGGTCGACGATGGTCGGCGTGATGGCGAGGTAGAAGATCATCGTTTTCGGGTTGCCCAGCGTGACGGTGAGGCCGGCAAGGAAGCTCGATACCAGGCCGCCCTTGCCTTTCCTGGCCTCGACAGTCTCGGGCGTGGTCCCGGCCGTCCAGAAACGCCAGCCGAGGAAGGCGAGATAGGAGACGCCCAGCCATTTGATGGCGAGAAACACCATGCCGAAGCTTTGCGCGACAAAGGCAAGGCCGAGCACCACCGCGGTGAGATAAATGAGGTCGCCGAGCATCAGGCCGAACGACATCGCCAGCGATGAGCGGAAGCCGGATCCGAGCGCCCGCGCCACAAGCGCGGTGACGCCGGGCCCGGGAATGGCGGCGGCGATGCCCAGCGCAGCACTATAGGCAAGGAAGCCGGTGAGGGTCATGACGGTCGCACCTCGTGAAACGACTCTGATGCCATGAAAGCCTGCAACGGCAAAACGGATTCGATTGCGCCAAGCAGGACATGAAAGCCGGTCATCCTCGCCTGAAAGCGAGAGATGGTTCACTTACGCCCCGAAGGCGGTCGGCTATCTCGCATGGCTCCGAACGGCAGGAGCACCCATGTTAGCCAAAAGACTTCACATCCAGCTCATGAAGTGGATGCCCAACAACTATTCCGAAGCACGCGGTCACGTCCACGAGCTGGAATGGTATCTGTGGTTCGAGGGGCGTCAGGCTTTCAGCCTGTTCGACAAGGGCGATAGCGATGTCGTTCCGCAGACTGGATATTTTACCGACAGCCGGAACCCTGGCGCCTACCCCGTTCGTCCGATGATCTATCCGCTGGTCGTCAACAACCGCTTCAAGGTGCGGCTGGTGGCGATCGAGCGTGACGGACCGCAAAAGATAGACCCCGACGACACCGCCAAAGGCGAATTCTACATCGACCTCGACACCAAATATCCGCCGGTCTCGGACTGGCGCATCATTGCTGCCGATCCGCGCAATACCGACCTCAACGTGGAAGCGTCGTTCCAGCTGCAATGGCTGGACTATGTCGATACCGCCGAGATTGCCGAGGATGGCCCGCCACGCATCATCGACAAGTCCAACTATCCCTATCCCTGGGGCGCCAATGTGATGGTGTTCGAGCACTGGCTCGGGCTCGGCCGCAAGGCGCCGCTCAAACTCATCGACCCGAACCGCGCATCGCGCCGCGAATACTGGATGATCAATGGCAATGCGGCCCGGCGCATGGTGCAGGACCTCTATCGCTTCAACGTCAACCAGCTTAGCGTCGCCAACGACACCATCAGCAGTGTTTACGTGCCGAAGCTCAATGCCGGCCACGTCACGGTGACGCTTTACGAACACGATTTCAGCGACGGCCGCTTCGCGCAAGGGGCGAAGAAGTCCTTCGGCTCAGTCGGGCTCTTCAATCTCAGGGATACCGGTTTCGATGACCGTGTCTCATCGGCCGAGGTGATCCATACCTATCCCAAGGTGATCCATCGGGACGTACATTAGGGCCGGATTGCGCTGTTCGCCGGCTCAGGATGGGCCATCGACATGGGTGATGCGCCAGATGGTGCCGTTGCCATCCTCGGTGACGATAAGCGCGCCGTCCTTGGCCACCGCGACGCCGACCGGCCGGCCCCAGACGGCGTCGTCGGAGAGGACGAAGCCGGTTATGAAATCCTGGTACTCGCCGGTCGGCTTGCCGTGGCTGAATCTCAGCCGCACCACCTTGTAGCCGGTCCTCATACCACGGTTCCAGGAGCCGTGCAGGGCGACGAAGGCGTCACCCTTGTACTCTGCCGGGAAATTGCCGCCGTCATAGAAGGCGATGTTGAGCGGCGCCGAATGCGCCTGCATCAGCACGTCGGGCACGGTGACCGAGCCGGCGAGGTCTGGGCGCGCGCCCTCGTGACGCGGGTCCTCGTTGGCGCCGATATAATACCAGGGCCAGCCATAGAAGGCGCCGTCCTTGACTGAGGTGGCATATTCGAACGGCACATCGTCGCCGAGACCGTCGCGCTCGTTGACGACACACCACAGCGCGCCGGTGGCCGGTTGCACGGTCATGCCCGAACAATTGCGCAGGCCAGTAGCGAGGATGCGGCCATTCTTGCCGTCGGGGCCGAAGGCAAGCACGTCGGCACGGCCATCCTCGGAACCCCAGGTGGCGCCGAGTGGCTGTGATTTTGCCCAGGCGTCAAGGCCGCTATTCGGTGCCTTCCCCATGCCCTCCGCGACGTTAGAACCGGAGCCGACCGAGAGATACAGCGTCTTCCCGTCCGGCGAGAAGGCGATATCGCGGGTCCAGTGGCCGCCGGTAGGGATGTCGGAGACAATCGTCTCCGGTTCGCCGGACGCTTTAAGGTCGCCGTCGCGATAGGCGTAGCGGACCACGCTGTCGTTGTTGGCGACGTAGACCCATTGCGGCTTGTCGCCAGGCGGGAAGAAGGCAATGCCATAGGGCTGGTTGAGATTGTCGGCAAAAATGCCCTCTTCGGCCGGCTTCGCGCTACCTTTGGCCAGCCGATAGACGCGGATCTGGTTGGCGTCGCTGTCGGCGACGAACAGGTCGCCGTTCGGCGCCACGCGCACGACCCGCGGATTGGAAATGCCGGAAGCAACCAGTTCGGCCGAAAACCCAGGCAGCAGGACGGGCTTCGCGCCCTCGGGCCGATCGCCAAGGCCGGCGCTGTTGGAGGCGGATTCGGTGATGTTGGGCTTTTGCAGATCATCCGGCTTGATCAGCCGGCGCACACCTGGCTTGTCGGCCGTCCAGTCGCCGAAAGCGTCTTTGCCGGTCAGCAGCGGTTGATCGGCCTCCTGGGCGAAGGCGCTGGTGGCCAGAAGCAGGGCAAGGCCTGCCAAGCCGGCAATCCGGATCATGCTGTTCTCCTCGAACTCGCGCCGGTCGGCGCGTCATGCACAAGGGAGATATTGTGCGGCCGCCGCAAAAGAGAAGCGTGCGCGCGCGCAGATTCGACGAGAGAACCGCTCAACTTTCCTCTTCGACGTCGAGATCGTCGTCGAGACGCTTTTCCAATGCGACGAGATCTTCCGGCAGCGGCAAGCCCATGGCGCGCATTTCGCGCAGTTTTTCGCGCAGCTGCTCCTGGATTTCGTGCTCGTCCTCCGGCTGGTTGACCATTTCTTCGAGCAGCATGCTGATCTGGGCCTTGAACGATTCAAGCGCCATTCTGCGCCCTCCTTTACGGTGATCCCGGCTTCGGAATTATCTTAACATCCGGGTAATCAATTGCGCAGTGTAGTCGACCATAGGCACGATGCGGGCATAATTCAGCCTGGTCGGGCCGATGACGCCGAGCGCGCCGACGACGCGGGCGTCCTTATCGCGGTAAGGCGCCACGACCAGCGACGAGCCGGAGAGCGAGAACAGCTTGTTTTCCGAGCCGATGAAGATCCGCACGCCGGGGCCGTCCTCGGCTAGGTCGAGCAGCTGGATCAGCCCGTCCTGCGTCTCCAGATCCTCGAACAGGTGGCGCAGCAATTCGATATCGGCCTGGGCGGTGACGTTTTCGAGCAAATTGGCGCGGCCGCGCACGATAAGGCGCGCCGGCAGGCCGCTATCGGCGCCGGCCCACACCGCCAGGCCTTTCTCGACCAGATCCTGCGACAGCGTGTCCAGCGCTGCCCTGGTCTCGTCCTTGATGCGGGCGATCTCGATGCGCGCCTCGGCGAGCGTGCGGCCCCTGATATGGGCGTTGAGGAAGTTGGAGGCCTCGTGCAGCTGCGAGACGGTGATGCCGGCCGGCAGGTCGACGACGCGGTTCTCGACATCGCCATTCTGCGACACCATCACCGCCAGCGCCTTGGTCGGCTCGAGCTGGATGAACTCGATGTGCTTCAGCGCCACCTCGTTCTTGGTGGCGAGCACCAGGCCGGCGCCGCGCGACATGCCCGACAGCATCTGGCTGGCCTCGGTCAGCATGTGTTCCAGCGTCGCGCCCGAGCCGGAGGCGCGCACCTGCGCCTCGATGACCCGGCGTTCCTCGTCGGAGAGATCGCCAAGCTCCATGAAGGCATCGACGAAGAAGCGCAGGCCGGTCTGGGTCGGCAGGCGCCCGGCCGAGATGTGCGGGGCATAGATCAGGCCGAGATGTTCGAGGTCGCTCATCACATTGCGGATGGTGGCCGGCGACAGCGACGACGGCAGGATGCGCGACAGGCTGCGCGATCCCACAGGCTCACCGTCCTTCAGATAGGATTCGACGATGCGCCTAAAAATGTCGCGCGAACGCATGTCGAGCGATTGCAGCGCGGGCGCCAGCAGACTGGGTTCGGTGACTGCCTTGGTCATTCGAGCCAAAAACCTCCGGCCCAAGGATATAGACTTCCCTCGCCCCCGCGCAACCCGGCGTCGCACTTGCGATCGCCCCAGCGTCTGTGCCGGGGCCTTTTCCTTTGCGCCATGGGCTGCATGCGTCTACAAGCCGCCGACGCAACCGTAAAAAGAACAGAAAGAGGCCTCGATGCGCCCTTCCAAACGCCAAGCCGACGAAATGCGCGCCATCTCCTTCGAGCGCGGCGTCTCCAAACACGCCGAAGGCTCGTGCCTGGTGAAATTCGGCGACACGCATGTGTTGTGCACGGCAAGCCTGGAGGAAAAGGTGCCAGGCTGGATGCGCAATTCCGGCAAGGGCTGGGTGACGGCGGAATACGGCATGCTGCCGCGTTCGACCGGCGAGCGCATGCGCCGTGAAGCCTCGGCCGGCAGGCAAGGCGGCCGCACGCTGGAAATCCAGCGGCTGATCGGCCGCTCCTTGCGCGCCGTTGTCGACCTGCAGGCACTGGGCGAACAGCAGATCACCGTCGACTGCGACGTCATCCAGGCCGATGGCGGCACCCGCACGGCCTCGATCACCGGCGGCTGGGTGGCGCTCTACGATTGCCTGCGCTGGATGGAAGCGCGGCAGATGGCCAGTGTTGCCAAGGTGCTGAAGGACCATGTCGCGGCAATTTCCTGCGGCATCCATGACGGCCAGCCGGTCATCGACCTCGACTACATCGAGGATTCATCTGCCGGCACCGACGCCAATTTCGTCATGACCGGCAAGGGCGGCATCGTCGAGATCCAGGGCACCGCCGAGGGCGAGCCGTTCTCGGAAGGGCAGTTCGCGGAGTTGATGGGCCTGGCCAAGAAGGGCATTCAGCGGCTGGTGAGCTTGCAGCAGATGGCTGTGGCCTGATTGAATTTAACGTGATGACGTCGGCGATCCTTGACACCCCCCTCTGGCCTGCCGGCCATCTCCCCCGCAAGGGGGGAGATCAGAGGTCGCTACCGTTTTCGCCAACCATCAACGTTGAGACGCCGCCAGCGGAACTGCCAATCTCCCCCCTTGCGGGGGAGATGCCCGGCAGGGCAGAGGGGGGTGCCTGATGCAACCCTCCGCTATTCTTGAGTCAGCGCTTTACGTCACGGATCTCGCCGCTGCCGAGACCTTCTACTCCGATGTCCTCGGCCTCCCTCTCCTCGGCAAGGTCGACGGCCGCCATCTCTTCTTCCGCTGCGGCCCGGGCGTGCTGCTCATCTTCAACGCCGAAGCCACCAAAATCCCGCCGGCGCCCGATGCGCGGCTGAAAGTGCCGCCACATGGCACGGTCGGCGAGGGCCATCTCTGCTTTGCCGCAAGTGAGGATGAACTCGCACAGTGGAAGGCGCAACTTGAGGCGAAAAACATCGCCATCGAAAGCGAATTCGAATGGCCGCAGGGCGGGCGCTCGATCTACATACGCGACCCCTCGGGCAATTCGATCGAATTCGCCGAGCCAAGGATCTGGGGCCTTTGATGCATTCTCTCGATGGAAAGAAGATCGTCGTTGCCAGCCACAATGAAGGCAAGCTGCGCGAATTCGCCGATTTGATGGGTCCGTTCGGCTTCGAGGCGAAGTCGGCCAAGGACTACGGCCTGCCGGAACCGGAGGAGACCGGCACCACCTTCGAGGAAAACGCCTACATCAAGGCCTTCGCCGCGGCTAAGGCGACCGGCCTGCCGGCGCTGTCGGACGATTCGGGCCTGTGCGTCGACGCGCTCGACGGCGCCCCCGGCGTCTACACCGCCAATTGGGCCGAAGCTCCCGATGGCAGCCGCGACTTCGGCATGGCCATGCAGCGCACCGAAGTGGCCTTGCAGGAGGTCGGCGCCGCCAAGCCAGCGCAGCGCAAGGGGCGGTTCGTCGCCGTCATCTGCCTGGCCTTCCCCAATGGCGAGGCTGAATATTATCGCGGCGAGGCTGAGGGAACGCTGGTGTGGCCGCCGCGCGGCGAACTCGGCTTCGGCTACGACCCGGTGTTTTTGCCCGACGGTTTCGACAAGACGTTCGGCGAGATGAGCGCTGAGGAAAAACACGGCTGGAAGCCCGGTCAGCCGACGGCGCTGTCGCACCGCGCCCGCGCCTTCCAGAAATTCGCCCGCGCCAGGTTAGGCTCAGCTTAATGTCGCTGGACCGCAGCCCGGGCTTCGGCGTCTACATCCATTGGCCGTTCTGCGCGGCCAAATGCCCGTATTGCGACTTCAACAGCCATGTCCGTCACCAGCCGGTCGACCAGGAGCGCTTTGCCCGCGCCTTCGAGACCGAGCTGAAGACGATGCGCGAGCGGACCGGGGCGCGCGAGGTGACCAGTATCTTTCTCGGCGGCGGCACACCGTCGCTGATGCAGCCGCAGACGGTGGCGGCGGTGCTGGACGCCGTGGCGAAGAACTGGACGGTGCCCGACGGCATCGAGGTGACGCTGGAGGCCAATCCATCCTCGGTCGAGGCCGAGCGCTTTCGCGGCTACCGCGCCGCCGGCGTCAACCGCGTCTCGCTCGGCGTGCAGGCGTTGAACGACAAGGATCTGCGCTTTCTCGGCCGACTGCACAATGTCGACGAGGCGCTGCATGCCATCGGGCTGGCACGCGAAATCTTTCCGCGCCTCTCCTTCGACCTGATCTACGCCCGCCCCGGCCAGACGCTGGACGACTGGCAGGCGGAGCTCGAACAGGCGATCGGCCATGCCGCCGACCATCTGTCGCTCTACCAGCTGACCATCGAGGAAGGCACGCCGTTCCATGCGCTGCATGCGGCGCACAAGTTTACCATTCCCGACAATGACCGGGCCGCCGATCTCTATGCGCTGACTCAGGAGGTCACCGCGGCGCATGGCCTGCCGGCCTATGAGATTTCCAACCACGCCAGGCCGGGCGCCGAGAGCCGGCACAATCTGACCTATTGGCGGTATGGCGAATATGTCGGCGTCGGACCGGGCGCGCATGGCCGCTTTATCGAGAACGGCCACCGTGTTGTGACGATCGCCGAGCGGATGCCGGAGACCTGGGCCAATCTGGTGGAGGCCAGGGGCCATGGCGTCACCGGCGGCGAGATCCTGACGCGCTCCGAAGAGGCCGACGAGTTCCTGCTGATGGGGCTGAGGTTGGCCGAAGGCATCGACCTTTCCCGCTACGAGGCGTTTTCCGGGCGCGGCCTGTCGAGCGCCCGGCTGACCGTGCTGCAGGATGAGGGGCTGGTGGCGCCGATCGGCAATGCCAGGCTACGCGCCACGCCAGCCGGCATGATCGTGCTCGATGCCGTGGTGGCGGATTTGGCGCGATAACGCCTTTGAAAAACGTGCTCTTCGTCAAGCGTCGTGCTTGAAGCGGCGCTTGCCGCGGTGTTTCTCGGCATGCGCCTCTCCGGTCCGGGCCGGCTTGGCGTCGCTCTTGTCCCGGCGGACGCTGTTCTGGTCGTTCATCGGATGCGGCGGCGCGCCTTCGCGGGCGCTCTTCGTTTCAAGACGGGTGATGAAGATATCGAAACGATTGGGCATCGTACGGTCAGTGCTCCGTCGTGCTGTCCGGTTTGTTGTCCGAAAGCCTGACATTCGTCGGCAAGGCGGTGGCCGCCCGACTGGCCAGGCCGGTGTCGCTTTCGGCGAGCGCACGCTTGCCCTTTCGCGCAGTGAAGCGCTTGCGCTCGGCATAATAGGGCTCGAAAACGTCCTGCAATTCCAGGCTGTCCATCCTGTCCTCCTCCTCAAGAGACTCAGGTATTCAATCCGCCAGCCACGCTTTCGTTCCCCACTGTGGCAAAGACATGGCCGCCGGGTTACATCGGCGTCAGGTTTGGCTCGATGTTCGGGAGTTTTGCAACCCGGCGCGCGCCGTGCCAAACAGGGCGAAATGGAGAGACCCCGGTGACCGGCGAGAAGCGCAGCTATGTGATCGGGCAGACCGAGATCGCGGTCCGGTCGCTGGCGCCGGCGCTGTATCTGGTGGCGACGCCGATCGGCAACCTCTCCGACATCACGCTGCGCGCGCTGGAGACGCTCGCCGCCGCCGACATCGTCGCCTGCGAGGACACTCGCGTCTCGCGCGTGTTGCTCGATCGCTACGGCATCCGGCGGCGCACCACCGCTTATCACGAGCACAACGCCGGCGAGGCCGGGCCGAAGCTGATCGCGGCACTCGAGGCCGGGCAGAGCGTGGCGCTGATTTCGGATGCCGGCACGCCGCTGATCTCCGACCCAGGCTACCGGCTGGTCGGCGAAGCGCTGGAGCACGGCCTGCGCGTGGTGCCGATCCCCGGCCCATCGGCGCCGCTGGCGGCGCTGACTGCGTCGGGCCTGCCGTCCGACGCCTTCCTGTTTGCGGGGTTTTTGCCGGTGAAATCTGGGCAGCGGCTGACCAGGCTGGAGACCTTCAAGACGGTGCCGGCAACGCTGATCTTCTTCGAGTCGCCACGCCGGCTGGCCGATACGCTGCTTGCGATGGTCGAGGCGCTGGGTGGTGGGCGCAAGGCCGCCATCGGCCGCGAGCTGACCAAGACTTTTGAAGAGATGCGGACGGGAACGCTGCAGGCGCTGGCCGACCACTATGCGGCGGCTGACACGCCGAAGGGCGAGATCGTCATCTGCGTCGGGCCCGCCGAGATCAAGGCCGACCAACCCGCCGACATCGACAGGCTGCTGCTGTCGCTGGCCGCCGAAATGCCGGCGTCCAAGGCGGCGGCGGAAGCGGCGAAGATGACAGGCGGGCAGAAGCAGTCGCTCTACCGCCGGCTGCTGGAACTCAGGGATGCGGTTGGAGAAGGCGAAGGTGGCTGAGCGCCCGGCCGCCAGCCGCCAAAAAGCCTATCGGCGCGGCCATCGCGGCGAGTGGCTGGCGGCGGCGGCGCTGATGCTGAAAGGTTATCGCATCCTCGCCCGCCGGCATCGCACCCGCTTCGGCGAGATCGACCTGATCGCCAGGCGCGGCGACCTGGTGCTGTTCGTCGAGGTCAAGGCGCGGCGCACGCTGATGGAAGCGATGGAGGCGATTGGCCACGAATCGGAGCGCCGCATCGAGGGCGCGGCCGACATCTGGCTGTCGCGCCAACCGGATTATGGCAGATTGTCGATGCGCTTCGACATGATCGCGGTGCTGCCCTGGCGCTGGCCTGTGCATGTCGAGAACGCGTTTTATGGGAGGAGTTAGCGGCCTTTACCCTCCCCCTTGTGGGGAGGGTCGGTGAGCAAGCGACGCGTCGTTGGCGAAACGGGGCGGGGGTGTGGCGCCGACCCCCACCCCGATCCGCTTTGCGGATCGACTGACCGGGGCGAGCCGCCTGTCTCGCCCGTCCTTCGGACCCCCACAAGGGGGAGGGTAAAGCTCACCCCCAGATCATCAGCGCCACCAACCCCACAGTGCCCACCACCAGGCGCCACCAGCCGAAGAGCGAGTAGCCGTTGCGCGAGACGTAATCGAGCAGGAAGCGCACGACGATCAGCGCGGTAACGAAGGCGGCGACGAAGCCGATGGCGATGATCGGCAGATCGGCGCTGCTCAGCACGTTGCGGTTCTTGAACAGATCGAAGGCGAAGGCGCCGACCATGGTCGGTATGGCGAGGAAGAAGGAGAATTCCGCCGCCGCGCGCTTGTCGACGCCCAGCAGCAGCGCGCCGACGATGGTCGAACCGGAGCGCGACGTCCCGGGGATCAGCGACAGGCACTGGAACAGGCCGATTTGCAAATAAAGCCTTGTCGGGAAGCGCTCGACGTCGCGGTAGACCGGCTGCAGCTTCATGCGGTCGACGACCAGCAGCACGACGCCGCCGATGATCAGCATGATGCAGATCAGCCTTGGCGATTCGAACAGCACCGTCTTGATGAAATCATGCGCCAGCGCGCCGATGATGGCGGCCGGCAGGAAGGCAATCAGGATGCCGATGACGAAATGCCGCGTCAGCCGATCATGCGGCAGGTCGAGCAGCATCTGCCACAGACGGCGGAAATAGACGCTGAGGATCGCCAGGATGGCGCCGAGCTGGATCAGGATCTCGAACGCCTTGCCGGTGGAATGGAAGCCGAGGAAATGGCCGGCGAGCAGGATATGGCCGGTCGAGGAGACCGGGATGAACTCGGTCAGCCCCTCCAGCAGGCCGAGCAGCAGGGCTTCGACGATGGTGTGGCTATCCATGGCAACCTCGGCATTCAAGGGACGGAAGGAAACGGCTGGCAAAAGGGCTTGCTTGTCACGGCGCGGAAGTCCCCCTATAGGTCGCAGCACCGTGACGGCCGCATGACGGGCCGCCAAGACTTACCGGTGCGGACGGCGATTCGCCAGTGCGCCTTAATATCGCGGAATCATGCTGACGCTTTTCCATCACCCGATGTTCGCCACCTGCCGCTTCGTGCGCCTCGCCTTCGGCGAATATGGCGAGGAGCTGGCGCTGATCGAGGAAAAACCGTGGACGCGGCGCAAGGAGTTTTTGGCGCTGAACCCCGCCGGCACCTTGCCTATCCTGCTGGCCGAAGGCGACGTGCCGATCGTCGGCGCCATGGTGATCGCTGAATATCTCGACGAAACACGTGGTGTCCTGAAGCGCGACAAGCGCCTGTTTGCGGAAGACCCGATGCAGCGCGCCGAAATCCGCCGCCTGACCGACTGGTATCTCAACAAGGCCGAGAGCGAAGTGACCCGGCATCTGGTGCGCGAGCGCGTGCTGAAGCCGGTGATGCCGGAAACGGCGGGCGGCGGTTCCCCCGATTCGGCGGCGATCCGCGCGGCGCGCGCCAACATTCGCCAGCACATGAAGTACACCAACTGGCTGGCCGGCACCCGTCATTGGCTGGCCGGCAGCAAGGTCACCTATGCCGACCTGGCGGCAGCGGCGACGCTGTCGGTGCTGGATTATCTCGGCGAGATCGATTGGCGCGAGCATGCCGCGGCGCGCGAATGGTACACGCGGGTGAAATCGCGGCCGTCGTTCCGGCCGCTGCTCTCCGACCGGGTTCGCGGCCTGTCGCCGGTTTCGCATTATGCGGACCTCGACTTCTAGAAGCCAAACCCTGCGCGCGCTGATCGACGCCGAGGCGCGGCGCGCCGGCTTCGATGCGGTTGCCGTCACCACGCCTGACGCGATCCCGCTGGCGCCGGCCAGATTGGCAGAATTCGTCGCCGATGGTTTTCACGGTTCGATGGCTTGGATTGCGGAGACGCTCCAACGCCGCAGCGAGCCTTCGACGCTGTGGCCCGAGGTGCGCTCGATCATCGTGCTGGCAATGAATTACGGCCCCGACCACGATCCGCGTGCGCTGCAGGCAAGGCGCGATCGCGGCGCGATCTCGGTCTATGCGCAAAACCGCGACTATCACGAAGTGATGAAGGGCCGGCTGAAGGAGATCGCCGGCAAGATCGTCGCGCGGGCCGGCGGCGACGTGAAGGTTTTCGTCGATACGGCCCCGGTTATGGAAAAGCCGCTGGCTGAGGCCGCCGGGCTCGGCTGGCAAGGCAAGCACACCAATCTGGTCAGCCGCGAGCACGGCTCCTGGCTGTTTCTCGGCACCATCTTCACCACGGCGGAGCTCACGCCAGATGCGACCGAGGTAGACCATTGCGGTTCCTGCCGCGCCTGCCTCGACGCCTGCCCGACCGATGCCTTTCCGGCGCCCTACCGGCTCGATGCCAGGCGCTGCATCTCCTACCTGACCATCGAGAACAAGGGGCCGATCCCGCAAGAATTCCGCGAAAAGATCGGCAACCGCATCTATGGCTGCGACGATTGCCTTGCCGCCTGCCCGTGGAACAAGTTTGCCCGCGCCGCTTCGGAAGCCAAGCTTGCTGCCCGCGACGAACTGCGCGAGCCGCCGCTGGGCGAGCTGTTGCAGCTAGACGACACGGCGTTCCGGACCTTTTTCTCCGGCTCGCCGATCAAGCGCATCGGCCGCGACCGCTTTGTCCGCAATGTGCTGGTTGCCGCCGGCAATTCCGGCGATGTTTCGCTGGCCGGCCCGGTGCGCGATCTGCTTGGCGATGCCTCGCCGCTGGTGCGCGGCGCGGCGATCTGGGCGCTGTCGCGGCTGGTGCCGGCCGCCGAATTCAACAGGCAGGCGGCGATCTACTCGAACACTGAAACCGACACGACAGTGCGGGGCGAATGGCTGTCCGTATTGCCAATTGAGGCGCACGCATGAGCGAAAAACAGGTTTTTATCTTCGGCGCCGGCTATTCGGGCAAAGCCTTTGCACGGGCCAATGCGGAGGCGATTACGATCTTCGGCACCACGCGCTCGGCCGAGAAATTCGAGGCATTGCGTCAGGCCGGCATCGCGCCGCTGCTGTTTCACGGCGCCCTGACACCTGAAATCGGCGAAACGCTGGAGACCACCACCCATCTTGTCATCTCCGTAGCCCCGGAGGAGGCCGGCGACCCTGTGCTTCTCGCCGCGCGCAAGGCGATCGAGGCGATGCCGGCGCTTCGCTGGATCGGCTATCTCTCGACCGTCGGCGTCTATGGCAATTATGACGGTGCCTGGGTCGATGAAACGGCCGAATGCCGGCCGGTGTCGAAACGCTCGTCGATGCGAGTGGCGGCCGAGCGGGGCTGGCTGCAGCTTGGACTCGAGACCGGCAAGCCGGTGGCCATCCTGCGGCTTTCCGGCATTTACGGGCCGGGTCGCAACGCGCTGGTCAATCTGGAAAACGGCACGGCCAGGCGGCTGGTCAAGCCCGACCAGGTGTTCAACCGCATCCATTGCGACGACATCGCCGGCGCGCTCTGGCACCTCATCGGTGGCAATAGAGGCGGCATTTTCAACATCACCGATGACGAGCCGGCGCCGCCGCAGGATGTCGTCACCTATGCCGCTTCGCTGATGGGCGTCGAGCCGCCGCCGGAGATTCCTTTCGAGACCGCCCAACTTTCGCCCATGGCGCGGTCCTTCTATGGCGAGAACAAGCGCGTCGCCAACGCCGCGATCAAGGCAGCGGGCTACCGGTTCCGCTATCCGGACTACCGCCAGGCGTTCGATCGGATGTGGGCCGACGGCAGCTGGCGCGACGGCGAGCCGCGCAGCCCGATGAAGGTAGATAATCGAAACGCGAGCCCGAGGGTGATATGATTCGATTGTGTTGCGGACTTTTGCAGTGGGGTTCATGACGATTTCGATGCGATCCTTGACCGGCAGACGGCCGTTCCTGTCGGCGGCGCTGGCGATCGTGGCGCTGGCCGGGCTGGTGGCGGGCGCAATCACGGCCGAGCCACGGGCAAAAGACCTGTTCGGCGCCAAGAAGCTGCCGGCGGTGGCTGCGGCGCAATCCTTCGGCTTCTATTCAAAGGGCTGCTTCACTGGCGGCGTCGCCATTCCGATGGACGGCCAGAACTGGGAGGTGATGCGTCCCTCGCGCAACCGGCGCTGGGGTCATCCAACGATGATTGCGCTGATCGAGAAACTGTCGCGCGATGCCGCCGCCGACGGCTGGCCGGGGCTTCTGATCGGCGACATTTCGCAGCCGCGCGGCGGGCCGATGCTGACCGGGCACGCCTCGCACCAGATCGGCCTCGACGCCGACATCTGGCTGACGCCAATGCCCGACCGCAAGCTCACCACCCAGGAGCGCGAAAACATCAGCGCCACGCTGATGGTCGACGACAAGACGCATCTGGTGAAGGACAGGCTGTGGAAGCCGATGCATACCAAGCTGTTGAAGCGCGCGGCGAGCTATCCGGAAGTCGAGCGCATCCTGGTCAATCCTGGGATCAAGAAGAAGCTGTGCGACACCGTCACCGGCGACCGTACCTGGCTGAGAAAAATCCGGCCGTTCTGGGGCCATGACTATCATTTCCACATCCGCATCGGCTGCCAGCCGGGTTCGCCCAACTGCAAGGGACAGGAAGCGACGCCCGACGATGACGGCTGCGGCAAGCCGCTGGCCTGGTGGTTTACCGAGGAGCCGTGGCGCCCCAACAAGAACCCGGATGCGCCCAAGGCGCGCGACCTGATGACGATGGCGAACCTGCCGAAACAATGCCAGTTCGTGCTTGACCAGCCCGACGCGGACTCGGCCGAAGCCGTCACCTATCGCGGCGGCGGCGTGCCGATCGCCGCCAGGGCGCCGGAACCCGACGCGCCTCCGCCTATTGCGGGCAATGCGGGCGGCTTGCCAAACGCAGCCAACGCCTTCACCGCCACGCCGGAGATCGGCATTCCCCTGCCAAGGCGACGGCCGCCGGCAAACGTCGGACAGTGATGGCGAACTGACGCTTTCCCTTTCCGGGGCCATGCGCTAGTCAATCGATTGAACACCGGGCGATTGAACACCGGGCGATTGAACACCGGGCGATTGAAAACCGGGCGATTGAAACGGTCGCAACGGCGCCGCAAAGGGGACGAGCAAGAGCATGTCAGGCGACGACGACACCGCGTTGCGGTTTCCAGTGCTGATCGGCGACATCGGCGGCACCAATGCGCGCTTTTCGATCGTGCTCGACGCAAATTCGGAAGCCGGTGAGCCGCATATCGTGCAAACCGCCAATTTCGCCACCATAGACGAGGCGATCCAGGCGGCGGTGCTCGACCGGTCGTCCATCCGGCCGAATTCGGCAGTGCTGGCCATCGCCGGACCAGTCGATGGCGACGAGATCCCGCTTACCAATTGTCCCTGGGTGGTGAAGCCGAAGCAGATGTTTGCCAATCTGGGCCTGGGCGACATCGTCGTGCTCAACGATTTCGAGGCGCAGGCGCTGGCCGTCGTGGCGCTCGGCGAAGAGCACATGGAAAAGATCGGCGGCGGCACGCCGGAGGAGAATGCCGGGCGTGTCGTGCTCGGTCCCGGCACCGGCCTCGGCGTCGCTGGGTTGGTTCATGCCCTCCACCACTGGATACCGGTGCCTGGCGAAGGCGGCCACATGGATATCGGTCCGCGGACGCCGCGCGATTTCGAGGTGTTCCCGCATATCGAAAAGCTGGACGGCCGCATTTCGGGCGAGCAGATCCTGTGCGGGCGCGGTCTGGTCAATGTCTACCGGGCGGTCGCCAAGGCCGACGGCAAGCCGGCGCCGTTCACCACGCCGGCCGAAATCACCGGGGCGGCCCTGGCCAAGACCGATGCGGTCGCCGAGGAAGCGCTGGCGCTGTTCGTCACCTGCCTCGGCCGCACCGCCGGCGACCTCGCGCTGGTGTTCATGAGCCGCGGCGGCGTGTTCTTGACCGGCGGCATCGCGCAAAAGATCGTGCCCGCGCTGAAGGAAGGCAATTTCCGCGCCGCCTTCGAGGACAAGGCGCCGCACAGCGCGCTGATGGCCTCGATGCCGGTCTATGTCATCACCCACCCGCTGGCGGCACTTCTGGGCCTTGCCGCCTATGCCCGCAACCCTTCGCTGTTCGGCGTCCAGACCGCGGGGCGGCGCTGGCGGGCATGATCCATTTCGTCCCGAAAACGGGTATTTTCTTGGAAATGGCTGCCGCTTTCGTGACCCCAACCTCGGGCCGCGACGAAGTTTCGCCATAGGCAAGCCGTAGCCGGGGCGCTAAGAGGGGCCGAATTCCAGCCTGCATCCCTAGGGCCTGATGATTTCGGATCGAATCGACCTGAAATCTGAATCCGGCTCTAAATCAAAGAGATAGAGCATGATGTCGTCCGAAAACCGCTTCACACTTTTCGGCATCATGCTCTAGCAAACCACGAAGCGCCCGCGATTTGACCGCTCAAAGTCCACTCAAACTGAAAGTCCAGCCAGCTGAGGTCACTGCGGTGCTGCGCCGCATCCTGGCCGAAAACGGCAGTGAATATCGCTGGACCTATGTCGTTGCCGTCGGCTGCCTGCTGATTGTTTCCGCCACCACCGCCTTCACGGCGTGGATCATGGCCCCGATGATCAACGAGATCTTCTACGAACGACGCGGCGACATGATCGTCTGGATCTGCGCCGGGTTCATGGCCGCCTCCGTGCTGCGCGGCTTCGCCGGTTACGGCCAGGCGGTCGCGTTGGCCAAGATCGGCAACAATCTGGTCGCCCGCTACCAGAAGCGCAGCTTCGACCACCTGATGAAGCTCGGCGTCGACTTCTTCAACGATACGCGTTCCGGTCGGCTGGCGGCACAGGTCAACGAGAATGTCGGCGGCGTTCGCGATCTGCTGTCGCTGACGCTGACCTCCATCAGCCGCGACGCGGTCTCGCTGATCGCCCTCGTCGGCGTCATGATCTACCAGGATCCGGTGTTGTCGCTCAGCTCGCTGCTGATCGGGCCGCCGCTGATCTGGGCCGTCGTCTACATCACCCGCCGATTGCGGCGCATCAACCGGGAATCGGTGCTGATCAACTCGCGGCTGAACGGGTCCGTACAGGAGGCCACGCAAGGCATCGCCATCGTCAAGGCCTTCACCCTGGAAGCCGAGCTGGCGCGCCGGATCGGCATCATGGCCGATACGGCCGAGCAGCGTAACAACAAGATCGCCCGGGTCGCGGAGCGGCTGTCGCCGATTTCCGAGATTTTGGGCGGTCTCGCCATTACCTCCGTCCTTGCCTATTCCGGCTACCGGGCGCTGGTGCTCGGACAACCACCAGGCGCTGTGTTTTCCTTCATCACCGCGCTGATCATGGCCTACGATCCGGCACGGCGCCTGGCTCGTACGCAGGTCGGTATGGAACGTGCCCTGGTCAACGCCCGGATGATTTACGAGCTGCTCGACCTGGAGCCTAAACAGGGCGATGCGCCCGACGCGGTCGAAGCCAGGATCACCACCGGCGAGGTTCGCTTCGACAATGTGACGTTCGGCTACAGCGCCGACATGCCGGTGATCAGGAACCTGAGTTTCACCGCCGCGGCCGGCAAGGTTACGGCGGTGGTCGGGGCCTCGGGTGCCGGCAAGACGACGCTCGTGGCGCTGCTGCAGCGCTTCTACGATGTCGACAAGGGTTCGATCGAGATCGATGGCCAGGACATTTCCAAAGTCACCAAGCACTCGCTGCGCGGCTCGATCGCCTATGTCTCGCAGGCGCCCTATCTGTTCGAAGGCAGCATACGCGACAACATCCGTTTTGGCCGACTTTCGGCGACCGACGCCGAGATCGAGCGGGCGGCGGTGCTGGCGGCGGCCGACGAGTTCATCCGTCAGCAGCCGCAGGGCTACGACACGCCCGTCGGCGAGGGCGGCTCGACCCTTTCCGGCGGCCAGCGCCAGCGCGTCTCGATTGCGCGGGCGATCGTGCGCAACGCGCCGATCCTTTTGCTCGACGAAGCGACCTCGGCGCTCGACAACGAGGCCGAGGCGCGCGTCCAGGAGGCCCTGACCCACGTGATGGAAGGGCGCACCACCATCGTGATAGCGCATCGCCTGTCGACGGTCGTCAACGCCGACCACATTATCGTGCTTGAAGAGGGGCGCCTGGTCGAGGAAGGCACCCATGCCGCACTGATGGCCGATCCAAACAGTGTCTACGCCCGCTTCCACCGCATTCAAGGCAAGAACGGACTGGGGCTTGTCGACGACTCGAAGCCCGTCCAAACTCCGGTCCGGCGCAGCCGCGCCAAGAAGGCGGTGGGGAGAACAGCATGAGCGAATCCAGCGAAATGGGCCTGGTGGTGGTGGGGGCGGCCGGCCGCATGGGCCAGACGCTGATCCGCGCCATCCATTCGATCCCCGGCGCCCGCGTCGTCGGCGCGGTCGAACGAACCGGATCGCCCTATCTCGGCAGGGATGCGGGCGAGCTTGCCGGCATCGGCATCATCAATGTGACGATCGGCGACGATCCGCTGCCGGTGTTCGCCAAGGCCGACGGCGTGCTCGATTTCACCATGCCGGCAGCCACCGTCGAATTCGCAGGCTATGCCGCGCAGGCACGCATTGCCCATGTCATCGGCACCACCGGCTGCTCGGCGGAAGACGACGCCAGGATCGAGGCCGCGGCGCGCCACGCGACGATCGTCAAATCCGGCAATATGAGCCTCGGCGTCAATCTTCTGGCGGTGCTGGTCGGGCAGGCCGCGCGCGCGCTCGGTCCAGAGGATTTCGACATCGAGATCCTCGAAATGCATCACAAGCACAAGGTCGACGCGCCCTCGGGCACCGCCTTGCTGCTCGGCGAAGCGGCGGCGGCGGGACGCGGCATTTCCCTTGCCGGCAACGATGTGCGGTCACGCGACGGCCATACCGGCGTGCGCAAGCCAGGAACGATCGGCTTTGCCAGCTTGCGCGGTGGCTCGGTGGTCGGCGACCACAGCGTCATCCTGGCCGGGACCGGCGAGCGCATCACGCTGTCGCACCATGCCGAGGACCGCGCCATCTTTGCCCGCGGCGCGGTCAAGGCCGCGCTCTGGGCGCGCGGTAAAAAGCCCGGACTTTATTCCATGCGGGACGTGCTCGGCTTGAGCTAAACCATCCATAATTTTGAAGGAGCAAACATGTCGGGAACTCTCGTGCTCGTGCGCCACGGCCAGAGCGAATGGAACCTGAAGAACCTGTTCACCGGCTGGCGCGATGTCGACCTTACCGAGCAGGGCCACAAGGAGGCCAAGGAAGCCGGCCAGAAGCTCAAGGCACGCGGCTTGAAATTCGACATTGCCTTCACCTCGGCGCTGATCCGGGCGCAGAAGACCTGCCAGCACATTCTCGACGCGGTCGGCCAGAGCGATTTGAAGACGATCCGCGACCAGGCGCTGAACGAGCGCGACTATGGCGATCTCTCCGGCCTCAACAAGGACGACGCGCGCCAGAAGTGGGGCGAGGAGCAGGTGCACATCTGGCGCCGCTCCTACGACGTGCCGCCGCCCGGCGGCGAAAGCCTGAAGGACACCGGCGCCCGCGTCTGGCCCTATTACCTGCACGACATGCAGTCGCATGTTCTGAAAGGCGGCACCGTGCTGGTCGCCGCGCATGGCAATTCGCTGCGCGCGCTGATCATGGCGCTGGACGGCAAGAGCGGCGAGGAGATCGTCAAGCTCGAGCTCGGCACCGGCGTGCCGGTGATCTACAAGCTCAACGCCGATTCCACCGTGGCGTCGAAGGACGTGCTGGAGGGGTGAGGTTTTCGGCCAGCGCATTCGCCAAGTCGGCGCTGCCCCTCATTGCCCTGCCGGGCAGTTCTCCCGGTATAGTGACGGGGAGAAAGGGCTGGCCGCAGCCTCGGCGCTCTTCTTGTGACGCAGGTGACCGGCGAAAATCATCGATGAGAGCGCCCCTCTCCCCGTCACTGTACGGGGAGAGGATGCCGGCAGGCAGGTGAGGGGCGGCGCTGACCCCCGGGAAACTAAGCCGGCAGGCAGAGGCCCTCGAAAAAGCGCGTTGACACATATCGTTTGCCCGCTTACATGAGCCCGCACCAGCCCAGATGGCGGAATTGGTAGACGCGCACGGTTCAGGTCCGTGTTCCGCAAGGAGTGGAGGTTCGAGTCCTCTTCTGGGCACCAAATTCCCGTTTCGGATAAGTCCGAAATGATTTAGACGCGAAGCAAAAAAGCCCGGTTCCCGGGCTTTTTTGCTGATGGATGACAGATTGTCCAGCGGAGGGTCAATGCGGCGGGCGAACCGCTTTCATTGCTTCTTCTTCGAGTGTCTGGAGCTTCTCCCGAATCTCCTCCGGCTCGGCATGCTCCAAGCCGACGACATCGTTTCTGGTCTCATTCAGCGAAACGATAATCTCATCAAGCTTGGCGTGAATGGCGGCCGTGTCGCGGTAACCCTGGATCAGCACAACGCCGGTGATCACGATGGCCGCTACCGACAATGCGTAGGTGACCACATTCGTCAGGCCGAATGGCACCAACGCAGTACAGAGCAGCATGGCTACAAGAAGGACATAGAAGCCCGGTGGCCGGGATAGAAAGTCGCCCATCACAAAGAGAAAGCGGTTCATATCCAGGCCGCGGTCAAAAATGCCACGAGTGCGGTGACGGCTACGCAAATTGGAATTGCCGCGAGTAAGGCAGCTTCCAGGACCCAAGTTTCCTTGTCGCTAAACATCAGACATCCTCCCGTTCAGAAAACGGCCGCCCATAGAGCCTTCACAGCGCAGCCAAAGCCCGCCGCTCCTGATCGGAGCGGCGGGCTCGCGCGTTACTCGATGATCTGCACGACCTTGCGCGTGTCGGGATCGACGAGAACCGCGTGATCTCCGACAACCGTATACTTGTAGCGGACATCCGGAACGTTGATTGCGTGGAGCTCGACAGTGTCGGGAAGTGCCGTGCCGACGTTGAGTTCGACGCCGAGCAAACTGACTGAGGCCAGCTTCTGCTTATGGATATATTCGGGAACGACCGTCTGTTGTTCGGGCTTGAGAACAATAACATCCTCGGCAAACGAGGTGCCGATGCCCGCCATAAGGACGAGGGCGCCGGCGGCGCTGACGAAATACCTGGTCATGGGAATTTCCTTTTCATAGGTCAGTTTGAAGGCGTGGATACGAGCAGATCAGCCGCCACTCGCAGGGGCTGGGGCAGGTGCCGCAGGCTTTGCAGGTGCAGCCGGAGCTTCCACCTTTGGCGCTTCAACCTTGACGTTGATATCCTTGCCGCCGTCGCCGCGGATATTGATGACGCCGGTAAAAATAAGCAACACTACGACCGCAATAAGTGCAAGAACAACAGCAATCGCAGTGCCGCCGCCACCCCCAGAATTAACAACAGTTGGGCCGTCTGCCATGTGTTCCTCTCCTGTTTTATTTAGTTGCATTTGGGAAACGCCTGCCCCGCTTGAACGTTCCGCCTCGGGACTTGGGTCTTAGCTGATATCCGACTTTGGTCTGGTTCGCCGCGGACTGAAGTCACAGGAACAATCTGGCTGATCTCAAGTTCGGTCCCTCGGCGAACAGGCGTGGTGCCGTCGCCGGATTACGCGAGGAGAAAACCATGAAAATCCACTTTGCAAGTGCCGCTGCAGGCTTGTTGCTTTTGGCTGGGGTCGGCGCCGCCGCAGCTCAGGATGTCGTCATCACACCGGAGCAGGATACGGTCGTCCGCGAATACGTGAAAAAGCAGCCGCTGGCTTCGGTGAAGATCCCGGGCGTGGAGCTGAACGTCGGCAGTGCCTTGCCTGATACGGTCGAGCTGCACGAAGTTCCCAACGTCAAATACCGCTACGTCGTGGTCGACAACCGCACCGTCCTGGTCGATCCCAGCACCCGGAAAATTGTGAAGGTCTACGACTGATCGAATAGCTGCCGCCCGCCGCCGGCCATGGCGGCGGGCAGCGGATTTCACATTGCGCTCCAGGATGATCGAAGATGATCGATGACGTCGAGACATCGCCAGCCCTTGATACCCGCTTGGGTTCTCTCAGGGCGAGAATGCGCGATGCGCGCATAACAGAGGCCGACATGAAGACCTTTCAGAAAGTCGCATCCATCATGGTTGGCGGCAGTGGCCGCATCAGTGGCGATGACCTGATTGCAGCGTCGTTCGTCCTCGAGGACCAGCCGGAAGGCTTGTGAGGCGGAGTACTCACGTGTGCAGGCTCCCGCAACGCTGATCCCAAGTGTTCTGGTGCTGAACACATTCCTGCTACGGGCCGGCGTCGAAGGCGTGCCCGCTGGCGAGGTCGCGTCGTGCTCAAGCATCGTCCAGAACACCATGTCGCCGCATGTGACGATACTCGGCCATGCTAGCCGATGCGGGCGCCATAGAAAATCACCGCGGCCGGCAGAACCGGGCAGGCCGGTCCAGAGCGTCGCCACGCCTATGGTCAGAAATGTCACCGAGGCCAGTTTGGTGCAGATCGGATGATGGTAGCGAGCGATCGCCATATCGACCGTACGGGCGCCGGCCTGGGAAGGACCCACCAGCGCGCCGAGGCCGACCGCCGCGCCCAGCGTGGTCGGCGCGCTGTTTGCCCTGCAACGCAGGGCTATGGGCGTGCTCGCACAAGTTAGCTCCAGCTTGAGGCACGGCGTGAAGTCTCGGTCTTTGCCCGCGATGGCGAGGTACGAAGTCAAAAGCGGTCAATGTGATTAGCGATCTACAGTCGATTTCAGCCGCCTTCGGATGATAGCGCCGCAATCACGAGATTTGTCGATAATAATCGATATTAGGCTGTATTCGCGACTATTCGATCGCTCTTCCATAGTGGGCGATAGATAAAATTGGAAATGACATCCCAGATCTGAGGAGATCAAGGCCTTGGGGCCGGCATCAGCATGATTGAACCGCAGCCACCGCAAGTTGACAGTGATCATCAGGCGGATCTGGTTTGGTAGGAAGTCTTAATATGTCTCGCCTAAGGTCCAACTTTGACTTGGGAGCGTGACGTTCGACAGACATATCTCCGCAGGTTACATTTCCCAGTCAGACAGCGCTCCGCACTCGAATGGATGTCTCTGAATGCCGGGCCTCACGCCTTCACGACCGCACCCGAGAACCTTGGGATGGATGGGCACGACAGCGCTCGCCATGGGTGGCAGCAATCAAAGCCTGTTTCTGATTGCCGCCCTTTTTGTCGGCCAGGGGAATATTCCCGGGCAAGGAAGCGCCGCGGTTCCTTTGCTCGTTGTTGGTCTGCTTCTAAGCTGGGCCGCCGCACCGGCGTGGACCGAATTGGTTCTCATGTGGCCAAACCGCGTCGGCGGTATCTCCGCAGCGTGCGCCGAAGCCTTCCGACCTTACAGTCCCGTTCTCTCGGCTCTGACGGGCACCTGCTATTGGTGGGGTTGGGTGCCGACCTGCGGACTGACAGCGGTTCTTTCAGCGTCTGCAATCCAGCAATGGTACCTGCCGGGCCTCCCCGTGGAGGCGGTCGCCTGCGGGCTTATCGCATTCTTTACGGCGGTCAACCTGTGTGGAATCAAGTGGGTGGTCCAACTGGCGATCCCGATCGCCACGGCCTCCGCGACGCTTGCGTTTCTCTCATCCCTCGTCCCGGTCATCAGTGGCTCGGTCGACTGGCGGCAGGCGACGGATTTTGCCCTGACCAGCCCGTTTACCGGCCTGTTCGGCGACATCACGTCGGTGATGGCGGGACTGTACCTGATCGGGTTTGCCGCACCGGCATTTGAGGCTGCAGCCTGCCATGTTGGCGAAACCATCGATCCCAACCGCAACATTCCTCTGGCGATGTGGGCCAGCGCCGCAATGGCCGGCGTCTATTTCCTGGTCCTGCCGGTTGTCTGGCTGGGTGTGCTCGGGCCGGAGCCGCTCGGCACCGACCTCGCCATAGCTCTTGGGCCTACCTTTGCGCCCTTGTTGGGGAGTTTCGGCAAGGCGGCCGCCATCTGGCTCATCATGCTGAACATGTTCCATGGAACGTTGCAGCCATTGGCAGGCGCCGCGCGGACCCTTGCGCAGCTGAGCGAAGACGGCCTGCTGCCGAGCTTCCTGGCCAGGCGCACCTCAACAGATTGTCCCTGGGCGGCAACGCTGCTCACAGCTGCCGCGGCAATCGGCTTCATGCTGTGCGGGTATCCGCTCTGGATGATCGCCGCGGCCAATTTCACGTACCTGATCAGCATCTGCATGCCAAACATCGCAGTCTGGCTCTTGCGCCGTGACAGTCCCGAAGCCGAGCGACCCTTCCGGGCTCCCAGGGGAACGATCATCCTTGGCGTAGGCGCGGCTGCAATATGGCTGTTGACCGCCATACTGGGATTTCAGCAATTTGGCCTTCCTACCGTCCTGTTCGGTCTGGCTTTGGCATATTCGGGTGCTGCGCTCTACGCCTGGCGCACGATGGAGGATCGATACGCACTCGGTCTACCCTTGCTGCCACATACGCTTCACCTGAAGCTTACCGGAGCCATGCTTTTTGTGCTCGTGCTTGACGGTGCCGGCTATTTCCTGGCGATCGGCAGCGTTCCCCAAGGCGACACTTCATTGGTCGCCGCGCTGGAGGACATTTTTGTCGTTGTCGCGCTGCTGACCATCAGCGTTGGCCTGATCTTGCCGGGAATGATCACCCATTCGGCGACCGAGGTGAGCAACGCGGCAAAGCGTCTGACATCCGGAACGCTGAAGGATTTCTCTCTCGCCATGGTCGCCCTGGGGCGGGGAGACCTCGCTGCGGCGCATGCCTCCGTGAATATCATGCCGGTTACGGTAAACTCTCGTGACGAACTTGGAGAGATGGCCGAAAGCTTCAACCTGCTCCAGGACAAGGTGAGGGAAGCCGCCCACGGCCTGGACGACGCGCGCGAGAACATGAACGTAGCGCGCACCGAACTGATGGCACGGCACGAGGAAATCGCGCATCTCGCGCACCACGATCCGCTTACCGGCCTGGCGAACCGAGCCGCGCTTGCAGCACACCTGGCCACGACGCTCGAGCGCGCAAAAGCAACGCACGCCAGCTTTGCCGTCTTCAGCATCGACCTTGACCATTTTAAAGAGGCGAACGACGTTTTCGGGCACGCCGCCGGCGACGATCTGCTTTGCACCATCTCCCGGCGTCTCCAAACCGCGGCGCCTGAGGCGTTTATCGCGCGCATGGGCGGCGACGAGTTCACGGTTGTCCTGACCATGGATGACCGGTCCGCGAGTGCCAAGGATGTTGCGGACCGTCTGTTCGAATCGGCGGCAGGCAAATTCGAAATCCGGGGCCAGCACATTTCGATCGGGGTGAGCATCGGCGCCGCGATCTATCCGAAAGACGGAGAGAATGCCGCGGCGCTGATGGCAAATGCCGACGCAGCGCTCTACCGGGCCAAGGCGGACGGTCGTCGAATGGTGCAATTCTTCGATCCTGAGATGGATAGGCGGCTAAGAGAGCGCTACGCCTTGCAGCGAGATTTGCGCTCTGCGGTCGCCCATGGCGAACTTGTGCTTCATTATCAGCCGCAAGCCAGGATGGACGGCGAAATCTTTGGTTTCGAGGCACTCGCCCGATGGCACCATCCAAAGCATGGGCTCATCTCCCCAAACGCGTTTGTCTCGCTTGCCGAACAGGATGGCACGATCGTTGAGATAGGTGAATGGACGCTCAGGCAGGCGTGCAGAGACGCGGCCTCCTGGCCCTCACCGCTGCAGATCGCCGTCAACCTCTCTCCCGTGCAATTCCGTTTCGGGGACCTGGTAGGCCTCGTTCATTCTATCCTCTACGAGACCGGCCTTGCTCCGGGGCGGCTGGAACTGGAAATCACGGAAGGGGTTCTCATCCGCGACCGGGCAACTGCCTTGTCGGTTTTGCGGAGGTTGAAGGCGTTGGGCGTCAGGGTCTCGATGGATGATTTTGGCACCGGGTATGCCTCACTGTCCTCGCTGCAGGCGTTTCCATTCGACAAGATCAAGATCGATCGCAGTTTTGTTTCGGGTGTTGGTTCGAATGTCCAATCGGCCGCCATCGTGCGCACGATACTCAGCCTGGGGAATGCGCTGGCCTTGCCTGTCATCGCGGAGGGTGTCGAAACAGAGGACGAGCGTGCCTTCCTGATGAGGGAAGGATGTCCCGAAATCCAAGGATATCTGGTGGGGCGCCCGCATCCGATAGCGCTCTACAAAGATGTGACGAATGGGCTTTCGCCGGGATCTGCCTTCGGGGAGCCCGAGGATACCACCGCACCCCAGGCGCTTGGCGTAACGCGATAGCCGCGGCGCCGTTCGTCGGCGCGCTGCTCCTGCAACACACCGGTGAGCGAGGACTGCCGACGGTACTGCTCGGGCTCGCCCTTATAAAGGTCGCACTGGTCGGCGCGCTGTTTGCCTTGCAGCGCGGGGCCATGCGAAGCATCCGAACCAGTTGGCGCGGGAGCCACCTCCCCTTCCGGCCAGTCCTCCAACAAACCACTTCAAACCCGGCCGTCTCGGCGCTACGTTCTACCTATGGCCCCACCCACCCAGCCGATCACCGTCACCCGCCGCGACCAGATGTTTCCCATCCTGGGCGACGCCGATATCGAGCGCATGCGCCGGTTCGGCGAGGCGAGTTCCTATGCCGCCGGCGAGCACATCGTCACCGCCGGCACTGTGGCGCCGGGGCTGATCGTCATCCTGTCGGGCACGGCCGATATCACCCAGGATGTCAGGCCCGGCCGGCGCGAGACCATCGTCACCCATGGCCCAGGCAATTTCATCGGCGAGCTGGCGCAGCTTTCCAGCCGGCCGTCGCTGGTCAATGCGGAGGCGGCCGAGCCGGTCGAGGCCTTCGTCATCCCCTCGCAGCGGCTGCGCGACCTGATGGTGCAGGAGGCAAGCCTTGGCGAGCGGATCATGCGGGCGCTGATCCTGCGCCGCGTCGGGCTCCTGGAAAGTGGCAGCAGCGGACCGATCGTCGTAGGCCCGGCCGGCAATGGCGACACGCTGCGGCTGCAGGGGTTTCTGCGCCGCAGCGGCCAGCCGCACCGCGCGCTCGATTCCGACAGCGACCCGTGCGCCAAGACGCTGATTGAGCATTTTCATGTCGACCCGCACCATCTGCCGATCGTGCTCTGCCCCAACGGCAAGCTGATGCACAATCCCGGCGAAACCGAACTTGCCCGCTGCATCGGCCTGCTGCGGCCGATCGATCCCGACATGGTCTATGACGTCGCCATTGTCGGCGCCGGGCCGGCGGGGCTGGCGGCCGCGGTCTATGCGGCATCCGAAGGGCTGTCGACCATCGTGCTCGATTGCCGCGCCTTCGGCGGCCAGGCCGGCGCCTCCGCGCGCATCGAGAACTATCTGGGTTTCCCCACCGGCATTTCCGGCATGGCGCTGATGGCGCGCGCCTACAACCAGGCGCAGAAATTCGGCGTTGAAATACTCATCCCCGACGAGGCCAAGCTGCTCGGTGCAGCAGGCGAGGGCTACACGCTCGCCGTCGGCGACGGTGAAAGCCTGCGCGCGCGCACGGTGGTGATCGCCAGCGGCGCCCGCTACCGCCGCCTCGACATCGCCAAGCTGGCCGAGTTCGAGGGCACGTCGGTGCATTACTGGGCCTCGCCGATCGAAGCGCGGCTATGCATAGGGCAAGAAGTGGCGCTGGTCGGCGCCGGCAATTCGGCGGGGCAGGCGGCCGTCTATCTCGCCAGCCAGGTGCGCAAGGTGACGATGCTGGCGCGCCGCGGCGGCCTCAGGGAAACCATGTCGCGCTATCTGGTCGAGCGTATCGAGGCGCAACCCAACATCGAGGTGCTTGGCGAGACCGAGATCGAGGCGCTGGAAGGCGAAGGCGGCAATCTCACCCAGTTGCGCTGGCGCAACCCCGGCGGCGTCGAGATGCGGCCGATCCAGCATCTCTTCCTGTTCATCGGCGCCGACCCCAACACCGATTGGCTGGCTGGGTGCGATATCGCGCTCGACGCCAGGGGTTTCGTGCGCACCGGCGCCGACATAGGGGCGGGCCAGATGGAGACCAGCCGCAGCGGCGTGTTCGCCATCGGCGACGTGCGCGCAGGCTCGGTCAAGCGGGTCGCCGCCGCCGTCGGCGAAGGCGCCCAGGTGGTGGCTGCCTTGCACGCCTATCTCGCGCGACCCGACGCAGCAGCGCCCGAACTGGCCAGGAGAGCATAATGGATGAATGCAAACACACGCGCGACATCAAGACGGTGGCGCCGAGCGCGCTCGGCTGCGAGGAGTGCCTGAAGAGCGGCTCCATGTGGGTGCATCTCAGGCTCTGCCGCACCTGCGGCCATGTCGGCTGCTGCGACGACTCGCCCAACCGCCACGCCACCAAGCATTTCCACGCCACCAAGCACCCTATCATCGAAGGCTACGACCCGCCGGAAGGCTGGGCCTGGTGCTTTGTCGACGAGGCGTTCATCGACCTGGAAGGCGACGTGACGCCGCAGAACGGCCCGATCCCGAAGTTTTTCTGAGGCGGCCGACTGTCGGCCGACCGCTGCCCCTATTTCACCGAGCCAGTAACCGTGCGGTCGAGGGCGTCGGGACTGTGGTCGTTGCCGGCAAGTGCGGCAATGATCAGAAGACTGGCGACGACCGGGACGAACAGGATGGCCACGCGGGCCTGCACATAAAAAATGGCGCGCCATTCGCTGCGCTTTTCCGGGTTGTTGTCCATCACACTCACTCTCGCCATGCCTCCCCGGGGCGGGACATAGCGGCGAAGAGTTAAGCAACCCCCTCCGATTGTGTTAACGAGCAAGCTCAAAGCTTAGCGATCAAGTCGCCATACAGCGTCCGAGCCCTTACCCTCCGGCTCCTCGTCGACAAACAGAGACGCTTCATCAAGTGGACGACGCAATACCTTAAGCTTGCTAGTCGTATCGCCAAGCTCTGCCCTAGCCTGACATAGATCGAGTTCCATCTGTAGATTGAGCCAAAATTGGGGGGAAGTGCTGGTCACGGCTGAGAGACGTATTGCCATCTCGGCTGTTATCGACCGGCGGCCATTCACAATTTGGTTGACTGAATACCGAGACACGCCCATCGCGTCCGCAAGTTGCTCTTGGGTAATGTTCGACCCGGCGAGAATTTTATCTCGCAAAACCCTGCCGGGCCGAAGTGCTTCAGCAGCCGTTCGAAAACGACTATTATTCAGATGAATGCCGACGTTCGATGCCAATTTCATACGCTCCAAAATCATCGCTCCACTTGAAGGTGACAAACCACCTACGCTGAATGCAGAGCCCGAATTTGCCAGGATAATTCGCCCAGCGTGAGATTTTGCCAATGACTCCAACGTCTTGAAGAGAGGTTGCTGCCATCAGCAGGCGGATAGTTTCGTGAGCTTCCGTACGAATTTCTTCTGGGAAAACTTCGCAAAACCTTGAATGGGAAACCTCTTCGGTCCCCGGATCTTTGAAACGGCGCATTTGAACTTCCTCTGCGACCCTCTTGTTCTGATTGCACATGCTGCGACGCAAGGCACAGAGACGGTGGCGGGGTGCCGGTGCAGAGAATATGGCGTAGAACGAAATCTCTTGTGGATGAAACGCTGTAAGCGATAGGCTGAGGTCGGAATCTAATAACGATGGCTACCAGTGCAATAATTTCTGAGAACCGTTCCGAGACTTGCTGTAGAAATGCTTCAGCCGGCGTAAAATTATCGTCACACATAGAGGACGACGCAAATATCTCATCGAAAAGCGCTCGGACACGCCGGGTTGACAGAGAAATATGGCTGTCAGCCCCTCCAAAATCATAGAAAGATACGCTGTCTGACTGAGCCGCGCGATCTATGGAAGGAACCGATAACTTAAAGCTCCGGTCCGGCAGCCATTTTGGACCTCTGAATTTGCCCTCAGCCGCCTGAACTTTGGTCAGAAAGTCATATAGCGGGCGAGCGCTTCCTTTTCGGCAGAGATACTCCCCCAAGCGGGCGAAGACATCCTGCTGATCGGCAATAGCGCTAAGAACGTTGAGCGAGGCAGCCGCTGTCCATGTTTCACGCAAGGCGCTTTCAGTAGGCTTGGTGGACAGGGCAGCCGCAGGCAGCAGGTGTTCGACTTGGACTGCCAAATCAGAACGAAAATGCCATTGCGTAATCTGGGGCTGAAGCTTCTCGAGAGAGTCGGACACATAAATGCCCCCTCCCTGTTTCTCGAATCGTCGCCACGAAAATTCGGAAAAAGTGCGTATGCTCCGAAGGGATCGGTTCACCTCCGGACTCACAAGAATCAAATTTTCGACCGATATTTGCATTGTGCTGATGTAGTGCACATCACTACACAGTTCAATACCTCGATTGAAAAATTGGTCCGCCCCGCACCCTACCCCCTTAGCGCCTGGTCCAGGTCGGCGATCAGATCATCGCCATCCTCTATCCCCGCCGACAACCGCACCAGCGAATCCGAAATGCCGATTTCCGCGCGCTTTTCGGCCGGGATCGAGCCGTGCGTCATCAGCGCCGGATGTTCGATCAGGCTTTCGACGCCGCCGAGGCTTTCAGCCAGCGTGAACAATTGCGTCCGTTCGAGGAAGCGTTTGGTGCCGGCGAGGTCGCGGTCGAGGTCGACCGAGATCATGCCGCCGAAGGCATGCATCTGTTGGACGGCGATGGCGTGCTGCGGATGGCTGGCCAGGCCGGGATAGACGACGCGGCGCACATCTTTTCGCGCCTCCAGCCACTGCGCAATCTTCAGGCCGTTCGTGGAATGCCGCTCCATCCTGAGCGCCAGTGTCTTGATGCCGCGCAGCGCGAGAAAACTGTCGAAGGGACCGGAGATGGCGCCGATGGCGTTCTGCAGGAATTTCAGCTGGGCCGCCAAATCCTTGTTGTCGCCGACGATGGCGACGCCGCCGACCATGTCGGAATGGCCGTTGAGATATTTTGTCGTCGAGTGGACGACGATGTCGATGCCGAGTTCCAGCGGCCGCTGGATGTAGGGGCTGCAGAACGTGTTGTCGGCGACCGTCAAAACCCCTTTGCGCCTGGCGAGTGCCGCAACGCCTTCGAGGTCGACGATACGCAGCAGCGGATTGGTCGGAGTTTCGACCCAGAGCAGTTTTGTCTCCGGGCGAATCGCTGCTTCCACCGCCGCCAGATCGGTGAAGTCCACAAAACTCACCTGCAGATTGGCCGAGCGCTTGCGCACCCGCTCCATCAGCCGGAACGAGCCGCCATAGATGTCGTCGGTTGCAACGATATGGGCGCCGCTGTCGAGCAGCTCGAGCACGGTCGAGATCGCCGCCAGGCCGGAAGCAAAGGCAAAGGCGGCCGAGCCGCTCTCGAGATCGGCCACCGCGCGCTCGAAGGCAAAGCGGGTCGGGTTTTGGCTGCGGGCGTACTCAAACCCCTTGTGCACGCCGGGCGACTGCTGGCCATAGGTCGAGGTCGCGTAGATCGGCACCATCACCGCGCCGGTCAGCGGGTCATGGCTCTGGCCGCCATGGATGGTGCGCGTGGAAAAAGCCAGGCGGTTCTTGCCCGATGGGGATGTTTCAGCAGTCATCGTGCGCGCCTCAAATGGTTGATCAGGTCGATACGGGTTATCAGGCCGACGAACTCGTCGCCATCGAAGATGATGGCGACCTCGTTGCGGTCGAACACCGGCAGCAGCGCATCCAGCGTCTGGCTGGCCTGCAGCGTGTGCAGATTGGAGGTCATGGCGGTGCGCACCGGAGCGTTGAAGCGGTCCCAGCGGCCTTCATAGGGGCCGTCGACCTTGGCCAATATATCGCCCTCATCGATAATGCCGACCAGCTTGCCGTTGTCCAGCACCGGCAGCTGCGAGACATCGGAGCGGCGCATGCGGCCATAGGCGTTGAGCAGGCTTTCGTCGGGGCCGACATAAACGGTGTCGCCGGTGCGGTGCGAGCGCATGACGAGGTCGCGCAGATCGCCATGCTGTTCCTGTTCGGCCAGCCCCTGCTCGGCCAGCCAGAAATCGTCGAACACCTTGGACAGATATTTGTTGCCGCTGTCGCAGACGAAGGTGACGACGCGTTTTGCTGTCGTCTGCTCGCGGCAATAGCGAAGCGCGGCCGACAGCAGCGTGCCGGAAGACGAGCCGGCGAGAATGCCTTCCTTCGAAAGCAGGTCCCGCACGGCCAGCATGCTCTGCTTGTCTGGGATGGAATAGGCTTTCCTGACCAGCGACAGATCGGCATTGGGCGGCACAAAATCCTCGCCGATGCCTTCGACGGTCCAGCTGCCGGCCTCTTCCATCTTGCCGGTCTTGATCAGCGGCGCCAGCACCGATCCGACGGGATCGGCCAGCACCATTTCGGTCTTCGGCGATGTTCTGGCGAAGTAGCGGCCAAGCCCGGTCAGCGTACCGCCGGAGCCGACGCCGACGACCACGGCGTCGAGGTCGCCATCGAGCTGGGCAAGGATTTCCGGTCCGGTGGTGGTCTCATGCGCCTCGGGGTTGGCCGGGTTGGCGAACTGGTTGGCGTAGAAGGCGCCGGGCGTTTCCGATGCGATCTTCTCGGCCATGTCCTGGTAATATTCGGCATGGCCCTTGCCGACATCGGAGCGCGTCATGCGCACTTCGGCGCCGAGCGCGCGCAGATGCTGGATCTTTTCGCGCGACATCTTGTCGGGCACGACGAGGATGATGCGGTAGCCCTTGGGGATGCCGACCTGGGCGAGGCCGAGGCCGGTATTCCCGGCGGTCGCCTCGACGATGGTGCCGCCGCGCTTGAGCTTGCCTTCCTTCTCGGCCGCGGAAATCATAGACAGCGCAATGCGGTCCTTGATCGAGCCGCCTGGATTCTGGCTTTCGAGCTTGATGAACAGCCGGCACTTGCCGGTGTCGAATTTGGTCAGTTCGACCACCGGCGTCTGGCCGATGAGGTCGAGCACCGAGGCGTAGGGCGGACGCAGGCGGGATAACGCGCCGTCCGAACTGCCTGGCGCAGCTTTTCCGTGCTCGCTCATATCGATGTGCTCCCTTGAACAAGCGACCGCCTCGGGGGCAGAGCGGCAGCGTAGCTTCTTTTCCGGCCGTTTGCAGTCGGAAAGAAGGTAGATCGTGCCAATCAACCGGCGAGAGGGGGAATGGAATTCCAGTTTTAGGCCGGCTTTGGACTCAAGCCCAACACCCTCCGTAGCGATCCTTCCCACCCCCCTCTGAGGGGCGTGCTATCCCACCGACGTCAACAGCTTTACCCCAGCAGCTGCTTGCTCAGCCGCGCACACTGGACTCGGATATCGGGGATGGCGTCGATCTCGAAGAAGGTGCCGCGGGTCAGCGGCCCGACGGCGAGGATCTTGGCCGATGCGGTGCCGTCGCCGGCGATGATTTCGCATTTGGCTGTGACATCGAGACCAAGCCGCAGCGGGTCGGGCCGCGCCAGGCCGCGGTCGACCAGCGAGCGCACGACGCTGTTCGACGTCGTCGAGATATCGCGGGCGATGCCGGTGCAATCATAGATGCGGGCGACCTGCAGCGTTTCCAGCGCCTTTGTGTGGCGGGACTGGATGCCGACGGTGAATCCATCGCCGGCCTCGATGCCGACGACACGGCCGGCGACCGGGCGGATGCGGCCGGTGCGCACCGCCTCGGTGACGCGGGCATGCACCTCGGGCGCCAGCCGATGGCGATGGATGTCCCACCAGGCCTTGGTGTGCTCGACGAAGCGGCGCTTGGCCGAGGACGGCCAGTTCTGCCAGATCTTCTGGTTGAAGGGTCGCAGCCCATCGACGACGTCGCGCCAGTCGATGCCGGCCTTCTGGTTTTCTCGGATTAGGTCGCGGAACCAGCCGACGAAATAGGAGAGCTGCGTGCCGAGCGGAATGTCGGCGACGTCGAGCTTGATCGGGTTGCCCTTGCGGTGCGGCGCCGGCAGCAGGCCGCGCCGCGACACGGCGACGATCTCGCCGCGATGGCCGCGCTGCTCGAGCGACAGGAAGGCATCGACCATGCTGAGCCCGGTGCCCAGCACCAGCACGCGGGCTTCAGGATCGAGCGCTGTGTCGGCCTCGGTGCCCATGCGGATGGCATGACCTTGGCCGGCGCCGGGCTGCTCGTCGTGGCCGGTGGCAAGCACCGCCAGATGCGCGACGACGCTGGTGCCGTTGGCCAGCACCACTTCGACACCGGACGATGTCGGCGAGATCGACAGGCTTTCCTCGCGAATCAGCCTGAGACGGCCGGTTTCCTTTTCGCGCGCTTCGAGTTCGTCGAGCACTTCCTTGAGGTAGCGGGCATAGACGCTGCGCGGTGCATAGAAGGGTGTCTGCGGCGTCTGTTCCTGGCTTATCAGGCCGCGCCCCTGCAACCAACGCCAGAAATTCAGGGGATCGTCGGCATAGGCGCTCATCCCCGCGGCGCTGACATTCAGCACGTGCGCCGATAAGAGCGTCGAATAGGCGATGCCCTGGCCGAAATGCGGACGCTTTTCGATCAGCGTGACGCGAAGGTCCGGGTTGGGCGACTTCAGCAGATGCGCGGCAAGCACGACGCCGCTGGCGCCGCCGCCGACGATGATGATCGAGCTGCGGATGATCGAATTGGCGCGCGCGACGCTCATGCGAGCACGCTCAGGATCAGGCGGGGACCTTTTGCGCCGGCGCAAGCTCGTCGATGTCCCTCGCGACCGGAAGGTCGTCGAGGACGATGTCGCGCATCTCGGCCAGCGTGCGCTGGTCGAGCACCTCGGCGATCGCCTGCCGGACCTCGAGCATCAGATGTCGGACTTGGCATGTCGCCTCATTGCAGTCTTCACAGCGCTGATACTGGGTGCGGCTGGCGCAGGGGATGGGCGCCAGCGGTCCGTCGAGGACGCGCACGACATGGCCGACCTTGATCTCGTCGGCCGGGCGCGCCAGGCGATAGCCGCCATCCTTGCCCTTGCGGCTCTGGACGAAACCGGCATTGCGCAATTCGCCCAGAATGGCGTCGAGGAATTTCTTCGGGATGTTGTTGCCGCTGGCGATGTCGCCGACGAAGGCGAGCTGTCCCACCGGCAGATGCGCCAGATGGACCAGCGCCTTGAGGCCGTACTTGCCTTTTTTGGTGAGCATAGACCGAATGTTTCTCTGTCAGGCGATGGCCCAAACCATCGGTTGCGAAACGCCTGACGTGCCTCCCCGCCGCGTGCAAGCTGCTTCGACACATAAATTCTACTGACATGATATACAAGCCGAGAAACCTTGATTTTGCTTCGTTTTCACGCCGCAGGGGCCACTTTAGCAAGGCTTTGTGCCGTTAAGGTCACAGCCAGCCGCGAGCGATTGCGGCGATGAGCGGCGGCTCCTGCTCCCAATGTCGATAAGATTACTATACTTACCCTCGAACACGCGGAACGTGTTTTCAAATCAACCGTCTTTTACAGCATGGATTTGCGCCATTTGGGGCTTTGCCGGGAATTTTGGGTCGCAGCCCGCGGATCGGCGAAACATGACTCCCGACAACTCGGGCGCCGCCCTGCGCCCGATATCAGGACGCCGCCTTGCCGCTCTGAGGCCGGGCGGCCTTGGCGGCCACCGGCACGCCGCTTGACCGCAGCATCCAGCGGTGGCCGTCGCTGCGGAAGTCGGTGAGGCTCAACGGCTCGACATCGATCCTGCGGCAGGCCGCAAGCGGCGCGCCGAGCACCAAATCAGGCCTCTTCCGTAGGAGGGTTGGCAGGACCACCAACTCTTCAGCACCTTGGGGGCGCCGTTTGCGTTTGCGCACGGTTCGGCACGGGCCGGTCACCGCGCCCGCATCAGCCGGTGGTTTTTTTCTAACAAGTGCTTCTTGCTTGGAAGGATTTAACTCTACAAGAATGATAGAATTAGCTGACTATGAACAGGCATCCGGTTTTTCTCATTTTTCATGGAGCCTTTCATGTCCAGCATTTCGCGACGCATTGTCCTCCTGTCGTCGGCAGCTTTGGCGGGTGCGGCCTTCCTCGGCCCGGCCCAGGCGCAGGACCTCAACATCACCATCGGCTACCAGACGGTGGTCGAACCTTCCAAAGTAGCGCAGGCCGACGGCGCCTATGAAAAGGCGACCAAGGCCACGATCGACTGGCGCAAATTCGATTCCGGCGCCGATGTCATCGCCGCCGTCGCATCCGGTTCGGTCGATATCGGCTATGTCGGCTCGAGTCCGCTGGCCGCGGCCGCCAGCCGCGAACTGCCGATCCAGACCATCTTTGTCGTCGGCCTGATCGGCCAGTCCGAGGCGCTGGTCGCCCGCAATGGATCCGGCATCGAGAAGATCGCCGACCTCGCCGGCAAGTAGGTGGCGGTGCCGTTCGTGTCGACCACGCATTACAGCCTGCTTGCCGCGCTGAAGCACGAAAACGTCGACCCGAAGTCGGTCGAAATCCTTAATCTCAGGCCACCGGAAATAGCCGCCGCGTTCGCTCGCGGCGACATAGACGCGGCCTATGTCTGGGATCCGGCGCTCGGCCAGATCAAGACGACAGGCAAGGTGGTGCTGGATTCCTCGCAGGTTGCCGCCTGGGGCGCGCCGACCTTTGACGCCTGGATCGTGCGCACCGACTTCGCCGAAAAGAACCCGGACGCCGTGCGCGATTTCGTCAAGGTGACCGGCGAATCCTATGCCCAGTTCCTGGCCAAGCCCGAGGCATGGTCGGTTTCGTCGCCGGAAGCGGCCAAGATCGCCAAGATCACCGGCGCCAAACTGGAAGAGGTGCCGCAGCTCCTCAAGGGTTACGTCTTCCCGACATTGGAAGAGCAGGCTTCCGACAAATTCCTCGGCGGCGGCACGGTCAAGGCGATCGAGGCAGCCTCGGCCTTCCTCAAGGAGCAGGGCAAGATCGACGCCGTGCTGCCCGACTATTCGAAATACGTGTCGTCGAAATACGTGACCGAGGCTCTGGCCTCGAACTGACAGCTGAGTTTTAGAGCGTCCTTTTCGTGCCCCAGCGGCACGCGGCGCTCTAGTGCCACGCGCGGTTCTTCTTCCCTGACGCCGCGTGCTGCCTGTCCCGGATCCGCTTAACCGGGCCGGGGCAGGCTGATTTTCTTCCGGAGCCCCTTTTCATGCCGCATCTCGTACTCGACCCGCATCTCGTACTCGACAAGGTCTCGGTTCACTATGACGGCCAAGCAGCGCCGGCGGTCGACCGAGTTTCCATCGATGTCGCCAAGGGTGATTTCGTCGTGCTGGTCGGCCGCTCCGGCTGCGGCAAGACCTCGCTGCTCAATGTCGCCGCCGGCCTGGTCGAACCCGCGCGCGGGGTCGCCACGATCGGCGGCAGGCCGATCACCGGCCCAGGCTCCGACCGGGCGATCGTGTTCCAGAACGATGCGCTGTTTCCCTGGCTGACGGCTCGTGAAAACGTCGCCTTTGCGCTCAGGCTACGCGGCGTGCCGCAAGCCGAGCGGGCGCGCCGCGCCGACCAGTTGCTGGCGCTGGTCAAGCTCGACAGCGTCGGCGACAAACGCATCTGGGAATTGTCCGGCGGCATGCGCCAGCGCGTCGGCCTCGCCCGTGCGCTTGCCGCCGAACCGGAATTCCTGCTGCTCGACGAACCGCTCGGCGCGCTCGATGCGCTGACGCGCGAGCGCATGCAGACGACGCTGCTCGACCTGTGGACCGCAAGCCGGGTTGGCGTGCTGATGGTCACGCATGGCATCGAGGAGGCGCTGGTGCTGGCCACAAGCATCGTCGTGCTCGCGCCGGGACCTGGCCATGTGGTGCGGACATTCGAAACCGGCTTCAGCCGGCGCTATGCCGCAGGCGAGCCGATCCGCGCCATCAAGGCCGATCCAGCCTTTGCCGCGGCGCGCGGCGAGCTGACCGATGCGATCTTCGAAGGAGAGGCGGCATGAGCGTAACCTCCTACAGCGAGCGGCCGGCCACCGGGACCGGCGAGGCCGATGCCATTTCGGTGCCGTGGTCGCGGCCGGTGCGGAAGCGGCGCGGGGTTTCCTCGCGGGCGATCAGCGCCGTCACCATCCTGGCCGTGCTGGCGGCATGGGCGCTGTCTGCGCGCCTGCAACTGGTGTCGCCGGTGTTCCTGCCGTCGCCCGCCGCCGTGTGGACCAAGTTCATCGTGGTGATCAAGGACGGCTTCGTCGACGCGACTTTGCTCCAGCACATCGTCGCCAGCCTCGGCCGCGTGTTCGCGGCGCTGGTCGCGGCCATCATCGTCGGCGTGCCCGTCGGTCTCGCCATAGGCATCAGCACCATTGGGCGCGGCATCTTCGATCCGCTGCTCGAATTTTTGCGCCCGATCCCGCCGCTCGCCTATCTGCCGCTGGTCATCATCTGGTTCGGCATCGGCGAGCCGTCAAAGATCCTGGTGATCGCAATCGCCATGCTGGCGCCGGTGGCGCTGTCGACGGCCTCGGGCGTGCGCGGTGTCTCAAAGGAGCGCATCGATGCGGCCCGTTCGCTTGGTGCGACGCAGCGCCAAGTGGTGCGCCATGTCATCCTGCCCAGCGCGCTGCCGTCGATCCTCACCGGCCTGCGCATCGCGCTCGGCGCCGGCTGGTCGACGCTGGTTGCAGCCGAGCTGGTGGCGGCAACGCGCGGCCTCGGCTTCATGATCCAGTCGGCCGCCCAGTTCCTGGTCACCGATGTCGTGGTGATGGGAATAGTGGTGATCGCGACAATAGCCTTCGTGCTGGAATTCATTATCCGCCGAATCGAGCGTCAGCTGGTTCCGTGGGCGGGAAAGGAATGACAACAAGTTCTGCCGGTTTGACCGGCTGCTTCCCTTCGCAGCACGGCGACCGCCGACCCCGGAACAGAAGGAGTGATGTCATGACCCAGTCCACCGCGGTGCTGTTCGCCCATCTCGGCAACTGGCTGCTCGCCTGGCGGGAGAACTCGTCGTCGCAGCCGCAACCGAAATCGCCGGCCCCGGTGCAACTCGACGCCGAACGCGACCGCCTGCCGCCACGCGACGAGGGATTTTACTGGGCCTGGCAGTATTGGTCGCAGTGAGGTGATGGTGATTAGCGCCAGCCTTCGCGATTTCGTCATCCTAGGGCGAAGCAAGGAGCGAAGCGACGCGGCGCAGACCCTAGGATCCATGCCGAGACGCTGATGCTACGCTCCAGGGGAGCAACAAACCGGGCGCCTACCACCCGGTTCCGCGAAACAGCTCAAACCACTCCGGATTGGCCTTCTCTATCAGTTCGATCTTCCACTGTCTCGGCCATCGCTTCAGCGACTTCTCGCGTTGAATGGCATCGGTGATGTCGAAGAATTCCTCATACCAGACCAGCCGTTGAACACCGTAGCGGCTGGTGAAGCCTGCGCCCTGGCCGGATTTGTGTTCAGGCATGCGGCGGGCGAGATCGTTGGTGACGCCGATGTAGATCGTGCCGCGTTTTTGGCTTGCAGTCATGTAGACGTAGCCGGTCATGGTTTTTTCAGGGTATCGAGCCTCGGTCCGCGCACAAGCGACATTCTGATCCGTTCCACTCTACGGCAAACGTCACGGCATGGATCCTAGGGTCTGCGCCGCGTCGCTTCGCTCCTTGCTTCGCCCTAGGATGACGAGCGCTGGGTTCTGAAGAAAATATTTCCACGTCAAGCAGCCAACTCGCAAAATCGTTTCTCTACTAAATTTATAGACCTACCTAGCCTTGTCTCTCATCCACGGCAGGGAGCCCTTCCCGGCGCCGGTTCGCAGCGAAGGAAGACGGATCATGTTCAGCCTGACCAGACGCGTTTTCGGCATCGGCCTGTTGGCGGCGGGCATTTCCGCCTCGCTCAGTGCCTCGGCGCAGGAGTTGAAGCAGCTCAACATCGGCTATCAGAAGACCGGCCTGCCGGTCATCGCCCGGCAGCAGCAGGTGATCGAGAAGGCGCTGAGCGACAAGGGTGTCGTGGTGAAATGGGTCGAATTCACCGCCGGCCCGCCGCTGGTCGAGGCGCTCAATGTCGGCGCCATCGATGTCGGCTGGACCGGCGACGCACCGCCGATCTTCGGCCAGTCGGCCGGCGCCAACATCGTCTATGCGGCGGCACTGCCAGCCAATGGCGACGGCGAAGCGATCTTCGTCAAGCCGGCATCGCCGATCCAGTCGCTCGCTGACCTCAAGGGAAAGCGCATCGGCGTCGGCAAAGGCACCAGCGCGCACAATCTGCTGGTCGCGGCACTCGAAAAAGCAAACATCCCCTTCGACCAGATCACCCCGGTCTATCTCAGCCCGGCTGATGCCTCGGCGGCTTTCGCCAGCGACCAGATCGATGCCTGGGCGGTCTGGGATCCGTTCTACGCCATCGCCGAGACACGCTACCAGCCGCGCGTGCTGGCGCGCTCCAGCGAGGTGCTCAAGGTGAACACCTATTTCCTCGCCAACAAGGATTTCGCCAAGGCGCATCCGGAGACGATCACCACGACGATAGCGGCGCTCGGCGTGGCGGCGAAATGGGCGGACGCGAACCGCGACAAGGTTGCCGCGGCGCTGCATGAGGTGACCGGCGTGCCGCTCGATGCACAGACGATCGCGGCCAACCGCACCAAATTCGGCATCTTCCCGATCACCGACGAGATCATCGCCGGCCAGCAGGCGACAGCCGATCGCTTCTACAAGCTCAAGCTGATCCCGAACGCGGTGCGCATCTCCGACGCCGTGTGGACCGCACCGGGCAATTGAACTTTCTTGTGTGGCGCCGGGGGGAAAACCCCCGGCGCCTTTGCCGTTTCAAGCCTCAGGGATTTCGCCATGACCGCTTCATCAAGCCCGCAAGCCGGCCCGCTCGATTTCTTCTGGTTCATCCCGACGCATGGCGACGGCTCCTATCTCGGCTCCGAACAGCAGCAGCGGCCGCCGGAGTTCGCTTACTTCAAGGAGATCGCACAGGCCGTCGACCGGCTCGGCTTTCCCGGCGTGCTTTTGCCGACCGGGCAGAATTGCGAGGATTCGTGGATCACCGCCTCCGGCCTTGCAGCGCTGACGGAAAAGCTCAAATTCCTGGTGGCGCTACGGCCCGGCGTGACGTTGCCCACCTTCGCGGCGCGCCAGACGGCGGCGCTCGACCGGCTGAGCAATGGCCGCCTGCTGCTCAATGTCGTGGTCGGCGGCAACCCGACCGAGCTTGCCGGCGATGGCGTGTTCCTGCCGCATGACGAGCGCTATGCGCAGGCGCAAGAGTTTCTGACCATCTGGCGCGCGCTGGTGTCGGGCGAGAGCGTCAACTTCAACGGCAAATATTACCGCGTCGACAATGGCCGTCTTGATCTTCTGCCGCAACAGGAGCGGCCGCCGCTCTATTTCGGCGGCTCGTCCGATGCCGGCCAGGAGCTCGCCGCCGATCTCGTCGACATGTACCTGACCTGGGGCGAGCCGCCGGCGCAGGTGGCGGAAAAACTCAGCGCGGCGCGCAACAAGGCTGAACGGCGCGGCCGCAAACTGCGTTTCGGCATCAGGCTGCATTTCATCGTGCGCGAGACCGAGGAAGAGGCCTGGCGCGCCGCCGACCGGCTGATCAGCCACGTCACCGATGCCCAGATCGAAAATGCCCAGGCCCGCTTCACCAAGGAGATGGACTCTGTGGGACAGCGGCGCATGGCCGAACTGCATGGCGGCCGCCGCGACCGGCTGGTGGTGTCACCCAATCTGTGGGCCGGCGTCGGCCTGGTGCGCGGCGGCGCCGGCACCGCGCTGGTCGGCTCGCCGGAGCAGATCGTCGAGCGCATCCGCGAGTATCAGGCGATCGGCATCGACACCATCATCGGCTCTGGGTACCCGCATCTCGAGGAAGCCTACCGTGTCGCCGAGCTTCTGTTCCCGCGTCTCGGCCTGGGCACCAGGCGGGCACGGGCGCATGAGAACATCGCCAATGAATTCGCCGTCGGCTTCCACGGCGCCAACCGCCTGCAGGCCTCGTCGTGAGTTTTGCCCGGCGCGTCAAACAGAACGGCATCGGCTGGCTGCTGCCGGCGCTGGTCATAATTGGCTGGGAAGCCGCCAGCCGCGCCGGCGTGATGCCGGCCAATGTGCTGCCGGCGCCGAGCGCGGTGGCCGAGGCCTTCTGGCGGCTGACGCTGTCGGGCGAGCTGATCGAAAACATCGGCGTCAGCACGCTGCGTGCGCTGGCCGGCTTTGCCATCGGCGGCTCGATCGGCTTTGCACTCGGCCTTGCCAACGGGCTGTCGGCGCTCAGCCGCGGCCTGACCGACACGACGCTGCAGATGATCCGCAACATCCCGCATCTGGCGCTGATCCCGCTGGTCATCCTGTGGTTCGGCATCGACGAGGAAGCAAAACTGTTCCTGGTGGCGCTCGGCGTGTTCTTCCCGATCTACGTCAACACGCTGCTCGGCATCCAGAGCGTCGACCCGCAGCTGGTCGAGATGGGCCGGGTCTACGGCATGGACCGCCGCGCGTTGTTTTTTCAGGTGATCCTGCCCGGCGCGCTGCCGGCGATCTTCGTCGGCCTGCGCTATGCGCTGGGCATCATGTGGCTGACGCTGATCGTTGCCGAAACCATCTCGGCCAGTTCCGGCCTCGGCTACATGGCCATGCAGGCACGCGAATTCCTGCTGATCGATGTGGTCGTGCTGTCGATCCTGATCTATGCGCTGCTCGGCAAGCTTGCCGACAGCTTCGCCCGCCTGCTCGAGCGGCTGTCGCTCGGCTGGCATCCCGCCTTCCAGAACGCCTGAGGGTTCGATGCCAACCGCCAGCCTGACCGCCATCCGTTCCTTCGTCGCCGCGCCGGAACCGTCACGGCCGGAGGAGGCCGTCGAAAGGCAGCGCGCCTTTGCCTTCAAGGGCATGGAAAAGCGCTTTGGCGACAAGGTCGTGCTCGACTGCATCGATCTCGACGTGCCGGTCGGGCAGTTCGTTGCCGTCATCGGCAAGAGCGGCTGCGGCAAGAGCACGCTTTTGCGGCTGCTGGCCGGGCTCGACCGGCCGACGGCAGGATCGCTGACATTCGGGCCGGAAGCCAAGGCCGGCGCTGGCGAAGAGAGCCGCTTCATGTTCCAGGAGCCGCGGCTGTTGCCCTGGGCCAGCGTGGTGAAAAACGTCGAGGTCGGGCTGACCGGGCTTGCCACCGGTGCGGAAGCCAGGCGGCGCGCGCTCGCCATCCTGGGTGAAGTCGGCCTCGCCGACCGCGCCGACGAATGGCCCTCGGTGCTGTCGGGCGGCCAGAAGCAGCGCGTGGCGCTGGCGCGTGCACTGATCGGACAGCCTCGGATCCTGGCGCTCGACGAGCCGCTCGGCGCGCTCGATGCGCTGACCCGCATCGAAATGCAGCAGCTTCTGGAACGTATCTGGCTGGAGCAAAAATTCACCGCCGTGCTGGTGACGCATGACGTCGCCGAGGCGGTTGCGCTCGCCGACCGGGTGGTGGTGATCGACGAGGGCCGCATCGCGCTCGATCTCGACGTGTCGGTGGCGCGGCCGCGCCGGCGTGGTTCGGTCGAGCTTGCCAGGCTGGAGGGCAGGATTCTGGATCAGCTGTTCGGGTAGAGCCTATCGCGGGCAGGGCATTCTATCCGAACCGGATAGATAGGTAACAGAATGGACCGGCAATATGGGGTGGCTGTTTTCTTGCTCGCCGGGTTGGCCCTGTTTGCGACTGCGGGTTTGACCAGCGCCTTCCCCACTCCGCCTTTCCTCTCCCCCGTCGATCGGGGAGAGGTGTCGAGCGAAGCTCGACGGAGTGGGGGTCGATCTGTGTGGGTCGATTTTTCGTCGCAACTCACCCCCGCGAACGGCTCGCCCATACCAGCCCGGCGAAACCGACCAGCATGGTCACGATGCCGATATAGAGCCATTGCGACTGGCCGGTCATGAAACTGCCGCCGACCACGCCAATGCCCTGCAGCGACCACAGCGCGCCGATGGCGAGCACGATCAGCGCCAGCAGATATCTGAACAGTCTCATCGCCAAGATTCCTTTCCGAAGTCGATCGTCACCTGCGCCATGACCGTGATGACAGAGCGAAAGGACGGCGCCCAATCGCGCTCTCTTCTACTTGTACTATAACGTCCTGCCTTGCTCACGGAATCTGTGAAACAGCTCGCAATATCGCCGGCGATACGGCCGCGCCACACGAAAGATGCCTGACAAACTGTTTCTCAGCGACTCCAAACGTGTGCCAGTGCCACGGAACTGCCCGATGCTTGCCGCATTTCCTGCCTTATTCGACACTTAACGGCTGGGGTCTGTCGAAAACGGAGCCAATCCCCCCAACATGAAGAAAACAAACCAGACCGCGCTTGTCGCGGTAACGGTCGCGGCTGGCCTAATGGTCGGTGCGTCCGCCTCCTCCGCCGCCGGCCAGTGCGGCCGCGCCTCCTGGTACGCACTGCATTCCAGGACCGCCAATGGCGAACGCATGAACCCGTCGGCGCTGACCGCCGCGCACCGCAGCCTGCCTTTCGGCACCAAGTTGAAAGTGACCAACCAGAATAATGGCCGCAGCGTCGTCGTGCGCATCAACGACCGTGGACCGTTCATCAAAGGGCGCGTGCTCGACCTGTCCAAGGGCGCCGCCGGCCAGCTCGGCTTCATCGGCTCCGGCCATACCTCGGTGTGCATGGCGCGCGTCTAGATCTGTCCAAGTCCGGCCCG